>DATFDV010000295.1:0-45811 GCA_035251855.1 Burkholderiales bacterium | reverse complement strand
CTCGAATCGGCCATGTTGATGGCCGACGGTAAAGCGTGGGTTTCCTACCAGGACACCACGCCGTCGCATGAATGCCGGATCGCCCTCTCCGATCTCTACGCCGAGACTTCGACCACGCTGTTGACGAGCGCTGGCGATCATTTCTATTTGCAGGGACTCGGCCGTAACGGCGCCGTATGGTGGAAGGCTTCCGGCGGCGCGGTGCTGCACCGCCTGCAGCAGTCGGGCGTCGATCAGTCGGCGACGATGTCTGGCTTCGGGACCAACCAGTTTGGCCGCATCTTCGAATACGACCCGGACGGAGAAGACGACACGCTCGAACTCTACGTCGAGTATCACGATCAAGCCGCGGTCGGCGGTGTGCAGATCGGCGGTTCTCTCTACCGGCAGCATTCGTTCACCTTCGCCGGCACTACGGCGACCAAAGAACAGATCTCGACCGGCGCAGATTACACATCGATCTTCTGGGACGGCGGGCGCATCGCAGGCCGTCTATACGTGTCACGGCGCGGCGCCGCGAACCACGGCTTCGGATACGTGGATCTCGAAACGCACGCCTACGTGCATCTGGTGACCTTCGCGAACATGCCATCCCGCGGCCTGGTGGGCACGGACGGCAATCTCTACATCCAGTCCGGCGGCGCGAACGAGGCCGCGCGTATCCATAAATACGACCAGGCGGGCGCACTGCTCGATTACGTGGTGCTCTCCACGGGGATGGGGGCGACCGACTACGGGCTCGTGACCGGCATGGTGATGGACGATTACGGCAACCTCTACGTCCAGCGCTCGGCCACGACGCGCCGCTTCTGGAAGGTCGAGACCGGCACCATGACCGAGCTCGACACCGGCACGCAGGGCACGGTGAATCTCGTGTGCGGGGGCAGCGTTTTCAACGGCGTAGCACCAGTGGTGACCGAAGACGGCGATGTCTTCGGCGCGCCCTCGATGCTGCAACTGATCGAGCCTGCCCGGCGCGTGGTCGCGACGCCGCCCTCGGCTGCCACCATCATCACGGCGCTCGCCACGCGCTCGCCGCTCGTTGCCGGCGATCTCGAGGTCACCGATCTCTCGGCGCTCACCTTCGACGGCTATCCGGTGACGCGCCAGGGCACGATCCGTGAGCTGGTCGAGCCGCTGGCGCTTGCTGGTTTCTTCGATGTGACCGAGAGCGACTACAAGATCAAGTTCGTGCGCCGCGGCGGGGCGGCAGCCGTCACGATCCCGCAGGCCGATCTCGGCGCTCGCGTCCTCGGAGCATCGGACGAACCGCCCGACCCGCTCACCACCACCGCCTCGGGCGCGCTCGACTATCCGCGCATGGTGCATGTCACCTACATGAACCCGGCAGCCGACTACCAGGTGGGCAAGCAGTCGAGTGACCGCGCCGGCGCCGGCGGCATGCAGGAAGTGAACCTCAATCTGCCGATCGTCATGTCGGACGATCGTGCGCGGCAGATCGCGGACAAGGCCAAGTTCGAGTTCCTGGTGGCGGCCGAAGGCGCCTTCGACCTGACGACCGGGCTCGATTACACGCGCTACGAACCGACCGATATCGCGAATGTCACGGCCAACGACGTCACGCGCCGCGTGCGCTTTCTCGACCGGCATGAAGGCGCCGACGGCGTCATCGTGTGGAAAGCGGTCCGGGATCTGGCCGCGGTGTGGACGCAGGCCGCGCCCGGCGCCGGCGCCGATGGGCAGCCGCCGCAGACCATTCCGCTCAAGGGGCCGTCGGAGTTCGAGCTGCTGGACACGCACCTCCTGCGCGATGCCGACGACGATCCGGGCTTCGTGCTTGCCATGAAGGGCGTCACCGCCGAGTGGCCGGGCGGGCAGCTCTACCAGAGCGACGATGCGGGCGTGAGCTGGGCCGCGGTGCCCAACGGCACGGTGGTCGTGCCCGCGATCTTTGGGCGCGCGGTGACGGCGCTCGCGACGTTTTCGGCGCTGGAAGGGAACGAGCTATTCGACGAGGCCAATGTCGTGCGCGTCTACGTCGGCGCCGGCGTGCTCGCGAGCTACACGCGGGAGCAGATCCTGGCGGGCACCGCGACCGGCTACCTGATCGGCAACGAGCTGGTCTATGCGCGAACCGCGACCTTGATCTCGACCGGCGTCTACGACCTCTCGGGGCTGCTGCGCGGGCGAAACGGCACGGAACCCTACATGAGCGGCCACGTGGTGGGCGAGACGGTGGTCGCGTTGACGGGCGAGCTGCGTTCGATCGAGCAATCCTTCGCCGACGTGGATGTCGCGCGCCGCTACAAGGCGGTGACGATCAACCAGTCCATCGATTCGGCGGTGACGCGCTCGTTCGTCAATACCGCGCGCCGCAAGCGCCCGCTCGCGCCGTGGCATGCGGCTGCCGGGCGCATCTCGGCGTCCGGCGATCTGAGGCTCAAATGCGTGCGCCGCACGCGCTTGAAGAACCTGTGGCGCACCGGATCGGATGCGCCGCTCGGCGAAGCGTTCGAGCGCTACACGTGGAACATCTACGACGGCGCGGACATTGTGCGCACGCTCGAATCCGACGAGCCGCAGGTCGATTACTCGGCGGCGGATCAGACGACTGATTTTGGCGGCGTGCTGACGACGGTGGACTTCGACGTAGCGCAGGTCTCGGGTGAATACGGGCTGGGCTATCCGACGACGGCCTCGGTGACGGTGGCGTGAGGGGAGGACGATGACGACGTTGCGGCAGATAAGCGTCCAGCAGGCCGGACAGATGGATCTCGTGAACGAGCTTTTTTCGGCGGTGGCGACCGCCGGGCTCTTCGGCATCGATTTGACCGGCACCACTGGCCTGACGCTTGCTTATTACGGCGGCTTCCTGCCGGTCGATGGCGTGTCCACCACGATCGCGGACGGCACGATTGCACTCACCGCGAGCCAGACCAACTACGTCGAGCGCACCGCTGCGGGCGTGGTGAGCAAGAACACGACCGGCTGGTCGGCGGATAAGGTCCGGCTCTACAAGGTCGTCACCAGCGCAAGCGGGATTACTTCGTTCGAGGATCACCGCCACTACGCGGAACAGCCGCCGGGGCTGCTGTCGAAGTCGATTGCGGGCTCCGGCGATCTGACGCTCACTTCCGACGAGGCGCGCCCGGAGATCATCATCTGCACCGGCACGTTGACCGGCAATCGCGGCCTGGTGCTGCCGCAGATCAAGCGCCGCTGGATCATCGTCAACTCGACGAGCGGCGCGTTCACGCTGACGGTCAAGACTTCGAGCGGCACCGGTGTCGTCGTCACGCAGGGCAAGTCGGCGCAAGTCATGTGGGACGGCACCAACACGGTGGACGTGATCTCGTTCCTGACGGCGCTGGCGCTCGCTGGGCTCCTCGACTTGTCGCACGCGAGCGCTGGCCAGATCAAGTTCCCGGCGACGCAGAACCCCTCGTCCGATCCCAACACGCTTGATGATTACGAGGAGGGAACGTGGACGCCTACCTTTACCTTTGTGACTGCTGGCAATTTGAGCATTGCCTATTCTGTGCAAGTTGGTAGCTACACAAAAATAGGGAGAGAGGTTCGCGTAAATTTCGTCATTAATACTTCTACGTTCACACACACAACTGCCTCCGGCAGCGCCAAGGTGCAGGGGTTTCCGTTTACGTCCAACACAGACACCAATAATATACATCATGGGTCTGGGAGATGGTCAGGGATAACCAAGGCGAACTACACAGATATCTCGGCGCGCGTTGACCCCAATACAACAGAAGCACTATTGCAAGCATCTGGCTCCGCTCAGGCGGCGTCATTGGTCGTCGCGGCCGACATGCCAACCGCCGGCAGCGTAACACTGCACTTTTCCCTCAAATACCCTGCGAGCGCATGATGATCGATCGATTGTATGACGTTGACGGCACTGTCCACGTGCGGATTATCAAGAGCGATGGGGGCTATCACAGGACGACCATTGCGCCGGGCGTCGATCCCGATCTCCAAATGGCGCTCGTCAACGCCCATCTGCAATCGATGGGTGTAGACCAGGTTATCCCGGAGGACATCGGCAGGGTAAGAGCGCGCTGCGCGGAAGTTCACACGCCAGAACGTATTGCTGCTTTCGTAGCGGCGCAACGCGAACGCGAGCAACGTCCATGAACGCGACCAACCTCCGCCACGCCCTCTACGCCCTGCTGATGCAGGGCGTTTTGTTTGCGGCCTCGTGGCTTGCGCTGTGGGGTGCGTTTGCCGGCGCCTGCTTTGGCGTCGCGTGGTTCGTCTCGCGCGAGCACGCCCAACGTGAGAACCAAATCGCGCGTGATCGCCTCATGTCGGTTGAAGCGCTCAAATGGTGGGAGGGATTCACCGGATGGACGCGCGATCGGTATCTGGACGCGGGGCTGCCGGCCGTGGCGTGTTCGGTTTTCTTGGGGGTAGTCTTGATCGTAAAGCTGTAGCCAGCACAACCCGCGCTGGAACGACAAAGAGTCAGTGAAGGTGCGGCGATGAGGCGCAAATCATGGAGGCATTGATGGTGAAAAACGGTGCTGCGGTCGGCTCTGCGGCATCGGCCGTCGTCTCGCAGTTGAGCTGGACGATGCAGACCTTTGGCGTGGAGTTCAGCGTTCTGATGGCTGGCTTCGCCGGGGCGCTGATCGCTCTGTGGTTCATGCCGCCGACTAAACGCTGGTACGTGGCGCTCGTCATCGGCACCGTCACCGCTGCCTATGTGACGCCTTTCGGCGTCGGCGTTCTCGAAAAATATACAGACCTGGGCCTGGTGAATCCTCGACCCGTGGCGTTTCTTATTGGGGTGTCGGCGCACTTTGTCGGAACACTGCTCTTCCGCGATGGGCGGGAGCTATTCCGCGCCAGGCTGGGACTCGAAAAGGACGACACGTGAGCGACGTGATACGTGATTTGATTATTTCCGGGTTCGCACTGGCAATCGTAGTGCGCTGCGGCTGCGTGTTAAACCGCATGAAGCGCAAGCGCATTCACTCTTGGCCGCTCGGCGCGTCCTACATTGGCCTTGGTATCTCCGCGTTCGCTGTTGCTGTGTCTCCGCTTTACGTTATGGAGTGGGTGGGATACGACACCATCGTCATCTTCACCGCGTGCGTGCTCGTGTTCGATCCGAGACTGTGGCGCAGGGAGTCGCGATAATGGAAGCGAAACTCGTGCGCGACGTCCGTACCGACCGCTTTACCCTGGGCCAGCTCTATCTCGACGGCGCCTACGAGTGCTACACCTGCGAGGATCAGGTGCGCCCGGACGGCAAGAAGGTCTACGGCGCGACTGCGATCCCCGAGGGGCGCTACCGGGTCGTCATCACGCACTCGCCGCGCTTTAACCGGCCGCTGCCCCTGCTGCTCGAGGTGCCGGGCTTCGAGGGCATCCGCATCCATCCCGGCAACTCGACCGGCGACACCGAGGGCTGCATCCTGCCCGGCCGCGCGCGCGATCCGGACGGCGGCCGCGTCATGGAGTCGCGCTTTGCCTTCGAGCCGCTTTTCGCCAAGCTCCAGGCGGCGCTCCAGGACGGCGGCGAAGTGTGGCTCGAGATCCTGAGCCTGCCGTAGATCATGCGAGCGGTGGCCGAGATGCACAGGCGGCAGACGGCGCGCTGGGATGGGGCGCGTGACGCTGCACCACGCGGGAAGTCGTGTCCCGCCCGCTCGCTCCATTGAGGGAGACCACATGAACCAACGCGGTTTTATCGCCCTGCCGGCCCTCTCGCCGCTGGGCTGGGTGCTGGTGGGCATGGGCGTGCTGTGCGCGGCGCTCACCGCCTGGGCGCTCCTCGAGCGCACCTTCCGCCTCGACTGCAAGGTGGAGCTGGTGACGGCGCGGGCACAGGCCAAGGTGCTGTCCGATGCGCTCGAGCGCCAGAACGCCGGCGTCGACGCGCTCGACAAGACCGGCAAGGCCATCATCGCTGAGGCCCGGCGGACGCTGACCGCCATCCGCGCGGAAGGCCGCAAGCGGGATCCCGAGCTCGCCGAGATCAAGGCCATCCTGGCGAACCCCACGCCTACCGGCGCCGATTGCGGCCGCGCCTGGCGCGAGATCGAGGGAAGGGCGCGGCCGTGAAGGAGATCGATTTTCGCTGGGAGGTGTTCCGCGCTATCTGCTTCGTGCTGCTGCTGACCGCGATCATGGTGTTGGGGCTCGGCGGCTGCGCCTCCACGGTCGAGATCCCGAAGGAGGTCAAGGTGCCGGTGCCGGTGCCGTGCGTCGAGGATCGGCCGCAGCGCCCGCCGCTGCTCACGGACGCCGAACTGCTGGCGCTCGACCAGTACAAGCGTACCCACGCGCTCTGGGGCGATCGTATCGAGCGCCAGCGCTACGAATCAGAGCTGGAGACCGTCATCGAGGGCTGTAGCCGGATCCCAGCGCTCAAGACGCGATAGCAAGGCGTCCAATACCTGCGGACACCTCGATATCATTCAGCGAGTTGCGATCGTGTAAGTCAGCACCGAGTATTGGACCACGCATTTGCTTTTCCCCATTGGCATCAACGCTCTGATACCGCGAGTTTCAGCTACTGCTGCATCATCGGCGTGTGTTGATTCATAAGGGTTTTTAGGCCGTTTTATTGGACACGTCCAATACTCGCGGCCCCTGCACCACTTTCGGCTTGCGGTTGCGGATGTAGCGCCGGGTCATCGCCCTGCTGGTATGTCCGGCCAGTCCGGTCGAGTCGCCGCCCGCCTCGTCGACGTCGGTGATCGCCTCGGCGCGAAGGTCGTTCGGTCGCGCGTCCTCCACGCCTGCCGCCCGGCAGGCCGTCATCCATTGCAGGTGCACGGTCGAATAGTCCGGCGCCTTGCCGCGGCGGTTGCATAGCAGCGTCTTCAGCGGCCGCACTTTCCCATACAGCGCCTTCGCGCGCTCCACCACCGCCCGCAGTTCGGGCGTCCATTCCACGCTCAGCCTGGCTTTCGTCTTCTGCTGCTGAAACACGATGCCGGCGTCGGTCAGTTGATCGAGCCGCAGTTTCAGCACGTCGCTGATGCGCTGGCCGGTCAGGTATTGCAGGTCCATGATGACCTGCAGTCTGGGCCCGGCCTTTTCTCGGATCGCGACGCGCTCGGCGGCCGTGATGTAGCGGTCGCGGCCCTTTTCCTTGTACGGACGGACGCCGACGCAGGGGTTGCTGTCAATCAGTTGCCATTCGACCCACAGCCCGAAAATGAGCCGCGCAACCGACAGCACGCGGTTCGCCATGTTCGGCGTCTTCGCCATCGCGATCTTGATCGCGGCGATGTGCTTCGCCCTCACCTGGTCGGGCTGGAACTCCACCAGGATCAATTTCAGGCGCTCCGCGACCTCTCGATACTGGCGCGCGCTGCTGGGGGCCAGTGACGGGCTCGCGTGCGCGATCGCCTTGTCGATCAGCTTCCCGATGGGGCTTTGCGATTGCGGCGCCATGCGCCGGCCGTATTCGGCGAGCACTGACGGCAGATCCGTCCCGAGCCGCTGCCAGCGGCCGTGCTTCACCAGGTAGTACGCGCCGTGCCTATGGTAGATGCAGGACGGGAGATGCCGATCTTTCTTGCGGGGGCGCATCAGGCGTGACATGGTAGCGGAAAACGATAAGCGAGTTGTCGGGGCGCTTGCGGTACGGAATGACGAGCGCGTCGAGCACCCGCGCCTGGGCGTGTGGGCGAACCTTTCCGGTCAGCGCCGTCAGTTCGACCGGTGAGAGGCAGACGCTCACCGCTTCCTCCGCGGGAAGTGCTCGCGCACGATGAGCAGCGCGACCTCGAGGCAGCGGATCGCATGGAGGGCGACCGGGTCGTCGATCTCGTCGGTCTTGTGGTTGCGGTATGACGAGCGCCAGGCGTCGATCTCCTTGCGGAGTTCTTCGATGACCTGGCGCTTGGTGGGCAGCGTGTCCTTCACGCCGGATACTCCGAATGCTCGCGGCCGTCGAGAAGGCGGCCGGCCTGCTTCTTGGAGCACGGCACGGCGACGCAAAGGCCGCGCTCGTCGTTTGTCAACCAGCAGTCATTGAAGCGGATGTCGTCGTCGTCGTTGTAATACTGCTTAGCGCCGTTCTGCCAGCGGAGAATCGGATCGCCTCGTTTGAGCTCGCCGGGCAGGTAACGTCCCCACTGCTTGAAGAAAAACGGCACGCCGGCCGCGGCGCACTGGTCGCGCAGTGACCGGAACCAGTCAGGATGTGACGGCCGCGCCTTCGGGCCGCTCTCGCCGCCGGCGATGCACCAGTCGATTACGGTGGCGTGGTCCTCGTTGTTGTCGGGATGCGTCGCCCAGTTTGCATGTGGTAGATAGATGTCGATCGGCCCGAGCAGCGGCTCGGCGCTGATGAAGCGCACCGCCGCCGGCGTCTGTAGCAGCAGCGGGATCCGCTCGTCAGCGGTCGCCTGATCCTCGACGCTGACGCCGAGCCAGACGTTCGGACGCGGGAGCGATTCGTCCATCGCACGTATGTCGGTGGTGAGACGCCTATTCGGATCAAACTCGCCGCGGCGGCCGAGGATGTCGCAGGCATCATCGTGAGCTAACGCTGCGGAAGTGTCGTAAAGATCTGCAAAGGCCGCGCTGGTGAGCAGCGACAGCATGCGCTGCGGCCGCTTCGTGAGCACCTGGAACTGGTGCTGTCTGGAGTAGGCCATGTAAGCGAACACATCGGCGACGAACTCGTCCGGCACGTCCTCGTGGAAGAGATCGCTCATCGAGTTGACGAAGATGCGCTTTGGTTTCGTCCAGCGCAGCGGCTGGTCGAGGCGCTCGGGATGGCAGCGCACGTCGGTGAAGGGGCGATCGGGATAGGTGCGCCGCCAGATACGCTCGGCGTAGCAGTGGTGGCAGCCCTGGCTCACCTTGTGGCAGCCAGTGACCGGGTTCCAGGTGGCGTCGGTCCACTCGATGGCGGTCTTGTTCATGCGTAGGCCTTCGTGAGCGCGCGATTGACGGCATGCCCGCGCCGGCGCACGAGGTTCGCGAGCCGGGCACGGTCGTGGTGGCTGGCGGTGGCCTGGCGCAGCAGGCCGAAGTAGCTATTGGCGGATGTCCGGACGTCGGCAGGATCGGCGGCGGCGACGCGGGCGAGCGCTTCGTTGAAGGTGCGACGGCGCAGCGTGCGGCGCCATGGCTTCACCACCTGGCCGACGAAGTCGATTCCGCGGGAGACCGGCTGCAGGATGGTCTTCGCCGGGTTGAGCTGGACGTTGAGCCGCGCTGGCAGGAAGGCGGCGATCTCGGCGTGCCAGGCGTTCAACTGCTGCGGCGATTCGTGCAGCAGCAGGAAGTCGTCAACGTAGCGTATGTAATGCCGCGCACGCAGCCCGTGCTTGACGTGCTGGTCGAGCGCGTCGAGGTAGACGTTGGCGAAAAACTGGCTGGATAGATTGCCGATCGGGAGCCCGAGGTGTGCGGGCTGGCTGAACAGGCTCTTGTGCGGCGGGATCAGCGCGAAGCGCGCAGTCGGGCTGCGCAGCTCGACGTCGGCACGCGGATCGTGGAATAACACCAGGTGGGCGAGCGCGCGCCAGGCGGGCTCCGGGATCCGGGCTGCGAGTCGCCGCCACAGGATGCGCTTGTCGATCGCGACGAAGAAGTTGGCAATGTCGCACTTCAGGTACCACGCCGGCCGCGACCAGTTCTGCGTGATGGAGCGCACCTTGTGCTCCAGTCGCTCGACGGCATACAGCGTGCCGCGTCCCGGGATGCAGGCGCATGAGTCGGCGATGAACGATCGCTCGAAGCGTTGCCCGATCGCGTTGTAGAGCAGGTGATGCACGATGCGGTCGCGGAACGCGGCGGCCCACACTTCGCGCGGCTTGGGCCGGGTGATGACGAAGCAGATCGAGCGCCCGGGCCGGTAGACGGCGGCGGCGAGCTCGGCGTGGAGCTCGGCGAGGTTGCGCTCGAGATCGATCTCGAAGGCAAGCGCCGAGGCGCTGGTGCGCTTGGTGCGGCGGCAGTCGAAGTAGGCGGCGGCCAGCGCCGCGAAGGAAAGCTCAGCATGGCGATCATCTGCGGACGGCGCGGGCCCGGTAGTGGTTCGACTTGTGGTTGTTGTTCTGGTTACCGTTGTTGAAGTTCTGGATCCAGGCGTAGGCCTCGTCGCCAGCGTAGGGCGTCCGTTCGCGCGATCGACGTCGCCCGGCCGATCACTCAGCCGGGAAACTGCGCCGGACCGGCCCGGATAGGTGCCGGCGGTATCCGTGGTGCGTATGGCGGTGCCCTCGTGAGGCAGCGGCGCGACCAGATGATAATTTCGCACGGGCATGATCGCCTTGACGGTCATGCAGCAGGCGAAGGGGTGAAGTGCTTACGCCAGCCGGTGGCCTGCTTGCCGACGCTGGTGGTGAGGGCCACGACGCGCGCGTATTGCTCGATCGAAATGCAGCGCAGATCGCAGGATAGCCGCACCAGCAACTCGGCCACCTGCAGGCGCTCGAGCAGCTCCTCTATGTGCGGTGCCTTCTCCCGGGCGCAGTTCGCGCGGAAGACGAGCACCGTGAGCGAGACGCACTCATCGCGGACACGCGCGCCGATCGAGTGCTTGTAATCGCGCGGCATGTTGCGCGTCACCTCGGTGACGAGGCAGAGCAGGTCGTAGACCGCCTTGTAGATCGGCAGGCTGGAGTGAAGCGCCATGCTGAGAAAAGACCTAAATAGCTGAATTACTGAATGGTCAAATCGCTACTCTGCGGACGGCGCGGGCCCGGCAGTGGCTCGACTTGGGGTTGGTGAGCTGGGTACCGTCGTAGAAGAGCTGGATCCAGGCGTAGGCCTCGTCGCCAGCGGAGGGCGTGCCGGTCCAGTGCCATTCCGGCTTGAAGCTGTCCTTCAGGTTCTCGAACAGCATCAGCGCATCGATGCGCGAGGGCAACATGCCGCCCTGCTTTTCGGCCCACGCGCGCGCGTCCTTCCAGTTGATCTCTTCGGCCTCGCCCGGGAGCAGCACCAGGGCGAAGGGCGTGTTGTCGACGAGGGTGAGGCCGGCGTATATGCCGCCCTCGAAGTCGCCGCCGATCGCGGGCAGGGCGCGCTGGGCGCCGATGGGTGCGGCGCGGCCGTTGCTGATGCGCTCGAACAGCTCCCGGGCGAGCGTCTGTGCGGACACCGCGCGCAGCACATCGGCCGCGGGCAGCGAGACGAATTCATGGTTCATGCGAATCCCCTAAAAATGACTGAATGGTTGAATCGCTAAATTTTCACTCTGCGGACGGCGCGGGCCCGGTAGTGGTACGACTTGAGGGTGTCGTTCTGGTCACCGTAGTTGAAGGTCTGGATCCAGGCGTAGGCCTCGTCGCCAGCGTAGGGCGTAGAGGTCCAATACCAGTCGCGCTCGAAGGCGTTGGCCTTGAAGCTCTTGAGGCCCTGGAGCTCGCCGAAGAGCAGCAGGGACTCCAGCCGGCTCGGCAGGTACCAGTCGTCGAAGCCGCCGATATCGAGCGCGCGGATCGACTTGGCGAGCGCGCTGCCGGCTTTCACCATGGCGGCGGTGTTGGCGACGCCGTCGTTGTACGAGCGCGCGCCGGCTACCTTCTTCTCTGCCTTACTCCATGGGCCGGAAAGCTCGCTCGCTTCGGTCTTGGGGGCGACCACGAGTGCGTAAGCGTCGCTGCCGAGGAAGAAACGGCCGACATAGAAGCCGCCGGCGAACGGTGTGCCGGCGACGGTGGGGATCACTTCTGCTGCGGTGTGCTTTTTCATGGGGTCTCCAGATGTGGTGGGGTTACTTTTTCGCCGTCTTCTTCGCCGCTTTTTTCTTTCCGGGCTTCTTGGCGTCGGACTGCGCCGGCACGCTCACGGGCTTGAGCTCGGCGACGACCTCGCTGCGGATTTTCTTGGCGTCGATCTTGAAACGCTGGGCGAGCTCGAGCAGACCGGACGGCTTCTCGTAGGCATCCACCTCGTGCGCGACGCTGATCTCGACGATCAGGCGCAGGAGCTCGTCGTCCTTCAGCTTGGCCGGCTTGGGCGTGCCGTCGTGGACGGCTTCGATCGGGTCCCAGTTGCAGCCCGATTCGAGCATATGCTCATAGATGCGATCGAGGTCGGGGCGCTTGAGCGGCCCTTTCCACCTGGCGTGGATCTCGCGGAAAAGACGCAGCCGGAACGCCTCCTCGACCCGCTGCCGTTCGAGTTCGCGCGCCCGCTCTGCCGTCTGGCGCTCCTGGTTTTCCGCCCGATCCTCCGCGCTTTTGGCGTCCTGTTGCTTGGCGTTCCAGCGCCAGTGCTCGAGCTTGATGCCGGCCTGGGTAAGCGCTTTCCTGGCTGCCTTGACCGGCGCCAGCTCGACCAGACGGCCGTTCTTCGCTTGCGCAAGCACCGTCTCCGGCGGCACTTCGCCGCCCATGGCCTGGCGGTACGTCGGTGGCGTCCAGGCACCCATACGATCGTACCACGCGTCCGAGCGAACCTGGAAGGCATCGTCGCTCTCGTCCTTCTCCTGCTTCGGCTCGGGCTCGGGGAAGTCAACGTCGGCGCAGGGCTCGTCGAGGGCGACATAGCCGTTCTTGATGCCGCCGTCGTATTGGCCGGGAATGATGGCTGCGGCCTCATCGCCGGTGAGAATGGCGCGTCCGGCTGCTTCGGCGTCGGCGCGGCGTAGGGCGTAGACCGCGCCGCACTTCTGCTCGAAGCAGGCGCGGTCGGTGCAGACGTCTGCATGGTCGATCTCCCGCAGCAGCTCGGCATCGTTGCGGCTGAACTGCGGGCAGTCGATGCACGCCGGTAGCGTCAGCCCTTTCCTGGTCATGAGCCCGTCCTGGTCGATCGTGAACGGCGCGCTGCCGATCGGGATCATGAAGTCCTCGCGCAGTTTCTCCACCAGCCGCCGATAGGAATACCAGTCGCCCTGCTCGGTGACGAGCTTGAGCGCTTTCGCCTGCAGTTTCTCGCCTTTGATCCGCGCGAGCAGCAGCGCCTTGCTGGCGTCGAGCTTGCCGGCCTGCAGCGCCTCGCGCGCGGCGGGGCAGAGATCGAGCAGCTTGCGGCGGGCGTAGACGTAGCTGCGGCTCTTGCCGATCAAGTGCGCGACCTCGTCGGCGTCGATGCCCTTCAGCGTCATCAACTCCTTGTAGCCCTCGGCCTCCTCCAGCGCCTGCAGGTCGTCGCGCTGCAGGTTCTCGACGAGCTGGGCCTCGATCACCTGGGCGTCGGTGAGATCGCGGATGTGGGCGGCGATGTGGGCGTAGCCGGCGCGCTGGGCGGCGAGGTAGCGGCGCTCGCCGGCGACGAGCTCGTATTTCGGGGTGGCGCCCTTGCTGTTGGTGACGTGGCTACCGGACCACGGCCGCACCAGGATCGGTTGCAGCAGGCCGCTGGTCTTGATGCTCGCAGCCAGCTCGAGCAGCTTCTCCGGGTCGTAACGCTGGCGGCGCAGCGTCTGGGTGTGGGTGGTGCTCGGCACGATCGAGTCGAGCGGCAGCAGTTCGGTGCGGGCGTCGAGCAGCTCGACGGCGGGGCGTTCAAGGACGGCAGACATGATTACCTCCGGGGATGGCGGGGGATGAAAAGACAGCGCCTACGCGGCCGCCTCGAGCAGCGCTTCGGCCCGGGCGTGCGCGTCGAGCGCGAGCTTGAGGATCGGCTCCTCGTTGTAGCCGGTGACGCCGGCGACGATCGCGGTGCGCAGCGCGGCGCTGGCCTGGCGGTAATTCGCCAGCACGGCCTCGCGCAGAGGGCCGTTGCCCTTTGCCTTCGGCACCTTCACATCGCGCAGCGTGCGCTGCTTGGCCGGTTTCGCTTTCTTCGCGCGCCGTTCGCCGGCCAGGACGCGGCGCTTTTTCGGCGCGGGCTTGCGGCGGGCGTGCGCCACGTAGCCCGGGCGGACGGAATGGAGCCCATCGGTGGTGGCAACGAACTCGCCCGCCTTGACCCGCTGGGCGCAGATCGTTTGCACGAATTTGAGGTCGATGCCGGTCGCGCCGGACACGGCGCTCGCGTCGCAGCGGGGGTGGGCGGTGATGTACTCGCGGATCTTGGCGGATTTGTTCATCGGGTGGGCTCCAGAGTCTGCTTGTGGATGGACGCGCACCGGTGGATGGCGTCGATGAGTTGCTGCTCTGAGGGCAGCTCGAGATTGAATTGATGGATGCCGTCGTAGTGGCGCACGGCGCGCAGCAAGGCGATGACGTTGTGGAGGTTGTGCACGCACGCGCCGAGCGCGTTGTCGCGCTCGATCTTCTGGTAGAGATTGCCGTTCACCACGGCCGCCAGCGTTCGATGTGGCGGCGCTCGGCGATGCGCGAGCAGCCGGTGACGAGGGGCTCGGCGTCGGCGCGGGATTCGACCACCAGGACGATGGTGTCGGTCATCCCGGGCGCCGGCGGCGGGCAGGCCGTGAGCGGCGCGGCGTGGCGCTGGGCGGCGATCAGTTCGGCCAGGCGCTCGTCCTTCGCGCGCCCGTCGAGCCAGCCGGAGAGGATGAGCAGCGCGAGCGCGGCAGCGATGCCGGGGAGCCAGAGCGGGCGGTCGTTCATGCGTTCCTCTGCTCGCGCACGAGACCGTTCGATTCGGTGAGCTGGCCTTTGGCGATCTGCCGCACACGGCGGGCGCACTCGCGCTCGCCGTTCGGTTTATAGGTCACGCCAGTCTTGCCGCGTTCGCGAACGCGGCGCCGATTCTCCGCCCGCCGCGCGCGTGCCATGCGCTCGAACGGCATCGACGCGATAACCGCGGCTGCCATGGCGGCGGCGATGAATGGATTGCGCTTCACGCATCGCTCCTGACAATGTCGTAGGGTGCAACGCCGAGGAAGCGCGCGAAGGCCTCGGCGGCCTGCGCGTGGGTCGCGAACCAGGTGGAGAGCTTCGCGGGTTGCAATTCGGGCACGATGCGCGGCGCGGCGGCGCCTGCGACCGGCACCGAATGCAGACGGATGCACAGGCCGGTGAGCGGGTCCTCGATGCGGTAGACCGTGTCGCGCTGGGTGATTCTGGCGGCGCCGGGAATCATGGATGTCTCCCGAAAAAAATGGCTGAATGGTTGAATGACTAAAGCGGCACTCTGCGGACGGCGCGGGCCCGGTAGTGGTCCGACTTGCGGCGGTAGCCGTACTGGGTACCGAAGCCGAAGACCTGGACCCAGGCGTAGGCCTCGTCGCCAGCGTAGGGCTCGTCCGACCAGTACCACGTCTCCTGGAATTCCTCGCGCAGATGGGCGAAGAGGAGCGATTGCTCGCGGCGCGCGGGGAGCGTGAAATCGCGGTGCCCGGCAAAGTCGAGCGCGACGGCCCACTGGCAGGCGGCGTCCCAGGTGAGCGCCTTCGGCGCTTCGGGCCCGAGGATCAGGTGGTAGTCGGGCGCGCCGTCCGCGCCGCGCGCGATGCCGGCGTAGAGGCCGCCGTGCCAGGCGGCGCCGATCGGCGGAAGGGAGATGGAGCGCAGTGCGGGGGCGGACGCTTCGAGTTTTTCTGTGGTGGCGGGGTTCATGATGGATTCCTTCTCTGCTGGTGTGTCGGCGGCGTGCGGGATCACGGGAGCGCGATCCCCACACCGGAATCATTGATGGCGCGACAGATCGCGCGATAGACCGCCTCGGGGTTGACGCGCCCGGCGAGGCCGCGGCAGGTGGACGCGGGCAGCGCGAGCGTCATCATGTAGGCGCTCTCGACGCCCTCGATCTTGATCTCGACCGCCTGGAATTTCGCGTCGCCACAGCGGCCGACGAATTCGACGACGTCGGCGTTGAGCCGGTGGATGAGTGCTGTGGTCATGTGGTGGGCCCCGCAGGGATGACGTTCTCGGTGCGCGCGATCTCGCCGGTCTCGAGCACGACGCGGATGCCGAGGGGTGAGGCGAGTTCAGCGGGCGGCGCGATGATGGTGCGCACGGTGCTCTCGCGGTATGCTTTTTCGCCCAGCCTGCGATAGAGCACGCGCTGGCCAACGGAAAGGGGATCAGCCATGGCAGCAGACTCCAATGACGCGCTTGCGCTCGCGATCAGCCGGCTCGCCGACGTGCACGCGGAGCAGCTCGGCGCGATCGCTACGGCGATCGACCGCCTGGCGACTCAGGTGAAATTTCTCGGGAACGGGGACACGATCTCGCCTATGGGCGCGATCGAATTCTTGGGCACTACCGTGCAGGAGCTGGCCGAGGCTGTATCCGGTCAGCGTGCCGGCGACGATGCCGGGTAGTGCTGAGTGCTGCATCTTCCCTCCCGTGGGTGACGGGAAGGGATGCTAAACCCTAAATCGGGTAGTTGTCAACCCGAAATCGGGTAATTGGCGTGTGTCCCGAAAATTTCGGGCTACAGGTCCTTGGCGCGCTCAGGGGCCACTTTGCGCGCGCGAATGGCTTCCTCTACGCGACCAGCGGTGGTTTCGAGGGTGACGCTGCCTTTGTCGATGCTGTAGCTGTAGCGGCGCGCGGTGATTAGAACATCTACGATTTTCCAGCGGGTGATGGTATTTTCGTAGACTGCCCCGATCCGTGTGGTCAATTTCTCAACGTCCGTCCGGTGTGCTGGGCCGTGTCGAATTGCCAGCGCGTCGACTATGGCATCGTAATCGGAGGGGGAAAACAAGATATGAGCTGATTGCATTGAGTCGTTGTAGAGGGTGAAAAAGATTTGGGCCGGCGCGCCAGCATAAGTGCCGCCTTGCACCACGTGGCACCAGCGATCGCCCCGTGATCCACGAGGAGGTGTACCGCAACCTGCCCCTTTCACCGTTTTCTGGATGGTGGCTTCGGAGGCGCCGAACGGCACGCCTTTGACCTCGATCTCTTGTGCCAGCGCGATTGCTGGCAGAAGAGTCAACCATAGCAGGTTCTTCATGGCTTTCCCCGATGCTTCCATCGCGGCGCGCCGAAGGCGCGCTCGATCTTCTTGTCATCAACGATGCGAAGCTTGCGCCCGGCAACGCGCTCAGTGATGCGGTTCGCCAATACCTGGCGCTCCATCTGCTCGAGCAACTTATCTCGTTGCTTTGTGTCTAGAGCGCGGAGCAAATCGAGCTCGCGCTTTTCTCTATCAGTCAGTTTCACGTTGGCCTCTCCTCGCCTTTTCGAGTTGGTCGATCATACGAACTACTTCTGACCGTACAGCCTGTTGCGGATCATTGACCTCCAGATTTCTAACGAATAATTGGTAAGCCTCAAAATGATAGGTCATCGCCAAGTTTGCCACCGTATCGAGATTGGTGCTGCCCTCATCGCGCACCCGCTGCAATTTGGATAGGTTGGTAGCGCTCCACCCCGCGCGCTTGTGGTCCCTGATGAACGCCTGCAACTGGCCTCGTCCGTTCTTGTATTGATCGCGCGGGTAGTCGCGATCAAGTAAAGCGCGGAAGTTGTCGCGCAGAATAATCTTAACCTGCGAGAGTGCTCGCGGCTCCCGTTTTTCCTTTGGCGCCATGATGTTAAGAGCGTAGCGGCTTTTCTTACCCGATACCGGGTTGACGAAAACCCGAAATCGGGTAGAATCTATGGTGTGGAAACCAACATCTACGATTTTGTCCTCCAGCAGCTCCAGCTCTCCAAGGGGCAGCTTCCCAAGGTGGCGCGCGAGTCAGGCGTTCCTTATCGGACGCTTCAGAAAATCGCCACCCGCGAAATAGCTGATCCGGGGGTGAGCATCATCCAGAAACTCGCCGCCTACTTTCGCAATCGTGCCGAAGCAGCGGCTTGACTGATAACGAGAACCAACCATGTATGCCGATCCCTCCCTTATTCGCGAGCACGTCGTCAAGATCCTGCTCAACGATCCCGAGAACCACACCGGCCGGGGGTGCGCGTGATCGCTCGCGTACTCGACTGGCTGGTGTGCACCTCGCCCTGCCTGTGGCTCGTCAGGGTGCTTGCAATGATCCAGCGCCGCCACACGCTGATGATGCTGAAAGGATTCGGGCTCAGTGATGCTGAAGCCAAGTCCATGCTCGACTGAAGCCGCGGCCATCGAAATCCGCGCCCAGCTCGACCGCAAAGAAGTGGTCTTCGTTGAGCAGTGCCGCGGTGCCGGCGCCGGTTTCGCCGTAGAGTTCGGCGCGCAGCGCCCCGAGTGGCCTGGTGGTTTTGAGGAGATAGCCAAAGACCGAGCCGTCGCGCGAGGTGAAGGCAAGCTGATGCTCGCCACCGGAGCACCTCTGGATCACGGCAAGGATCGCCGGCGCCGCTTTTGGCGCGCGTACTTTGACCGGCGTTTCGTCTCCGAAGCGGATCACTATCAGCAGTCGCTTGGCGTTCGCTTCCATGGTGCCTCCCTTCGCGAGGTGTCATATGTACGGTGATCCTTCTCTCATTCGACAGCATGTTGTGCGGCTCCGGTTGAACGATACGGAGCACGACCTGATCACCGCGTGGGTGAACTATACCGGCCAGCAGATGGCAACGATGCTGCGCGAGATGCTGCTGGAGCAGGCGAGGCTCGATATTGCGGCAAGCACGCCGCAAAACGAAGGGCCTCAAAAGGACCTTTTTGGGACCTAAAAAGGGACCTATTGAGGGACCTTTTAAGGGGCCTCCAAATGTGCCGTTGAGCGGCAGGGAGCGTGACTTGGTGCGTCAGATAGCCGAGCGCGACGGTGTGAGCGAGGAAGAGGCCGCCACGCGGCTCGTCAAGACGGCGCTCGCGCGCCGGGTGAAGAAGCGCACCGGGAAGAATCCGGCGCGGGTGTATGGGCTGCGGGGGCGGCGATGAGGCGTCTTATTGCTTGCGCGATCTGTATTTCCCTCGGCGGGATGATTTTCGCGCGATCTTTGCGAAGCTCTGTAGCAGCGTCTGCGCAACGAGCCTGTCGCCCGGTGCGCGCTTCGCGGCGCGAGACAGCAGAAATGATAGCTGCTGCGATTCGCCGCGCGGGAGACTCCTTCCGATGCTAGCTGTGAGCGCCGCTAGCGCGTATGTGATGTCTTCGCTGAAGCCCTCGAGGGTGAATGGTTTGTCATCGTCGTTTTCCATGGAGCCTCCGCGTGAAGGTTGATCGTCTCGACAACGCCAACTCTAGCACGGTGGCCTCCGTGGCCCGGCCTCGCACATGACCCGCGACGTCGTCACCAACGATCTCTTTCCCGACGCGCCGGTGGCGCGCTGTCAGCCACGCATTGCGGCGGCGCATCGGGCTTTCATCGAATGGCGGCGGGCGGGGGCTCGCCGCAATCATTTTCACTATCGGGCGATGGTGGAGCACTTGAAGTGTCTCACGGGAGGGAGAGATGCGGGGCGGGGCAGGGCATCTACCCGGTGAGGTAACGCTCCGGGCGCGGGAGCATTCGCGGCGCGGCCGGCGGACGAAGCTGTGGCCGCAGCGCCGCGACGAGATCCGGGCGGCGCTCGACGCCGGGCCGCTCACGCTCAAGGCGATCTCGCAGCGCCTCAATCTCGAATACCGGCTGGTCGCGTTCTACCTGAATCCGATGATCGAGTTGGGCTCGGTCGTCGTCATCGGCACGGCGCGCGACGCCGGCATCTTCGATTGCCATCCGCATTGCAAGGTGGTGGCCTTGCCTGGCACGCCGCCGCTCGCGCGCGCGCCCGGGCCGCGGGTGAAACACCACTACCGCCCGGTGGCGGCGCCCCGCGGCGCCAGCGCTGCGCCCGATGAAGTGGCCGCCGGCGAGTTCAAGGTGGCCGGCTGGCGCACGATCGGCCGCGGCCTCGCGGGCTGGGGCGGCCGGAGATGAAGATGAGCGCGCAGCTCCTCATCCTGATCGCGATCATCTACGCCCTGGTCGCGATCGAACGCTTCGTGCGCGGCGACGACGGGTTGGCGCTCTTCGCCATGGGCTGCACGCTCGCGAACCTGGGCCTCGCGTTGAGGGCCTTGTGACCATTCGCGAAGCGCATGAAATCTTTCCTCTCCGCTCGGGAGAGGAGCCGGGAGGTGAGGGGTGAGCCGCCATCCGACACCGCGCCAGGTGAACGCCGCGCTCGATTTCTACGAGAAGCTCGCCGAGCCGCTCGCGCCGAGCCTCGATCTGGTGGAGGCGGGCGGCTGTGCGCCGCCGGTGATCACCGGCCCGACCTTCACTGAGGAATACCGCCACCAGTGCGAAGTGCGCCACGTGCGCGCCATGGGCTCGGCGCGCCAGCAGGAATACCTGAAAGGCGTGGCCGAGAAGCGCGGCGCGCCGGCGGCAGAGCGGATCAAGGGGGATTTGTGAGCCCTGGCCGGACCCGCCTCAAGCTCCCCGCCTACGGCAAGGCGCTGATGAACGCGCGGCGCGCGGGCGATCACCCGCTGGTGGTGCACGTCATCTACGGCGAGAAGTGGTTCGAGGAGCCGTTGTGCCTGTGGCAGTGCGCCGGCGCCTGCCATCCGAAGCTCTGCCTCAAGCCCGCCGAATACGCGCCCGGGATCTACGACTTTCGTTGCGTGACGGGCCTCGAGGTCGCGCTGTTCGATCAGCCGGCGGCCTCGGTCATGCCGGCGGACAAGATTTTCGATTTGATCGGCGAGATCGGGCGCTGGGCGGCGGATATCCACGTGCACGTGGAGGGCGACGAGCTGCCGCCCTCGGCGAGCCGGCTGGCGCTGTGCCAGCGCAACTTCCGCCACGTGAACGATCCGGAGCACAACCACGGCTGGCCGCGCTGGTGGTCCGCAGAAATCGAACAGGTCAATGAGCGAAGAAGACAAGACTGGGTCGACGCCGTCTGCGAAGCCGTCCCGGAAGGGGTCTGATGCGCTCGCCGCCGATTTCCACGCCGCCACCGGGCTCGACCCCACGGGCGGGCGCCCGGTCATTCAGTGGTCGCCGGGCGAGTTGCCGCGCATGGTGGATGAAGCGGAGGCGGCGCTGATGCAGTGCCAGCACGACATTCTGTTCCAGCGCGGGCCGTTCGTGGTGCGCGTGGTGCGGCGCCAGGCGATGAGTGTGCGCACGTTCCGCCGGCCCACGGGCGGGCTGGGGATCTCGACGGTGAATCCGCCGTATCTGGTGGAGCAGATGACGCGTGCGGCGCGCTGGGAAAAGCTCGACGGGCGCACCGAGAAGTGGCGGGCGATGAACGCGCCGGAAGTGGTGGCGCAGACCTACCTCGCGCGCAGCGGCCACTGGAAGCTGCCGCGCCTGCTGGGCGCGATCAGCGCGCCGACCCTGCGACCCGATGGGACGTTGCTACAGACACCTGGCTACGACGCCGATACGGCGACGTGGTACGACCCGTGCGGGCTGGAGTTTCCGACGGTGCCGGACAAGCCGACGCTGCGCCAGGCGAAGCTCGCGCTCGACACGCTGCTGGCGGCGATCGACTCGCTGCCCTTCGTCGCGCATTCGGATGCGTCGGTGGCGGTGGCGCTGATGCTGACCGCGCTCGCGCGCCGCTCGCTGCCTTCGGCGCCGATGGGGGCGATCACGGCGCCCACGCCCGGATCGGGCAAAACGCTGCTCGCAGACTGCGTGGCGATCCTCGCGACGGGCGTCGCCGCGGCGGCGATGCAATATCCGGCCAAGGACGAGGAAGCGGAGAAGATCGCGCTCGCGGTGCTGATGGACGGCGACCCGGTGGTGCTGATCGATAACGTGGAGCGACCGCTCGGCGGGGCCTGGCTGTGCTCGATCCTGACGAGCGAGACGCACCAGGGGCGCGTGCTGGGAAAAAGCGAGATGCTGAACGTGCCGACGACCACGCTGTGGCTCGCGACCGGCAACCGGCTGGTGATCCAAGGCGATCTGCGCACCCGTGCCCTGTTGTGCCGGATCGACCCGAAGCACGAGAAACCCGAGGAGCGCGAGTTCGCCGTGGATCTGCGCGAGGTTTTCTCGCGCCGGCGCGCGGAGCTGGTGACGGCGGGGCTCACGGTGATGCGCGGCTATCTGACGGGCGGCGAGCGCTCGAGCATCTTCCGGCCCTGGGGGCGTTTCGAGCAGTGGTCGCGCTTTTGCCGCGAGCCGCTGATGTGGCTCGGCCTGCCGGATCCCTGTGACTCGTATGCCTTAATTGCAGCCGAAGATCCCGAACGCCAGGAGCACCTGCAGATGCTGGCGGCGTGGCGCGACACGTTCGGCGCGGAGCCGACCTCGGCGCGGCGCGCGTGCGAGCTCGCGATCCTCGACGGCAATGCGGTGTTGCGCGAGGCGCTGGAGACGGTGGCGCAGGATAAGGGCGGGGCGCTCTCGCGCAAGAAGCTCGCCTACTGGCTGCGGTCGAAGGATGGGCGGATCGTCGAAGGGCGGATGTTCCAGCGGGCCGGCGAGACGCGCGAACACGTCGCCCTGTGGAGGGTGGTCGATGCCGGCTGACCTGCGAGGGATGCGAGGGATGCGTACCATCTTTTGTACTCTACGCGCGAAAATGTCATAAAAAAGAGAAGAAAGTGCTTACAAATACTGTACAGCGCCCGAAAACATCCCTCGCATGGCTCGCATCCCTCGCAGGTGCGCCATGAAGCCGACCCCTGCCGAGAAGCGGGCACGGCGCGCCGCCGCCCGGATTTTCCTCAGCGTGGGCCGCGCGGCGCAGGGGCCGTGGCGCGATGAGAACACGCTGCCGCTTTTCCCGTTGCCGCTCATCATGGACTGCGAGGGGCTGCTGTCCGATCAGGCGCGCCGGGCGCTGATCGAAGGGCACGCGCCATGAAGTGGCCGCCGGTGGTCGAGGCGTGGCTCTACGGCGACCCGGCGGAGATCGGCGATGCGCTGGTGGCGCGGCTGCAGCGGGACACGTTGCGCGCGAGCCGTGTGCGCACGTGTGCACCGCAGTGCGTCCGAGTCCCGCGCGACCGCTATTACACGCAGGCGCGGCGGCTTCACGTGAAACAGTTGATGAGGGGAAGGCGATGAGCCTGGGCGGATCGCTTGGCATGCTCTATGTGATTATGCGGTGCAACCGCTGGCACACCTACGTGCGCTGGCTCGCCCGCGGCGGCAGCGATCCGCGGCCGAAGCATGTGTGTAGTTGGTGGCACAAGATCATCACCCGGCGCCTGGTTCAGGATCACGATCGCCAGCGGAACGCCATGGATGCCTGCCCGGTCGATATCGAGGAGGCGCGCGAGACGTGGCTCTGCATCAATGCGCTGCCCGAGCACCTGCGCGATACGATGATCGAGGAATACGCCGTGTCTGGATCATCGGAGCAGAAGGCGGCGGCGCTGGGGATTAAGCCGAATTCGTTTCGTGACCGGCGCGAGGCAGCGCATGTGATGCTGCTGGCCCTGTTCAATGACGCGGCGGCCGGCGTTCCGCTCAAGACCGTCGAGCGTACCCGCGGTCGGCCGCCGCTGCGTCGTTGCATTGTTGCTTGACATTTATCGGCGCTCGGCCCAGAATTCGCGCTACGCTGGTGTGAAGTATCCCCCGGCGATTCAACCCGAGAGCGGCGACGCCTCGGGTTTTTTATTGCCCATGCCCAGCGCAGCGAAGCGACCATGCACCTATCCAGGCTGCGGCGTGTTGAGTGATGGACGCTGTGAAAAGCATCGCTACGTAGCACAGAGGGCGCATGATCAGCGGCGCGGCTCCTCGACGCAGCGCGGCTACGGCGCTCGCTGGCAGCGCTACGTCGAGAACTATAAGCGCGAGCATCCGCTCTGCCGTCGGTGTGAGCAACGCGGGCTCCTCGAGCCCACGCAATGTGTCGATCACATCGTGCCCGTGAGAGGGCCGGCCGATCCGCTCTTCTGGAAGCCGTCGAACCATCAGCCGCTTTGCAATCCGTGCCACAGCACGAAGACCGCCACCGAAGACGGTGGCTTCGGCAACGCACGGGAGGGTGGGTCAAATCTTCAGGACTGACGCGCGGTAGACCGTGCTCGCAATCAAATTTTTGCGGTCGGAGGAAATGGGTGGGGGGTATTCGACCCGGGGGTATTTTCCAAAGGTGATCTATGGGTCAGCGTGGGCCGAAACCATTGCCCGCGAACGTGCATTTGCTCAAGGGAAACCCGAGCAAAAAGCCGATCGCGCAGCTCCTCGGGGAATTCAAGCCCGAGGTCGAGATCCCGGATTGCCCGAAGGTGCTGTGGCCGGACGCCCGGCGCGAGTGGAATCGTCTCGTCCAGGAGCTCCACCGCTACGGCCTGATCTCGCTGCTCGATCGCGGCATGCTGGCGATGGGCTGCCAGGAGTACGCGCGCTGGGTGTGGGCTGAGAAGAAGATCCTCGCGGCGAACCGCAGTGACGAGTCGGGCGAAGCCGGGCTGATCGAGAAGGCGCCCTCGGGCTACCGCATGCAGTCGGTCTACCTGCAGATCTCGGTCAAGTCGCAAGAACGCTATGAGAAGGCGGTGGCGGCGTTCGGCCTGGCGCCGAGCGCGCGATCGCGCGTGACCCCGTCGGATAACTATCCGTTTCTGCCCGGGATGGAGCCGGGCGATGACAAGGGAGGCGAGAAAGAGGCGCCGCCGGCGAAGCCGACGCTCGCGAGCCTGGTGCGTTGATGCCGCCAGACAGCGGCTCCGAGGTAGCCGCGACTCAGCCGGCTTTCGAAGCCATGGCGAACGCTACGGAGGATGTGTCGCCGACTCTCGCGGGCGTGGACTGCGTGCTGGACCGAAACTCAAAAACACTCTGCGATCGTGACCACGCGCCCGCCCGCGCCGACTATGTGGCGCGGGCGGAATCGTACGCGCGGCGCGTGATCGCCGGCGACATTCTGGCGTGCAAGTGGGTGAAGGCCGCGTGCCAGCGCCAGCTCGATGACCTTGCGCGCGTGGCGGCACGCGACGAGGCCTGGCCGTTTTACTTCGATTGCGAGGAAGCGATCCGCTGGTGCCAGTTTGTCGAACTGATGCCGCACGTGAAGGGCGACCTGGCGAAGCCCGAGCGCACCGAAGAGGGTCTGGTCTACCCGAAGATCGTGCTGGAGGACGCGCAGGCCTTCT
Source organism: Burkholderiales bacterium (assembly GCA_035251855.1). Lineage (GTDB taxonomy): Bacteria > Pseudomonadota > Gammaproteobacteria > Burkholderiales > SG8-39 > SCGC-AG-212-J23. Next base: position 21,099 of record DATFDV010000295.1, on the reverse strand, counting down.
TTATCGCCGTGTTGTTCGGCTGGTTACGGGTGGACAACAGGCTGCGGCGTTTTCGCCGGGCCTATCTCGAAGAGGCGCGCAAGAACACGAAATCGACGCTGCTCGCGGCGCTCGCCCTCGGCATGCTCGCAATAGATGGGGAGGAGGGGCCCGAGGTCTACACGGCCGCGACCAAGAAAGACCAGGCGAAGATCATCTGGGAAGAGGTGGCGTGCGAGATGGTGCGGCGGCAGCCGGAATTCAAGCAGCTCGGCGTCGCGTTCAACAAGAGCCGGATGTATTGCACGCGCAACGGCGGCAAATTCACCCCGCTGGCCCGTGACTATGGCTCGCTCGACGGGCTCAACACGAGCTGCTTCATCTCGGACGAGATGCACGCGCAGAAGGATCGCGGCCTCTATGACGTGCTCGACAGCTCGACCGGCGGGCGCTCGCAGCCGCTCGGAATCGGCATCACCACCGCCGGCACCGACCGCAGCGGCGTGTGCTACGCGCAGCGCAGCTACCTGGTGAAGATCCTGAATGCCGTGTTGCACCGGCACGGCGGCCTGGGCTACACCATCAAGGGCGGCACGGCGGAGGACGAGACCTACTTCGGGCTGATCTACACGCTCGACGACTCGTACGGCGACAAGCGCGCGGACGACGACTGGGGTGATGAAGCGGTATGGGCGAAGGCGAACCCGATGCTGCTCGCGACGCACAACGCGGCGTATGCCGCAGGCCTCCTCGCGGACCTGCGGGCGCAGTGCCGGCGGGCGCTATCGATGCCATCGGAGCAGAGCGAGTTCCGCACCAAGCGCTGCAACCAGTGGTTGAACGCCGACGTCGCCTGGATGGACATGGCGGCCTGGCGCCGCTGCGAAGACGCGGAGCTCGCCGAGGACGAGTTCACGGGCGCGGACTGCATCGCGGCACTCGACGCCGCGTTCAAGACCGACCTGTTCGCCAAGGTCAAGCTGTTCGAGAAGAGCGGGCACTACTACGCGTTCGGCCGCTACTACGCGCCGGCGCGCATGCTCAACCTCAAGGGCAACGACCACCTGAAGAGCTGGGCGGAGCATGGCCTGATCGTCGAAACGCCGGGCGAAGTGGTGGACATCGAGGCGGTGCGGGAGGATCTGATCGGCACCGCGGCGCTGGTGAAGCGGGCGGGCCCGGCGCGCGCGGCGCTGATTCGTGGCGCGCGGCCGGAGGTGCCTGGCGATGCCGGCCGGCACAACCTCACCGAGATCGCGTTCGATCCGGCGCAGTTGACGCAGTTTGCCGGCGAGATGATCGAGGACGGCTACACCATGGTGGAGATGCGCCCGACGGTGCTCAACTTCTCGGAGCCGATGAAGTTCCTCGAGGAGCTCGTGCTGCAGGGCAAATTCCACCACGACGGCGATCCGGTGCTCGAGTGGATGATATCGAACGTCGTGTGCCACCGCGACCGCAAGGACAACATCTACCCGAACAAGGAACGACCGGAGAACAAGATCGACGGCGTGATCGGGCTCCTCATGACGCTCGCGCGGCGCATCGCCAATCCGGTCAAGGAAAGCGTCTACAAGACGCGGGGGCTGGTCAGTGTGGGGTAGCCCGCGCGCGCACACCGAAGCCGAGCTGGTGGCACGCCGCCAGCGCCGCACCGAGCGCCGCGCGCGCTGGCTTGCCCTCGCGCGCCTGGCGGCGCCGGAGTTGCGGGACGTGGTGTTCGTCGCCGGCCTCGCCGCGCTGTTCTACGGCCTGTGGCTCGAGCGCCCGGCGCTCGCCTGGATCGTGTGCGGCGCGTTGTTGATCGCGCTGGTGGTGCTGCGCCGCCCGACGGCGCCGGCCAAGGACAAATAATGGGTGCAGACGTCTGCACCGGGAGCGTGAACTGATGGGCTGGCTCTCCAGGCTGGAAACGCGGGCGACGGCGGTGGATCCGCTGCACCCGCGCGATCCGGCGCTCGCGGCGTGGTTCGGCTCGAACAACACCGTGCTCGGCAACCGCATCACGCCCGACACGGCGCTCGAGCTGATCGCGGTCTTCGCCTGCGTGCGCCTGATCGCGGAGACGCTCGCCATGCTGCCGCTGCCGGTCTACCGGCGGCGCGCGGACGACGGCCGCGAGATCGACCGTTCGCACCGGCTCTATTCGATCCTCAATGCTCGTCCGAACCGCTGGCAGACCGCCATGCAGTTCCGCGAGATGATGATCGGGCACTGCCTGCTGCGCGGCAACGCCTACGCCCAGATCGTCGGCACCGGCGGGCGCGGCGTTGACCAGTTGATCCCGCTGCACCCGGACCGCGTGTGGCCGTTCTGGCGCAGCCAGCAGCAGGACGTCGCCTATGCCTACTTCCCGGCCGAGGGTGGCAAGCGCGTGTTTCTGCGCGGCGAGCTCTTCCACCTGGCAGGCCTGGGCTTCGACGGACTGCGCGGCGTCTCGCCGATCGCGCTGCACCGCGAAGCGCTGGGCTTTGCCGCGGCACTCCAGGAGCACGGCGGGCGCACCTTCGTCAACGGCACGCGGCTCTCGGGCGTGATCGAGCACCCGGCGCGCCTGGGCGACGCGCTGCCGGAGTTGAGAAAACAGTGGGACGAGATCTACAGCGGTCTCGCCAACACCGGCAAGGTCGCCATCCTCGAAGAGGGGATGAAGTGGCACCAGATCGGGATGACCCTCGAGGACGCCCAGTACGTGGCACTCTCGGAGAAGACCACCGAGGATATCGCACGCATCTACCGCGTGCCGCCCGACATGATCGGTTCGACCACCAAGACCACGAGCTGGGGCACCGGCGTCGAGCAGCGGCAGATCGGCTTCGTGGTGCACACGTTGACGCCGTGGAGCACGCGCTACGAGCAATGCGTCGAGCGCGATCTCTTCAATGAAGGCGAGGAAGCAACGCATTACGTCGAGCACAACGTCACGGCGCTGCTCCGCGGCGACCAGAAGAGCCGGTATGAAGCCTACCGCAGCGGTATTGCCGCCGGGTGGCTCCTGCCGAACGAAGCGCGCGCGAAGGAAAACCTGAATCCGCTGCCCGGGCTTTCGCTAGCGCGTATGCCGCTCAACATGACCGTGATCGACGAGATGGGCGAGATCATGCCGCCGGTCGGCAAGGCTGACATGGCGCCGGATCCCGAGCCGCCCGCAGGCGACGACCCGATGATGGATCCACCCGCACGCACTGGAACGGAGGGCTAGACCATGCCACGCGAGAACCGCGCTTCTGCGCCCGACCTGGAGCGGCGCACCTTCACCGCCGACGCCATGCGCGTCGAAACCCGCGCCGAGGGCGGCGCGCGGCTGATGGGGCATGCCGCCGTGTTCAACCAGACGGTGAAGATCGGCCGCTGGTTCCGCGAGCGCATAGCACCCGGGGCCTTCCGCCGCGCGATCGCGGAGGACGATGTGCGCGCGCTTTTCAACCACGACGAAGATTGGGTGCTCGGCCGCAACCGCGCCGGCACGCTGCGCCTGTCGGAAGACGCCGTCGGGCTCGCGATCGACATCAGCCCGCCCGACACCCAGCTCGTGCGCGACCTGGTGCTGGCACCGGTGGCCCGCGGCGACGTGTCCCAGATGAGCTTCGGCTTCAAGATGATGCGGGAAGAATGGGACGAAAGCGAGGAAATCCCGCTGCGTACGCTGCTCGAAGTGGAGCTCTTCGACGTCTCGCCGGTGACCTTTCCCGCTTTCCCGACCACCGACGTCGCGCTGCGCACCCTGGAGACGCGGCGCACGCAGACGCAGAACGCCGCCGATTGCCGCGCCGCGGCAATCATTGCCGCGCGCCAGCGGCGGCTCCGCCTCGCGCTGCTCGAGGCCGAAGCCCGATAACCATCCCAGTTTCGCCGCCACCGTCACGGCACGCCGGGGGCGTGACCGATGCGGCGAAGTTCACCCCCCGGCTCATTCATGGAGGTAACGCGATGAAATCGAACGCCCTGCTGTTCGCTGTGGTGGTGATCGCCGTGCTGGCCGCAACGGTGGCGCCCGAGGTGCTGGCGGCTTATGTGGATCCGCGGATGGTGGTCGATATCCTTCTTGCGCCGGCGGCGGCCGTCACGCTGAAGGGGCTGCGCGACAAGCGCGGCCAGCTCGTGGCCGATGCGCGCGCAATCCTCGACAAGGCGGAGGCCGACAATAAGCGCGCCCTGACGGACGATGAGCAGAAAGCGTTCGACAAGCTGATCGACGAGCAGGGTAAGGTCGCCGACCAGATCAAGCGCGAAGAGCAGCTCCAGGAGGCCGAGCGTGCCGCCGCCGCGAGCGATCTCGAGCGCCGCGAGACCGAACGGGAAGCCGAACGCGGCTTGCCGGGCGCGCGTGACAAGGAAGTGGTGCTGCGCGCCCTCGATCATTTCATGCGCAGCGGCTACGCGGAGTTGAATGCCGACGAGCGCCGCGCCCTGCAGTTGGGTTCCGACCCGGCCGGCGGCTATATGGCGCCGCCGCTTGAATTCGTCAACCGTCTGATTCAGGCGGTGGACGATGAGACCTTCATTCGCATGAAGGCGACCAAGTTCACGGTCACGTCATCGCAGGCGATGGGCGCGCCTTCGCTCGATGCCGACCCGGCCGATGCGGACTGGACCACAGAGCTTGGCACCGGCAGCGAAGACAGCACCATGGCGTTCGGCCGCCGCGAGCTGAAGCCCGCGCCGGTCGCGAAGCGCATCAAGGTCTCAAACAAGCTGCTCCGCACCGTGTCCGGGGTCGAGGGCCTGGTGACCTCGCGGCTCGCCTACAAGTTCGGCATCACCCACGAGAAGGCATTCCTGACCGGCAACGGCGCCGGCCAGCCGCTGGGCCTGTTCACCGCCAGCGCCTCGGGCGTGCCGACCTCGCGCGACGTGTCCACCGATAACCTGACGACCCAGGTGACTTTCGACGGCTTGATAAACGCCAAGTACGCGCTGAAAGGCCAGTACTGGAGCCGCGCGGAATGGCTGTTCCACCGCGACGCGCTGAAGCAGATCGCGAAGCTGAAGGACGGCGAAGGCCAGTACCTCTGGAGGCAGTCGGTGCGCGAAGGCGAACCAGACACCATCCTGGGGCGTCCGCTCAGCATGAGCGAATACGTGCCCAACACCTTCACCACTGGACTCTATGTCGGCATGTTCGCGGACTTCTCGCATTACTGGATCTGCGATGCGCTCGACATGCAGTTCCAGCGCCTCGTGGAGCTCTACGCCGAGACCAACCAGGTCGGCTTCATCGGCCGCATGGAAAGCGACGGCATGCCCACGCTCGCCGAAGCGTTCGTGCGGGTGAAGCTGGCCTAACGCCCGCGACCCCAACCAAGGCCGGGGCGGAGGGTCTCGCCCCGGCATCTTTTCCGAAACCGAAAGGAGATATCTGTCATGGAACAGGATCTGCACAACAACGCGAAGATTCAAGTCGTGCGTGCGCCCGCTGCGCTCAACACGACGGCGGCCGGCCAGGCCGGCAAGGTGATCGACCGCCACGGCTACCACGGCGTCGAGTTCGTCATCAACTACGGCACCCGCACGGCGACGGATTCTGTGTTCAGCGTCATCGTCAAGGAGGGCAGCGCCACCGGCTCGCTTGCTTCGGTGGCTGATACCGACCTGCTGGGCACCGAAGCCGATGCCGGCCTCGCCGCCGGCACGCCGCACGTCTCCGGCGTGAGCAAGAACGTCAGCAAGAAGATCGGCTACAAGGGCAACAAGCGCTACGTCTCGCTCACCCACAAGGCCACCGTCACGGCGGCGACCATCGTCGGATCGAGCGCGGTGCTGCACTCGCCGCGCGTCTCGCCGGTCGCATAGTCCACGCGAGCGTCATCGTTGGGAATGGGGCGGATTCGCCCCATTTTTTTGATCCGATCTTTGCGGAGGGCAGGTCATGAGCAATACCTACGGCACCAAAGTCTTCATGGTACAGGGCGGCGACGCCATGGCCGTGAAAGCCGGTGGCAAGATCCAGAAGTGCTCCTCGAGCGGCGTGCTCTCGCAGGCGGCCGCGATCGCGGCGATCACCGCGACCGGCACGTTCAGCACCGGCATTGCCGCGAAGATCGAGGCGATGCGCGCGGCGCTGACCAACGTCGGCATTCTGGCGACGGGTTGAGCGGGCCATGTACGCCGAACGCCATACCGTCACCTTCGTCACCGCCACCGGCGGCGGGGCGACCGCTTACACGCCGCCGGTGACCGGCCGCATCGCCGCCATCCGCTACATCAAGGCGACCGCGGCGGTGGCGCTTGCGAGCACCGCGGACTTCACCATCACCGCCGCGGAGACCGGGGCCGCCATCCTCTCCAAGGCGAATGTCGCCGCGGATTTCACCAACGCGCCGACGCAGCCGGCACACACCGCCACCGGCGGCGTGGTGACCGGGGTCGTGCGCGACGTGGTGGTAGCGGGCGAGCGCGTGAAGGTTGACGTGGTCGCTGGCGGCAATACCAAGCAAGGCACGATCCACGTCGTGGTCGGCTAAGGAGTCTCCGATGCAAGTCAAACTCAGAACCATCCTCGCCGGCCCGACATTGAGCGGTGGGCCAGGTGACACCGTCACGGTCGATAACGAGACGGGCGCGGCACTCGTTGCCGGCGGCTACGCCGTCGCCGTCGATCCCGTGAAAGCGTCACCGGTTGCGGCCGCTCGCCGCGAGACCGCGACGCGCCCGCCGGAGGAAACGGCCGCGGCCGGCTCCAAAAGTGCAGCGCCTGGCAAGGGGAAATAGCGCATGCAGCCCGGAGAACGACAGGTCGCCGAGACCGTTGACGGCATCCGCGCCGACCACACCGCCCGCTATCTCTGGGCCGCGGACCGGCTCCGCCAGCTTGGGGCGAAGACGGTTGTCGATGTCGCGTGCGGGGTAGGCTACGGCGCCAAGATTCTGGCGGATGCCGGCTTTCGCGTCACCGCCTTCGATGTCAACGCCGAGGCCATCGCGCACGCGCGCAAGCACTTCGACCATCCGTCCATCGTGTGGGGTGTGGGCGATGCCGCGCAGATGGCGGTGGGCTTTCACGATGCTGCGGTGGTGTTCGAGGCGATCGAGCACGTGCCCAATCCCGGCCAGGTGCTCGAACGTCTGCGCGGGTGCGTCGAACACCTTTTCGTCAGCGTCCCGAACGAAGCGGTGTTTCCGTACCGGCCGCAGATCGCGTTCCATTTTCGGCACTATCGCCGCGTCGAGCTGGAAACGCTGCTGCGCGAGCGCGGCTTCAGTCCGCGCGAGTGCTTCACGCAAGCCGATACCGCCGCGCCGGTGGTCTACGGCGAAAACGGCCGCACTATCCTGATCGAAGCAGTGCGCTCGCCGATTCCGCGCGCGATGGACCGCGTCCCGGAGTCGGTGGCGCTGGTCGGCATGGGCGATTCCAAGTCCACCTTTGTCGCGGCCGCGGGGGTTCACGGCGGCGCCCGCGCTCTCTATGAGGAGGTGTGGGCGATCAACTGCATGGCGGGGGTCATCCGGTGCGATCGCATTTTCCACATGGACGACCTGATGGTGCAGGAAGCCCGCGCCGCCGCCGGCAACGAGACCATCAAGCACATGCTGGAGCTGCTGCGCGGACATCCCGGTCCCATCTACACCAGCAAGGCGTATCCGGATAAATACCCGGGCTCGGTGCCGTTTCCGATCGAGGATCTGATCGCGAAATTCGGCCATGCCTACTTCAACTCCACCGTCGCCTATGCGGTCGCGCACGCTTCCTTCTTGGGCGTCAAGCGTCTCGGGCTCTATGGCATCGATTTCTCCTATGCCGGGCACCACTCGCGGGAGAAAGGTCGCGGCTGCGTGGAATTCTGGCTGGGTTTCGCCTCGGCGCGCGGCATGATGATTCAGGTCGCCGAGAACTCCACGCTGCTCGACGCCAACGTGCCCGAAGCGGAGCGCTTCTACGGCTACGACGCGGAGCACATCACGGTGGACGATTCCGGCGAGCGGCCGATCGTGCGCCGCACGCCGCGCGACAAGCTGCCGAGTGCGGCCGAGATGGAAGCGCGCTACGACCATTCGAAGTAAAGGAGAGACCTATGGCAAACGCAATCTATCCGATCTATAAGACCGCTCTCATGTCGGCGTCGGCCAGCGTCTCGCTGACGGTGGACGATGCGACCGACGGGCCGTTCTGCGCGCTGCTGGATACGGGCACCTACACCTACAGCGCGGCGCACGATTTCTACAATGACCTGTCCGGCATTGTCGGAACCGATCAGCGCATCACGGCCCCGACGGTTGGATCGGTATCTGCCGGCACGTTCGACGGTGCGAACCTCACCTACACCGCAGTAAGTGGCGCGAGCGTCGAAGCGCTGGGGATCTACCGGCACAACTCGGGTGCTAATACCACGTGGCGGCTGGTCGCCTACATCGACACCAGCGTTACGGGATTGCCTGTCACGCCGAACGGAGGCGACATCACAGTGACGTGGAATGCGTCAGGCATATTCACTCTATGAACGGCCTCGATCCTCTACGCAACCAGAAAGACCCGCTGCACAAGAGCGGCCCGGAAGCCGAGCGGGAGCTATTCCGAGCGCTATCTAACGTGTGCAACGGCTTCCCGAACGAGGCTGTGGTCGGGGCGGCAGTCAATATGCTGGTAAATGCGATTCGCCAGTCGCACTCAACCCGGCAGGGCGCGGCGGACGCGCTCGATCAGCTTGTGGCGAAGGTACGCATCCTGCTGCTCGATCAGCACTACGACGCGCTGGGCAATCGGCGCAACGTATTTCCGTTCCATCAAAAGATCGAAGTTCCGCATATGGACCTGCGGAGCATCAAGCACTAAAAGGAGCAGCAGATGTCCGCATCAGGGTACTCCTGCACGACCGAAGGTGCTGTAGCGCTGTCTGCTGCCACTGCCAAAACGATCATTGGCGTCAAGGCGCACGCGAACTCTGGACTCCAATGCAAAGGTTTTGCGGTCGCGTTCGATGGCGTGACGGCTTCCGCGGTGCCGGTGCTGGTGGAATTTTGCTACGCGACATTTGCCACCAATTCACCGGGGACAAATTCCACTTCAACAACGCCGCGTCAGACTTATGGGCGGGTGCTGACGGCAGGGTTTACGTCGGGGAAAACCTGGACGACTGAGCCGACGGCGTTGACCGTAATCAAAGAGTTTCTGCTGGCACCGGACAAAGGGCTGTTCGCCTATCAGTTTCCGCTCGGTCAAGAGCCGGATACGGCTTTGGCCGAGGGGCTGGTGATTCGATGCACGGCACCTGCGACGGTCAATGTGCGTTCGTCCATGGACGTAGAACGTATTTAATGGCCGAGCGACATCCGGTTCAGGAGCGCCCTCAACTCCCTCCAGAGCGGCGACTGCAATTGCTGGAACAGCAACTCGCGCAGTTATGGGACGAGGTGTGGTGGCATCAACTGCCATTTTGGAGAAGGTGGGGCTATTGGTTTCAGGGATTTCGATCGCCCATTGAACGGTTCTACGAAGAAGAATAATGGCCGCGAAAACTTTCTATCTAACCAACTCGCTTAACGAGAATAATTGGGCCGCGCTATCTGAGACCGCACAATCAGCGGCTACAACGTCAAGCGGCTGGACTGTCGGCACGGGATCTACCAATCACTCGGAACTTAACAGCGGCGTTGAAAGAGCGGCGTCAACTTTTACCGGAACCACTGTTCCCGATGGTACTCTGGATGCAACGCTCAAGGATGCTTTCAGAAGTCCGTTCCCGCTCAATGGGTCGTTTGCCAGCGGTAACTGGGAATTTCACTTCGTAGTTCGTGCGGTTAGCGTCGGAGACACACAGGATGTCAGGATTAGATTCCGCATCATCCTTGCGGACGCCAACGGAGGGGCTGATACAGAGATAACCGCAGCACAGCAGCAGGCATCGATAGTAACTGACGTTTCAACGTCTGCGGATTTCGATTCAACGCTGACGGTAAATCCCGGCGCTTTTACCTGCGTCAATAAGTACCTGTTCGTTCAGATCGCATGTGAGAGAACGGGCGCGGGCGGGATGACCACTTGCGATATCTTGTTTCGGACTGGTTCTTCATCGTCTGCCGGCACGCGAATTATCACGTCAGACTTCACGGCGAACGGCGACGTTGTTATCGACCATATCGTCGCAGCTCAAACCGCGAGAGTGTGGAGGGGGTTGGTCGCTACGACCGTCTCGATCTTATACAAGTTTTTCATTGATGACGACTTCGATTTCAAATACACCAAGACCACGGACGGCGGGCAGACTTGGGGCGATCCGGTAGTAGTGGTTTTGATCGGGACTGTAGTAGCGGCTGGTGTTTGGTATGACCAGTGGACACCGGGGGATGACTCCGGGACACTCATCTACATGTGGTATTTCGATACCACGAACGATGACGTGTTCTTTCGCACGCTCGACACCAATGGCGACACGCTGGGAACGCAGAGAGTCGTATTTGCTGGGGCAACTTTCACTGATGGCCCGGGAAGATTTGTCAACGGGGCAAAAATGAAAGGCGGCAATCTGCTCTGTGCGTTTGACTGCGACAGCGGGGATGAGACCGGGTTTTATAGATCAACCGATGGCGGGGTGAATTGGACTGCCCGCACCAATCCTTATGAGGTCGCGGGATCGCCTACTGATCTGGTGCTTGTTGCTCCGGCCGGAACCACTGCGGACACGAATGATGCGTGGCTCGGCTATATGGATGGCAGCGCGAGCGAAGTCACGATCAAGGAATACGACGATTCAGGTAATTCCTTCACCGAGGGGCCGGATTCTACGATTGTCGTGGCGAACACCACGGACGGCACTTATCAGTACCCGTTTTCATTCACCATCAGCAAAACGACCGGCTACGGGTATCTGGCCAAAAATCGTGAGTACGACACCGCCAACGGCGATTTCCACGTTTACGAAGTCAGGGCGATTGGCGCCGGGAATATCGAGCTTAAGGCGTTCGTCGCTGACAACGTAGACGACTGCTATTACTCGGGGTTGTTCATAGACTTACTTACCGACGATCTTTACGCCGTCTACATCGGAAAAAACGACGGCACCGAAGATCTGGGCGTAGCGACCCACGTCTATTACAGGAAATCGACTAACCACGGCGACAGTTGGGGGTCACCTGTTCAGTACTCAGGAGGTCTTGGAGACTGGCGGCAGTTGTGGGTGCCTCTCTCGGGGCCTCGTTTTATGGTCGCTTGGAGAGATGCCAGCAACCAGACGCTGCTAACGAATTACGCGAACAGCATAGCGTTCGACTACGAGCACACGAACGCAACGCATAACGTGTCTCATGCTGTCAGCAGAGCGAGTTCATACTAATGGCTCGCCTTGGCAGGTCGCAATCCTTCCAGCCGATTGCGCTGAAAGGGACGCCGCCTGTCGTAGCGGTCAATCTAGAGCCATCTCTTTACACTGACGACGACACGTTTTTTGCGGCGACGGTCAGCGCGACCTATGCACTCACGCCGTCGCTGTACGAAGATGCGGACACGTTCCACGATGCAACGGTAAGCGCTACTTATGCGCTGACGGCAGCACTGTTCGACGACAGCACGGACACCTTCCACAGTCCAACGGTGGAAAGTGCCGGGCCGCAGGATCTGCAGCCGTCGCTTTTCACGAATGCGGCGAGCTTCTACGATGCCACGGTCAGCGCGACTTACAGTTTGTCCCCGGCTCTGTACGAGGACGGAGATACTTTCTTCTCTCCGACGGCGAGCGCTACTTATGCCTTGACGCCGGATTTGTTCAGTGACGCGCAGGCGTTTCATTCGGCGACCGTATCGGCGAGCTACGGTCTGACGCCTGAGCTATACACCGATGCGGATGTGTTTCCTTCCGCGACCGTTGCCCCCGGTGCGGTGGATTTGGCTCCGTCGCTCTTTGCTGATGCGGACACGTTTTTCTCTCCCACGGTCAGTGTGGGAGCGCAGATTCTTGAACCTGAGCTCTATACCGACGGAGACACGTTTTACAGTCCGTCGGTTGCGGCGACCAACGATCTTGCTGCAACGCTGTATGAGGACGGAGACAGCTTTTACTCTCCGTCGGTTTCATCGACCTATGCACTGTTGCCGGACTTGTTCGTGAGCAGCGCGCAGTTTCATGTGCCGTCTGTTGGCGGCGCGACGACCCCTGGCACGTTGGTCGTCGCCGACGCCGCGCGCGGGAACCTGACGGTCGCGGATGCGGGGCTGGGTTCCATCACTCTGGGGTAGACGATGACGATCGGCGTGTGCCAGGTGGGCGATCTGCGGCGGGTGACGGCGGTATTCAAGAACGACGCCGGCACCGCCACCGATCCGACGGCGGTGTCGTTCAAGTACACCAAGCCCTCGGGCACGACCACGACGCTCGTCTATCTCACCGACGCGGCGCTGGTCAAGGATTCGACCGGCAACTATCACGTCGACCTCAGCGTGACCGAGGCCGGCTGGTGGCACTACCGCTTCATCGGCACCGGGGCGGTGCAGGCGGTCGAGGACGGTGAGTTCATGGTGAGTCCGAAGGCGATGTGATGGGTGCAATGAGCGCGAACTGCGAATTTGTCCGGGCTCTGGTGAAAGCGCTCGGCTTGCCGCCGAACGTCCGGGCGTTTGAGTTGCGGATCAAGATAAATGAATTGGTGCTGGTGAAAGCCGAGATCATCCCGCAGCCGCCGAGCGTCGACGAGCTTGGGCAGTTGGTCGCCGTGCTCAAGGAATACGAACTGCACGAACGCGAGCCGGGGGAGGGCTGATGGCACTCAAGCTCGTCACCGCGCCCGCCGAGGAGCCGGTCACCCTCGCGGAGGCGAAGCTGCACCTGCGCGAAACGGAGACCGCGCTCGATGCGTTGATTCAGTCGCTCATCGTCGCGGCGACGGCGCACGCGGAGGATTTCACCGGCCGGCGGCTCGTGACGCAGACCTGGGACTACTTTCTCGACGCCTTTCCGTGCTGGGGCATCGCGATCCCCTATCCGCCGCTCGCCTCGATCACGTCGATCAAGTACGTGGACACCGAAGGCGTGGAGCAGACGCTCGCCTCGTCCGAATATCTGGTGGACGTGAAATCCTCGCCCGGGCGCGTGACGCCAGCCTACGGCAAGACCTGGCCCTCGATCCGCAGCCAGATGAACGCGGTCACGATCCGCTTCGTCGCGGGCTACGGGCTGCACGCCGCGGTGCCGGAGAAGATCAGGAATGCGTGCCTGCTGCACATCGAGGCGCACCACAACCGCGACGAAAAACAGATGGCGACGCTGATCCAGGCGGCGGAGAACCTGATGCGCGCCTATTGCCTGTATCGCTTCTGATGCGCTCCTCGGAGCTGAACAAGCTCGTGACGCTGCAGAAAAAGAGCGTCACGCGCGACGCCATGGGGGGCGAAGTCGTCACCTGGGCCGACCAGGCGGAGGTATGGGCCGCGATCGAGCCGCTTGCCGCGCGCGAGCTGTTCGCGGCGCAGCAGATCCATCCGGAGCTGACCGTGCGCATCCGCATCCGGCACCGCGCGGACGTGGCGGCCGAGTGGCGGGTCAAGTACGGCACGCGGATTTTCCCGATCATCGGTCCGCCGATCGACCGGCGCCTGGAAAACGTGGAGTTGACGCTCAACTGCTCGGAAGGGGTGATCGAGGCATGAGCGACGGCATCACGACGCGGATCGAGGGGCTGGCCGACCTCAAGCTCGCGGTGGAAGCGCTCAAGCAGGATATGCGCAAGCGCGTGGTGCGAGGCGCCCTGCGCGATGCCGCGCGGCCGATCGTGAATCGGGCGAAGCAGCGGGCGCCGGTACTGAAGACGCCCTCGCGCTACCGCACGCCGGGGCTCTTGAAGCGCAGCATCAAGGTCTTTTCCAGCAAGCGCTACAACGGGCGCGACGGCACGCTGGGGGTGTTCGTCGCGGTGCGGGCGAGCAAGGCCAAGCTGCGGGCATCGGGCGGGCGGGGGGCTAAAAACCCGAACGACCCGTTCTACTGGTTTTGGCAGGAGTTCGGCTTCACCGCGGTCGGCCGGCGCAGGGTCGGCGGCGGGCGCTTCACCCGGCCCGGGCGGCTCGAGGCGCGCGTGAAGGGCGGTAGTGCGCGCCGGATCCCGGGCCTGCGCTTCATGCGCGACGGCTTCGAGGGCGGCAAGGGCGAGGCGCTGTCGGTGTTCCAGGCGCGGATCAAAACTCGGATCGACCAGGCGAACCAGCGTAAGCCATGAGCGCCGAGACGCTGACCTATAACGCGCTCGTGGGGGCCGCCGCCGTGACGGCGATCGTGGGCGCGGGTGCTTCCGCGAAGATCTACCCGGACGAGGCCGCACAGGAAGCGGCGCCGCCGTTGATCGTCTTCGAGCGCGGCGACTCCGATCCGGAATACACGCTGGACAACACGCTCGCCGGCAACAAGGTGCAGATCCACGTGACGAGCTGGGCCGCCACAAGGGTGGCCGCGGAGCAGTTGGCGGATGCCTGCGTGACTGCGATGGCGACTGCCGGATATGTATCGCTCGCGCGCGACGGCAGCTTCGATGCCGAGACGCAGAGCTACGCCGCGGTCGTGCTGTTCGAAGTCTGGGAACTCTGACACGTCTTCTTGAAAGGAGGCCACTACCATGGCAACACTCATCGGTCGCAACACCCGGGTCGAAGTCGAGAAAACCCTCGCCTCGGGCAAGAGCATAACCGCCATTTCCAAGGCGAACCCGGGCGTCATCACCTTCGCCACCTCGGCGCACGGCATCGCGAACGGCGACATCTTCGTGCTGGAGAGCATCACCGGCATGGTGGAGCTGGAGGGCCAGATCGCCAAGGCGACCGGCGTCTCGGGCGTGAGCGTGTCGATCAAGGGCATCGACACCACGGGCTTCGGCACCTTCACCTCCGGCGGCGGCAGCGTCGCCAAGGAAATCACCGCCTGGTCCACGCTCGGCAAGGCGCGCAGCCTCAACGCCGGCACCGTCGCGCCCAACAAGCTCGACTCAACCGTGCTGATCGACTCCGACAAGTCGTTCGTGCTCGGCCAGAACGAGACGCCGGAAGTCGCGGTCGAGGCGCTCTCGGACGTCTTCGCGAGCGGCATGATCAAGATCGAGTCGTCCTCGCGCTCTGGCACGGCGCTCGGCTTCCGCGCCACGATGTCGGACAACTCGACGCGCGTCTTCCGCGGCTACGTGTCGCTGCCCTCCGAGAACATCCCGCTAGCGGACCTCGTGACGCAGGGCTTCTCGATCGTGCAGATCAAGCGCCGGATGGCGTACGCGTAACCGCTGAGGGAAAGCAATGGAACCAGGTGAGCTGCTGAAAAGGCTGGTCGCCGCGCGCGAGAGCTGGGCCGACTCCGGGCGCCTGCGCTTCAAGCTGCGGCGGCCGAACGAAATGGAGCTGATCCGCATGCGCCGCGGCAGCACGGTCGAGATCGGGCTCGACGTGATCCAGAAGCACGTCGTGGGCTGGGAGGGCGTCACCGAAGCCGACATCGTCACTTCCGGCGGTTCGGAACCGGTCGCGTTCGACGCCACGCTCTACGCGGAGTGGATCGCCGATCGGCCCGAGCACTGGCAGCCGATCTCGGAAGCGCTCCATGCCGCGATTCAAGCGCACGCCGCCGAGCAGGGCGAAGACATAAAAAACTGACCGGCTTCCTCGACGCCTGCGACGGCGAGCGGCTCGAGGGGGCGCAATTGCCGGTGCTGGCCGGCGCCAATCAGATCGCCGTGCGCGCCTGGAATCTGATGGGCGGGCTCGACTGGGCCGCCTTTCCGACGGTGTGCCTGCTGCTCGACGCGGACGATCCGCTGGGTCTCGCCGAGCGGCTCGCCGCGATCCGCGAGCACCTCCGCAACCGGGACAAACCGCTGCAATAAGCGACGCAATAGACAACGATCATGGCATTCGCCTCCCTCACCATCGATCTGAACGCGCGCCTGGCGCGCTTCGAGACCGACCTCGGCAAGGTCGCGCATATCGCGGAGCGCAACGCCCAGCGGATGGAGCGCGCGTTCTCGCGCGTGGGCGGCGCGCTGGCGGGGCTCGGTTCGGTCGCCTCCCTCGGGGGGGCGATCGCCGCCTTCAAGGATCTGGTCGATGCGGCGGCAAAGCTCGACGATCTGTCGGAGAAGACCGGCGCCTCGGTCGAAGCGCTCTCCCGGCTCGAGCAGGTGGTGCGCATAGGCGGCCACCAGATGGAAGTCGCGGAGACGACGCTCATCCGGCTCTCGAAGGCGCTGCACGCGAACGACGACGAGGCCAAGGGCGCAGGGAAAGCGCTCGCCGCACTCGGGCTCAACGCGGAGGAGTTGCGCCGCAAAGATCCCGCGGATGCGCTGCGGATCGTCGCGGAGCGCCTCAATCAATACGGCGATGGCGCGGGGAAAACCGCGCTCGCGCTCGATCTCCTGGGCAAGAGCGGCGCGCAGGCGCTGCCGTTCCTGAAAGACCTGGCGAACGAGCAGGGCATATCCACCCGTATCACCGCAGAACAGGCGGCGAAGGCCGAAGAGCTGCAGAAATCCTTCGCCAGGCTCGCGAACGAGACCCGGAATTTCGGACAAGCACTGGCCCTGGATGCCGTGCCGGGGCTGTTGAAACTGGCGCAAGCCGCCAACGAGGCGAACCGCGTCAAGCTGGACGTGTTCGAGCGCCTGCGCTTCAGCCTCACCTTCGAAGGCGTGGCCGATCGGATTCGTGACATCAGCGCCGAATTGGACAAGGCGGTCGAGCACCGCAAGAAGTTTCTCAACACAACCGGCGTTCTGCCGGGCAGCTCGGACGCGGATATCGAGCAGCTCAAACGTCGGCTGGAGTTTTATCGCACGCTCCAGAGACAAGAGGCGCTGGCTCTCAGCGGCACCGATACCGCCGGCGAACGCCAGCGGTTCGGGCTGGAAGGCGCCGCCAAGCCGCTCCTCAACTACCAGCGCACGGTCGAAGAAACCGGGCGCAAGCTCCAGGAGTCGGCGGGCCGCTTCGAAGACTACGAGACCCGGATGCGCCAGGCCGTCGCAAACGCAATCCAGGGCAGCGATGTCATCAAGGCACGCGAGCTCGCCAAGCAGATCGAGGTGCTGGACAGCCTGTTCTTCGATTCACGCCTTGAGGCCGAGGTCTACGAGGGGGCGATGCGGAAGCTGACCGGCACCGTGGAGAGTTACGGCGACACCACCAAGGCCGGCGCCCAGGCCGCCCGGGAGCTGCAGCAGATCATGGACGAAGGGCAGCGCGTGTTCGAGGAGACGCGCACGCCCATCGAGCGCCTGGGCACCACGATCGACCGCTTTGGCCAGTTGCTTGCCGCCAATGCGATCGACCTCGATACCTATTCACGCGCGGTGCAGCGGGCGCACGACGACTTCGACAAGCTCTCGACGAAAGGCGAGAAGACCGCCGGCGAGCTGGGCGAATTCATGAAGCAGGCGGCGCGCTCGATGCAGGGCGCCATGTCGGACGGCTTCTTCGACATCATGCAGGCAAAGTTCGACGATATGGGGACCCGCTTTAAAGCCACGATCGACCGCATGGTCGCGGACGTGCTCGCCGCGCAGCTCGGCAAAAAGCTCTTCGGCGATTTCGACAAGACGGGCGAGGTTGGCGGCTGGCTGGGTGGACTCGTCAAGTTTCTTGTTCCTTCGACGCCGTCGCCGTTCTCTGGATTCACTGCGTCTGCTGGGGCGAGTGCTGCGGTCGGCATGCCGTACGTGCCGCGCGAGATGCTCGTCAAGGTGCATCCAGGCGAGCGCATCATGACGGCTGTGCAGAACAAAGGTGCCATGAGCGGCACCTATCACATTTCCGTCAACGTCTACGGCGTGCAGGATGTAAACGGCTTCCGCGCCTCGGAGAGCCAGATCGCGGGCCGCCTCATGTCGGCCGTGCGCCGAGCGCAGCGGATCGGCTGATGGCGTTCATCGAATCGCAGTTCCCGCGGTTGGTCGCCTTCGGCACGAGCGGCGCGCTCCAGTTCAGCGACTCGGTGGTGGAGGTGGATTCCGGGGCGGTGGTGCAGAATTCAGTCTGGTCGGAGGCGCTGCGGCCCTACGATCTCGCGCACGCGACGCTCAGCCAGGCGCAGTTCGAGTCGGTGCGTGATTTTCTCTACGCGGTCGCCCAGGGCCGCAAGAACCGGTTCCGCTATCCCGATCTCACCGATTATCTGGTAACGCAAGCGAACGGGCGCCTGGGTGCGACCGGCCAGAGCGGCACTTTCGTCGCGGCCGCCGTGGGCAACGGCACGCCGACCTACCAGCTCGCCAAGCGCTACACCGCCTCGGGGCAGACCAAGGATCGTGCGATCCAGAAGCCCGTCACGCGCGCGGGCGCCAACACCATCTACCGCAACGCCTCGCCAGTCACCTTCGGCGGCGCGCCGGGTAACTGCGCGCTCGCGACCTCTACCGGCATCGTCACCTTCGTTGCCAACGACAGCGAGTCCGTCACCGGCCACACGCCGGGCGCCACGCACGTATTCACGACGGCGACCGATATGGCCGGCCTCGCGATCGGCGAGAAGGTGTATTTGACCGGCGTCACCGGCACCGCGGCCGCAACGCTCAACAATCTCGCGCACACGATCAGCAACAAGACCGGCGCCGGGCCGTTTACCTGGACGCTCGCGACCTCGACCGCCGGGTTGACGGCGAGCGGCGGCACGGCGTTCGAGTACCCGCAGGCGACCGACGCGCTCACCTGGGCGGGGGAATTCGACGTGCCGGTGCAGTGCCTGATCTCGACCTTTCGCTGGGAGATCGTCAACAAGAATAAGGCGCTCGGGCTGCTCTATCAGTTCGAGAGCCTGCCCATGCGCGAGACGAGAGAGATTCTGTGAAGACGGTCGACGCGGGCTACCTCGCGCACCTTGCCACGCGGCAACTGACGCTCGCCAAGTGCGCCAAGGTTACGCGCACGGACGGCGGCATCTACGGCTTCACCGACCACGACCGCGATCTCGTCGTCTCGGGCGTCACCTACGCGGCGCTCTCCGGCTTCCTGTTCGGGGCCCAGCAGCTCAAGGCGGATTACAGCGTGCCCAACATGGAGATGGTCGGCGCGTTCGATTCGGTCGCCGTCACCGAAGCCGACCTCGAGGCGGGCTTGTGGAACGGCGCCGTGATCGAAGTCTTCCGCGTCAACTGGGCCGACGTGACGCAGGGGATTGAGAAGCTCGGCAAGGGCTACCTGGGGGACGTGAAGCGCGGGCGCACCGGCTTCACCGCCGAGTGGAACGGGCTGCTCAAGCACTTCCTGCAGCAGATCGGGGATCTCTTCAGCCCGGACTGTCGCGCGGAGCTGGGCGATGCGCGCTGCAAGGTGCGCCTCGACCCGCCGGCGTGGGCCGCGACCACCGCCTACACCGTGCGTCCGGCGGGCGATGCGGGACTGGGCTCGGTAGTGAAGCCCAGCGCCTACAACAACCGGCACTTCAAGTGCACGACCGGCGGCACCTCGGGCGGATCGGAGCCTTCCTGGGACACCGTCATCGGCAACACGACCGCCGACGGCTCCGTGGTGTGGACCGCGATCCAGGCGTTGACGGTGGAAGGCTCGCTCACTTCCGACGCGGCCGATCGCATGACGCTCGTCGATACCTCCCGCACCGAAGCCGACGACACTTTCGGCGGCGGCACCATCACCTTTATCTCTGGCCTCAATATCGGCCTGTCGCAGCAGGTCAAGTCCTGGACGCTTTCCGGTACGACGATGGTGCTGCAAAAGCCCATGCCCTACGCCTGCGCGGCGAGCGACGACTACACGATGACGGTTGGCTGCCGCTTCCGCCACGATCTCGACTGCGTGACGCGCTTCGACAACATCCACAACTTCCGCGGCGAGCCGCACGTGCCCGGCACGCAGCACCTGCTGAGCGGGGGGCTCTAGATGGTCACGCGCGCAGCACTCGTCGCCGAAGCCCGCGCCTGGCTCGGCACGCCGTTCGCGCACCAGCAGGGCGTGCGCGGGGTGGCGACCGACTGCGTGGGGGTGGTGGCGGGCGTGCCGCGCGCCCTGGGCCTCTACACCGATATCGCGATTGCGCCCTACGGCGCGCAGCCCGATGAAGCACGCATGCGCACCGAACTCGAAACGCACCTCGACTGCGTCGCCTTCCGCGATCTGCGCCCGGCGGACCTGCTGTGGTTTCGGAGCGACGTGCGCCGCCGGCACCTGGGGATTGTGACCGGGATCGATCCGGTCGTTTTCCTGCACGCCTTCAACCGCAAGGACATCGCGCGCGTGGTAGAGACGCGGCTCGATGAGTTCTGGCGCTCGCGGGTGTCGGGGTGCTTCCGCTATCGCGGGCTGGAGGACTGACGGTGGCGGTGCTGGCATTCGGTCTTGCAGGCGCTGCGGTGGGCGGCGCGCTCGGCGGCACGTTTCTGGGCGTGTCTGCTGCGACCTGGGGCTATTTCGCTGGCTCTACCCTGGGGAGCATGCTCTTCCGTCCCGATCTGCCTGCGGTAGACCTGGGGCCGCAGATCCCCGAGACCAAGGTCACGGTCTCGACCTACGGCGCGATGATCCCGATCCCGTTCGGCACTGCGCCCTACGGCGGCAACGTGATCTTCTCCACCGACATCGTGACGCATGAAGTGGTGAACGTGGTGGAGGTGGGCAAGGGCGGCGGGCAGGAACAGACGCAGGTATCGCGCTACTTCACGGCGAGCTTCGGCATCGGCGTGTGCGAGACCGAGAACGTGGTCGGGGTCAGAAAGATTTGGCTGAACGGCAAGCTGTGGCGCGACGCCGGCGACGATTCCCCGGCCTCCTCGGTGCTCGCCTCCGACCCCGCAATCACGATCCGGCTGGGTGGCGAGACGCAGGTGCCCTCGGCGCTCGAAGAATCTGTTGTGGGCGCAGGCAACGCGCCCGCGCACCGGGGACTCGTGGTGATCGAGTTCAACGACTTGCTGCTGACGGAATTCGGCAATGCCATTCCGCGTACGATCCAGGTCGAAGTCGTGGCGAACGGCTCGCTGTCCGGTTTCGAGCCAGTCGATCACCTCTCGCTCGGCGCGGATTCTCGATTGAACGAAGGCAGCGGGCAGGGGCCGTACGAACAGCACAACCTCGAATCGGCCATGTTGATGGCCGACGGTAAAGCGTGGGTTTCCTACCAGGACACCACGCCGTCGCATGAATGCCGGATCGCCCTCTCCGATCTCTACGCCGAGACTTCGACCACGCTGTTGACGAGCGCTGGCGATCAT
>DATFDV010000294.1:0-15482 GCA_035251855.1 Burkholderiales bacterium | reverse complement strand
TGCGCCCGACGAACACGTCGACCTCGCCCACCTTCAGCTCGTCGGTCGGCAGGAGCTCGACGGTGTGCAGCACGGTGAACAGCAGCTCGGGGTATTCCTCGATCTTCGGGCGCTGGTGGCCGTGGCGCGCGTCTTCCACCGCCAGCTCGTGCAGGTCGAACTCGGCCTGCATCTGCGCGAGCTCGGCGTCGGTCGGATCCTTGAGCGCGACCCAGACGAAGCAGCCCGGCCGCTTGAGGTAGTCGCTGATTTGGGCCGGCTCGATGTCGGCGAGCTTGCGGCCGTCCTGGTAGGCGACGCAATTGACCAGCATGGAACGGCATAATAAGGGTTATGCCTGAGATCAGCCGCCGGGCGCAGAGCCTGGGAACCGAAAACGCCTTCGTCGTCCTCGCCGAGGTCAACGCGCTCGCGCGCCAGGGCAAGGACATCGTCAGCTTCTGCATCGGCCAGCCCGACTTTCCGGCGCCGGACAACGTCCAGGAAGCGGCGATCCGCGCCATCAAGGGCGGCAAGCACGGCTATACGCCCTCCGCCGGCATCGACGAGCTGCGCCAGGCAGCGGCGCAGTACATGGCGAAGATGCGCGGCGGCCTGCCGATCCGTGCCGAGGACGTGGTGGTCGGCGCGGGCGCCAAGCCGTTCATCGCCTACGCCGTCCTCTCGACCACCGACCACGGCGCCGGCGACGAGGTGATCTACCCGAACCCGGGCTTCCCGATCTACGAGTCGCAGATCGTGGCGAACGGCGCGAGGCCGGTGCCGATCCATTTGCACGAGGGTCGTGGGTTTTCTTTCGACCCCGTGGAATTGGAAAGACTCATTACGCCCAAGACGCGACTATTGATCCTGAACTATCCGCATAACCCCACCGGCGGGTGCCTCACCCGAGCCGAGCTGGAACAGATTTCCCTGGTCCTGAAGAAGCATCCGCAGGTCTGGGTCTACGCCGACGAGATCTACTCGCGCCTGGTGTTCCAGGGAGATTTCTTCTCGATCGCCCAGGTTCCCGGGATGTACGAGCGCACCATCATCTCCGACGGCGCCTCCAAGACCTGGGCGATGACCGGCTGGCGCATCGGCTTCACCTCGAACCCCCAGCTCGCGCCGGTGTTCACGCGCTGGATCACCAACACCGAGTCGTGCGCCTCGCAGATCAGCCAGTGGGCGGCGGTGGAGGCGATCACCGGCCCGCAGGACGCCGCTTCCTCGATGAAGGATTCTTTCCTGAAGAGAAGAGACCTGATCGTCGGCCTCCTCAACGAGGTGCCCGGCGTCAAATGCCAGGTGCCCGGCGGCGCGTTCTATGTCTGGCCGAACGTCACCGAGGCCTGCCGCCGCATCGGCGCGGCGGACTCCGAGGAGTTCAGGAAGCGCCTGCTGCACGAGGCCGGGGTCGCGGTGCTCGCCGACATCCACTTCGGCACGCGCGTGCCCGGCGAGGGCCAGCACGTGCGCTTCTCCTACGCCGCCTCCAACAAGGCGATCGAAGCGGGCGTGCAGCGCATGGCCGAGTTCATCAAGAAGAACACGAAAAAAGCGGCATGAGCGTCTGGAAGCCGTCGGTGACGGTCGCCGCCGTCATCGAGCGCCAAGGCCGGTTTTTACTCATTCAAGAAAAAATCGGCGGCCGGCTGGTGCTCAACCAGCCGGCAGGCCACCTCGACCCGGGCGAATCGCTGGCGGCGGCCTGCCGCCGCGAAGCGATGGAGGAGACCGCGCATCATTTCGAGCCCACCGCGCTGGTCGGCATCTACCGCTGGCGCGATCCGAGGAGGGACTTCACCTTCCTGCGCTTCGCCTTCCGCGGCAACGTCGGCGCGGCGGAAAACCGCCCGCTGGACAAGGAGATCGTCGGCGCGCACTGGCTCGCCCCGGACGAGATCAAGGCGCGCAAAGCCGAGCACCGCTCGCCGCTGGTGCAGAAGTGCGTCGACGACTTCCTCGCCGGGTGCAGCTTTCCGCTCGACGTGTTCTCGGCGGAGTTCTCGTGAAGGTGGTGGTCGGCATGTCGGGCGGCGTCGACTCGTCGGTCGCGGCGCTGCTCGCCAAGCGCGCCGGCCACGAGGTGGTGGGTCTGTTCATGAAGAACTGGGAGGACGACGATGACCACGAGTACTGCTCGACGCGCGAAGACCTGATCGACGCCGCGGCGGCCGCCGACCGCATCGGCGTGGAGCTCGAGGCGGTCAACTTCTCCGCCGAGTACAAGGAGCGCGTGTTCGCCGAGTTCCTGCGCGAGTACGCCGCCGGCCGCACGCCCAATCCCGACGTGCTGTGCAACGCCGAGATCAAGTTCCGCGCCTTCCTCGACCACGCCATGCGCCTGGGCGCGGAGAAGATCGCCACCGGGCATTACGCACGCGTTTCCCCGTCGGAAAAAGGCCATCAGCTGCTGAGGGGGCTCGATGCTTCGAAGGACCAGAGCTATTTCCTGCATCGGTTGACGCAGGAGCAGCTTTCGCGCGTGATGTTCCCGGTCGGCGAGCTGAAGAAACCCGACGTCCGCAGGATCGCGCTCGAAGCCGGGCTGCCCAACCATGCCAAGAAGGACTCGACGGGCATCTGCTTCATCGGCGAGCGGCCGTTCCGCGAATTCCTGAACCGCTACTTGCCGCGGGTGCCGGGCCCCATAAAGACTTCCGAGGGAAAAATCATCGGAGAACACATCGGGCTCGCCTTCTATACGATCGGCCAGCGCAAAGGCATCGGCATCGGCGGGGCGGGAGAGCCGTGGTACGTCGCCGACAAGCGCATTGCCTCGAACGAGCTGGTCGTGGTGCAGGGCCACGACCATCCGCTGCTGATGAAAAAAGCCCTCTCGGCCGCCGATACCGCCTGGGTGGCCGGCGAGCCGCCGGCAGCGCCTTCAACGCATACGGCGAAAACCCGCTATCGGCAGGCCGACGCGCCGTGCACGCTATCGAACGCGCATGAGGACGAGATCAGCGTCGAATTCTCCGCGCCGCAATGGGCGGTAACGCCAGGTCAATCCGTCGTGCTTTACGACGGTGACGTCTGTATCGGCGGCGGCGTAATCACCAACTGATTTTGGGTGTTACTTCGGTACCTGAGGCACGGTGTCGGCGAACGCCGGCCGCGCCATCAGCTTGTCGTAGTGCTTGGAGAGTGCCGGGTACTCGGCGAGCCAGTCGATGCCGCCGGGCTTGCGGAAGTTGAGCCAGCCCAGGCAGCAGCCCACCGCGATGTCGGCGAGCGAGTAGCGCTCGGCGTGGCACCAGGGGCGCTCGCCCAGGTCGGCGGACATGAGCGCCATGCCGCGCTTGATGCGTCCGAGCTGCTTCGCGCTCCAGGCCGCGCTCTGCTCGGTCTTGTCGCGCAGCGACTCGTAGCGCACGAGCAGGCCGGCGTCGAGAACGCCGTCGGCGAGCGCTTCCCAGCGCCGCACCGCGACGCGGTCGCGCAGCTCCTCCGGGATCAGCCGGCTGATGGGCGACTTGCCGTCGAGGAATTCGACGATCACGCGCGAGTCGTAGAGCGCGGTGCCGTCGTCCAGCAGCAGCGTCGGGATCTTGCCGAGCGGGTTGTGCCGGTTGACCGGGTTTTCGGCGGGCGCGACGTCCACCGTCTCGACCTCGCACTCGATCTTCTTCTCGGTGAGGACGATGCGCACCTTGCGCGTATAGGGGCTGGCTGGCGAGGAGAGTAGCTTCATGGCGGGCGCGGATTATACCTTTGAGGGCGCAGGTCTCATCAACGCCTTAACGCGCCTTCGCAGCGCCGGGATGACGTCCTTTTCGAACCAGGGGTTGCGCTTCAGCCACGCGAGGTTGCGCCAGCTCGGGTGTGGCAGCGGAAGGAATGCGGGCAGGTATTCGCGATAGGCGCGCACCGTTTCGCCCAGCGTCTTCTTCCGGGAATGACCCAGGTAATAGCCCTGTGCATAGCTGCCGACGAGGAGCGTAAGGCTCACGTCAGGCAGCGCTGCGCGGAATCGCGGCTGCCATAGCGGCGCGCACTCCTTGCAAGGCGGAAGATCGGCGCCGTTCACCGTGCCGGGGTAGCACAAGCCGATGGGGATGATGGCGATGCGCGCAGTGTCGTAGAACGCTTCGCGGTCGAGCGCCAGCCAGGCGCGCAGCACATTGCCCGAGGGATCGTTCCACGGGATGCCGGTCTCGTGCACCAGGCGCCCCGGCGCCTGGCCGACGATCAGCAGCCGTGCGCTGCGGCCGGCACGGAAAACAGGCCTCGGTTCCTGGGGGAGTTTCTGTTCACAGAAACGGCAGGCCCGGGCCTCGCGGCTGAGCGCGGAAAGCGAAATTCGCATCCCCCTTATAATAAAGTCCCATGCCCTCGCCGCTCGCCGCGCTGTCGCCTCTCGACGGCCGGTACGCCAGAAGCGCAGACCCGCTGCGCGGCTACTTCAGCGAGCAGGCCCTCATCCGCTACCGCGTTCGCATCGAGCTGGAATGGCTCCAGGGGCTGGCCTCGGAAAGGTCCATCAAGGAGCTGAAGGATTTCTCTGCCTCGACGATCCGGAATTTCGCGTCACTCGTAAAAACCTTCTCCGAGGCCGATGCCGAGCGCATCAAGGGCATCGAGGCCGAGACCAACCACGACGTCAAGGCGATCGAGCTGTGGCTGAAGTCGCGCCTGGCGAAGAACGCCGAGGCGCAGCGCGCGCTCGAGTTCATCCACTTCGCCTGCACCTCCGAGGACATCAACAACCTTTCCTATGCGCTGATGGTCGCCGAGTCGCGCGACCAGGTGATGCTGCCGAAGCTCGATGAAGTCGTCGACTCCCTCAAGAAGCTGGCTCACCGACACGCCGCGCTGCCCATGCTGTCGCGCACCCACGGCCAGCCCGCCTCGCCCACCAGCCTGGGCAAGGAGATGGCGAACTTCGCGCATCGCCTGGCGCGCGCGCGCGAGCGCATCGCCAAGGTGGCGGTGCTCGGCAAGATCAACGGCGCGGTCGGCAACTACAATGCCCACGCCATTGCCTACCCGGGTTTCGACTGGCAGCGTTTCTCGAAGCGATTCGTCGAGAAGCTCGGCCTGGAGTTCAATCCGTACACGACGCAGATCGAGCCGCACGACTGGCTTGCCGAGCTGCTCGACGCCTACGCGCGCGCCAACAGCGTGCTGCTCGACCTCGACCGCGACCTGTGGGGCTACATCTCGGTGGGCTACTTCCGCCAGAAGACCAAGGCCGGCGAGGTCGGCTCCTCGACCATGCCGCACAAGGTGAACCCGATCGACTTCGAGAATTCCGAGGGCAACATCGGCGTCGCCAACGCGCTGCTGCGCCACCTCGCCGAGAAGCTGCCGGTGTCGCGCTGGCAGCGCGACCTTTCCGACTCGACCGCGCTGCGCAACGTCGGCACCGCGCTCGGCCACACGCTGCTCGCCTATACCTCGTGCCTGCGCGGGCTCGCCAAGCTTGAGGCCGACCCGAAGCGCCTGGCCGACGATCTCGAGGCGAACTGGGAAGTGCTCGCCGAGGCGGTGCAGCAGGTGATGCGCCGGCACGGCGTGGCGGATGCCTACGACAAGCTGAAGGCGATCAGCCGCGGCAAGCGCCTCGACCGCGGCCAGCTCGCCGCCTTCGTCAAGGCGCTGCCGATCCCGCCGGAGGCGAAGAAGCGCCTGCTGGCGCTTACGCCCGCCAAATACACGGGCCTCGCCGCCGACCTCGCGAAGCGCATTTGAAGGTTCTAGCGTTGCTCGCGGGTATCGCGCTGTGTGAGGTTGCCTTTTGCCAGGAGATCGTCACGCTGCAAACCCGCCCGGGCGTGACGCAGTCGTTCTTCATTGCCGACCGGGGCGAGCACAAGTTCGAGGCCGTGGCGATGCTGCTGATCGGCGGCGGCGGCAACATCCGTTTGCGCCTGCAAGACGGCCGGCCGAAGTTCTCACAGGGCAACTTCCTGCCGCGCTCGCGGCGCGAGTTCATCCGCAACGGCATCCTGCCGGTGATCCTCGATAACCCGAGCGACCAGCAGGCGGGCGACGGCATGAGCGAGGCTTTCCGGGAGAGCGCCGAGCACGTTGCCGACATCCGTGCGGTGCGCGCCGAGCTGGAGAAGCGCTACCCCGGCCTGCCGGTGTTCATCGTCGGCACCAGCCGCAGCACGCTGTCGGCGGCGCATCTCGCGCGCTCTCTGCCGGGCGAGTTGAAGGGAGCGGTGCTGACGTCATCGCTTTTCTATTCAGGCGTCGGGCAGCGCGCGCGGCAGGTGCTGGCGGCGTACCGCTGGGAGCAGATCAGGATCCCGCTGCTCTTCGTGCACCACCAGGACGATGGCTGCCGCGCCACGCCTTATCGCGAAGCGCAGCGCCTTGGCTCGCGCTATCCGCTCATCACCGTGTACGGCGGCAAACCGCCCGAGAGCGCGCCGTGCGAGCCGCTCAGCAACCATGGATTCTTCGGCCGGGAAGCCGAGACCGTCGATGCGATCGCCGCCTGGATATTGGCGAAACCCTTTGCGAAAGAGATCCGGTAAGTGTTCTACGCCGGCACCATTTTTCTCTCCTCGTTCCTCCTGTTCCTGGTGCAGCCGCTGATCGCGCGCCTGATCCTGCCGTGGTTCGGCGGCAGCGCGGCGGTGTGGGCCACCTGCATGCTTTTCTTCCAGGCGCTGCTTCTCGCCGGCTATGCCTATGCGCACTTTCTCGCCAGGCTTTCGAGCAAGCGCGCCGAGGCGGCGATCCACACCGTGCTGCTGCTCGCCGCGGTGGCGACGCTGCCGATCGCGCCCAGCGATGCCTGGAAGCCCGCCGGCACCGACGAACCGGTGAGCCGGATCCTGCTGCTGCTCGGCGCCAGCGTCGGCCTGCCGTATTTCCTGCTGGCGGCGACCAGCCCGCTGCTGCAGGCCTGGTTCGCGCGCGCTCGCCCCGGCGAGAACCCGTACCGCCTGTTCGCGGTCTCGAACCTCGCCTCGCTCATCGCCCTCATCGGCTACCCGTTCCTGGTCGAGCCGTTCTTCGGCGGCGGGCAGCAGGTGAGCATCTGGTCGTCGCTGTTTGCCGTATTCGCGCTGCTTTGCGCCGCGATGGCGTGGATGACGCCTCGACGGGCCATTGAAACCAGGACGGAGGCGTCCGTGCAGGCTGAACCGACTCCGTGGGTGCTATGGCTGGCGCTGTCCGCCACCGGGTCGGTACTGCTGCTGGCGGTCACCAACCACCTCACGCAGAACGTCGCGGCAGTGCCGCTGCTGTGGCTGGCTCCGCTCACGCTCTACCTCGCCAGCTTCATCATCACGTTCGAGGGCAAGGGCTGGTATCAGCTCGAATGGCTGTGGGCGATCCTGCTCGCCCTGGTCGGGGCGATGGGATGGCTGCTGGTCGATGCGGACTTCGACTTCGACCTGGTGGTGCAGCTCGCGGTGTTCCTGCCGGGGCTCTTTATTGGCTGTCTGTTCTGCCACGGCGAGCTGTACCGGCTGCGGCCGGCGCCGAGCCGGCTCACCGGGTTTTACCTGGCGGTGTCGGCGGGCGGCGCGATCGGCGGCCTGCTGGTGGCGGTCGTGGCACCGCTCGCCTTCAGCGCCTATTACGAGCTGGGCATCGGTCTTACCGTGCTCGCCACGCTGGTGGCACTGCGGCTGGCCTCGCTCAACCTGGTGGCGCGCTTCGCGAGCCTGGCGGTGCTGCTGGGCGTCGCCGCCGCCGCCGCCTACGACGGCTTGCGCTACCAGCGCGACGTGCTGGTGGCCACACGCAGCTTCTACGGCGTGCTGCGCGTGAAGGAGTACGGCCAGGCGGGCGATGAATCGCATCTTCGCCGGCTGGTGCACGGCGCGATCATGCACGGCGAGCAGTACCTGCACGACCGGCTGCGGCGGGAGCTCACCACGTACTACCACGAGGACTCGGGCATCGGCGCGGCGATCCGCTCGCTGCCGGAGGGCCGGCCGGCGCGCGTCGGCGTGATCGGCCTGGGGACCGGCACCATCGCCGCCTACGGGCGCAAGGGCGACGTCTACCGCTTCTACGACATCGACTCGCGCGTGATGAGCATCGCGCAAACCCACTTCACCTACCTCGGCGACAGCGCGGCGACGATCGAGCTCGCGCTGGGCGACGCGCGCCTCACGCTCGAGCGCGAGGCGCCGCAGAATTTCGACGTGCTGGCGGTCGACGCCTTCTCGAGCGACGCGATCCCGGTGCACCTCATCACGCGCGAGGCGCTCGGCACCTACCTGCGCCACGTGAAGCCCGACGGCATCGTCGCCTTCCACGTCTCCAACCGGTTCCTCGACCTGATCCCGGTAGTCGCGCGCCTGGCGAAGGAGCACGGCGTGCACGCGGTGCTGGTGCGCGACGACCCCGACGACGAGGAAGACCCGCGGCGCTCGCGCAGCGACTGGGTGCTGGTGTCGCGCGACCCTGCGACGCTCCAGCGCGAGGCGCTGGTCGAGCGCGAAGCGGGCGAGATCGAGGACCGGCCCGAGTGGCGTACCTGGACCGACGACTACTCGAACCTGATCCAGATCTTGAAATGAATTCGTGAATTCGGGGTCAGGTCCGCAATTCGAATTGCAGACCTGACCCCGAATTCAGACGACGGCGCCCTCGTGCTCGTCGCGGCGGGATTTGCCCGGCGGCTTGATGAAGGTGCCGCGGTCGACTTTCAGCCACATGAGCAGCGGCGCCGCCACGAACACCGACGAATAGATGCCGAAGCAGATGCCGATGGTGAGGGCGAGGGCGAAGTAGTGCAGGGCGGGGCCGCCGAACACCAGCATGGTGGTCGCCATCGCCTGGGTGCTGCCGTGGGTGATGATGGTGCGCGAGATCACGCCGGTGATCGAGGCGTCGATCACGTGCGCGGTCTCGGCCTTGCGCATCTTGCGGAAGTTCTCGCGCACGCGGTCGAACACCACCACCGATTCGTTGACCGAATAGCCGAGGATCGCCAGCACCGCGGCCAGCACCGGCAGCGAGAATTCCCACTGGAAAACGGAGAAGAACCCCAGGATGATGATCACGTCGTGCAGGTTCGCCACGATGGCGGCGAGGCCGAACTTCCACTCGAAGCGCAGCGCGAGGTAGGCGACGATGCCCAGCGCCGTGACCAGCAGCGCGAGCGCGCCGTATTCGGCGAGCTCGCGGCCGACCTGCGGGCCGACGAACTCGACGCGGCGCACCTCCGCGCTCGCATCGACCGCGCGCAGCAGCTCCTGCACCTTCTGCGACAGCGCGGCGCTCGACTGGCCTTTCTCGATCGGCATGCGGATCAGCACCTCGCGCGAGGAGCCGAAGTTCTGCACCTCGGCCTTGAGGCCGCTGGCCTCGAGCGTCTCGCGGATCTTCTGCACCTCGGCCGACTGCTGGTAGGCCACCTCGATCACCGTGCCGCCGGTGAATTCGATGGAGAAGTTGAGGCCGCGCACCGCCAGCGAGCCCACCGCGATGACGAACGTGAGGAGCGATATGACGTTGAACATCAACGCATATCGCATGAACGGGATCACGCGCCGGATCTTGAAGAATTCCATCTAGCTCACTTCCAGGCGGTATCGCCGATGGCGAGCCGCGGCACGCGGCGGCGGTGGCCGTACACCAGGTTGACGATGGCGCGCGACACCGTCACGGCCGAGAACATCGAGGTGAGAATGCCCAGGCAATGCACCACCGCGAAACCGCGCACCGGCCCGGTGCCGAAAATGAGCAGGGCGAGTCCCGCGATCAAGGTGGTGATGTTCGAGTCGAAGATGGTGCCCCAGGCACGCTCGTAGCCGGCCGAGATGGCGGCCTGCGGCGTGGCGCCGCCGCGGATTTCCTCGCGGATGCGCTCGTTGATCAGCACGTTGGCGTCGATCGCCATGCCCAGCGTCAGGGCGATGGCCGCGATGCCGGGCAAGGTGAGCGTCGCCTGCAGGAGGGAGAGCAGTGCCACCAGGAGCAGCAGGTTGACGGCCAGGGCGACCGAGCTGATCACCCCGAACAGCGTGTAGTAGAGCGACATGAAGGCGACGATGGCGATGAAGCCCCACATCGTGGACTTGAAGCCCTTCTCGATGTTGTCGCGCCCGAGGCTGGGGCCGACGGTGCGCTCCTCGATGATCTCCATCGGCGCGGCGAGCGAGCCGGCGCGCAGCAGCAGCGCGACGTCGTTCGCCTCGGTGGTGGTCATGCGCCCGGAGATCTGCACCCGCCCGCCGGGGATCTCGCTGCGGATCACCGGCGCGGTGATCACCTCGCCCTTGCCCTTCTCGATCAGCAGGATCGCCATGCGC
The DNA here is from genome assembly GCA_035251855.1 of Burkholderiales bacterium. GTDB lineage: Bacteria > Pseudomonadota > Gammaproteobacteria > Burkholderiales > SG8-39 > SCGC-AG-212-J23. Next base: position 5,268 of record DATFDV010000294.1, on the reverse strand, counting down.
TTGTTGACGTTCTCGCGCGTGACTTCCTGGAAGATGCGCGCGCCCTGGCCGTCGAGGCGCAGGTGCACGGCGGGCTCGTTGGTCTGGTTGTCGAAGCCGGGCTGGGCGTCGGTGAGCCGGTCGCCGGTGAGCACCACCTGCTTGCGCACCAGCAGCGGCTGGCCGCCGCGCTCCTCGTAGTACTCGGTGCCGAAGGGCGGCTGGCCGCGCCTCGCGGCCTCGAGCGCCGCCGGGTTCATGTGCTCCTCGGCCACCATGCGGATCTCGAGGGTCGCCGTGCGGCCGAGGATGTCCTTCGCCTTCGCCGTGTCCTGCACCCCGGGCAGCTGCACCACCACGCGGTCGGCACCCTGCTGCTGGATCACCGGCTCGGCGACGCCGAGCTCGTTGATGCGGTTGTGCAGGGTGGTGATGTTCTGCCGCAGCGCGTATTCCTGCGTGCGCCGGATCGCCTCGGGCTTGAGCGATGCGACGAGCAGCAGGTCCTCGCCGTCGCCGCGCTCGGTGACGGCGAGGTCGGGAAAGGCGTCGAGCATCAAGCTGCGCGCCGCGTCCCGCGTCGCGGCGTCGCGGAAGCGCACGCGCACCGTCTGACCTTCGCGCGTGATGCCGCCGTGGCGGATGTTCTTCTCGCGCAGCTGCGTGCGCAGGTCCGCCGCCTGGCTCTCCAGGCGCTTGGTGATCGCCGCCTGCATGTCGACCTGCAGCAGGAAATGCACCCCGCCGCGCAGGTCGAGGCCGAGGTACATCGGCAGGGCGCGAATCGCGGTCAGCCAGTTCGGCGAGGCCGGCAGCAGGTTGAGGGCGACGATGTAGCCGGGGTTAGCCGGGTCGGGGTTGAGCGTGCGCTCGATGAGGTCGCGCGCCTTGAGCTGCGTGTCGGTGTCGGCGAAGCGCACGCGCACGCTGGTCTGGTCGAGCACGGCGCCGGTGTAGTCGATGCCGGCCTTTTTCAGGGCCTCCTCGGTGCGCGCCATCACCGAGGCGTCCACCTTCACCGTCACCCGGCCGCTGGAGATCTGCACCGCCGGGGATTCGCCGAAGAAGTTCGGCAGGGTGTAGAGGAACGCGGCGATGACCGCCAGCGCGATCAGCGCGTAGCCCCAGGTGGGGTATCGATTCACTGAACGCTTTTGAGGGTGCCTTTGGGCAGAAGTACCTGCACGGCGCTTTTCTGCACGGCGATTTCGGTGTTCGGCGCGATCTCCAGGCTGATATAAGCGTCGGAGAGCTTGGTGATGCGGCCGAGGACGCCGCCGGCGGTGATCACCTCATCGCCCTTCTGCAGCGCCTCGATCATCGCCTTCGCCTCCTTGGCGCGCTTCATCTGCGGTCGGATCATGAGGAAGTACAGCAGCACGAACATCAGGACGATCGGCAGCAGGCCGATGTAACCCGGGTCGCCGCTTGGTGCGGCTTGCGCGAACGCTGAGGAGATGATCACTGCGGACTCCGCTGGGAAAAAACGCGCGAATTATAGCAGCCGGGTGCGATCGGCCAGCAGTTGTTTACTCTTTGAAACCAGATTCTTGCCCTCGATGGCGTCACGCAGCTCCCGCATCAGCTCCTGGTAGTAGTGCAGGTTGTGAAGGGTGTTGAGCCTCGCGCCCAGGATCTCGTTGGCCTTTTGCAGGTGGTATAGATAGGCGCGCGTGAACTTTGTGCAGGTGTAGCAGGCGCAGCGCTCGTCCAGCGGCGCCATTTCGTCGCGGTAGCGGGCGTTGCGGATGCGGATGTCGCCGTAGCGCGTGAACAGCCAGCCGTTCCTCGCGTTGCGCGTCGGCAGCACGCAGTCGAACATGTCCACCCCCGCCGCCACCGCCCCGATGATGTCCTCGGGCGTACCCATCCCCATCAGGTAGCGCGGCTTGTCCGCCGGCAGGCGCGGCGCGACGTGGGCCATGACGCGCGCGCGGTCTTCCTCGGGCTCGCCGACCGCCAGGCCGCCGATGGCGTAGCCGTCGAAGCCGATGGCTTTCAGCTCGTCGAGCGATTCGTCGCGCAGGTTTTCGTAGACGCCGCCCTGGACGATACCAAAAAGGGCGTTCCCCCCTTTCCATTCGCTTTTGCATCGCTTCGCCCACCGCATCGACAAGCGCATCGAAGCCGCCGCCTGCTGCTCGCTCGCCGGGTACGCAGTGCACTCGTCGAACACCATCGCGATGTCGGAATTGAGCAATTGCTGGATGCGTATCGCCTCCTCTGGCGTGAGGAACAGGCGGTCGCCGTTGATGGGAGAGGCAAATTGGACGCCTTCCTCCGACAGTTTTCGCATGGTGGCCAGTGAAAAGACCTGGAAGCCGCCGGAATCGGTGAGGATCGGCTTGTCCCAGCCCATGAAGCGGTGCAGTCCGCCGTGCTTGCCGATCACCTCGAGCCCGGGCCGCAGCCACAGGTGGAAGGTGTTCCCGAGCACGATCTGCGCGCCGAGCGCGGCGAGCTCTTCGGGCGACATCGCCTTCACGGTGCCGTAGGTGCCGACCGGCATGAACGCCGGCGTGTCGACGCGGCCGTGCGCCAGCTCGAGCACGCCGCGCCGCGCCTCGCCGTCGGTACGCAGCACCTCGAACCTCATCGGTCGATGAGCATCGCGTCGCCGTAGGAGAAAAAGCGATAGCGCTCGGCAATGGCATGCGAGTAGGCCCGCAGAACCTGCTCTTTACCTCCAAAGGCACATGCGAGCATGAGCAGCGTCGACCTGGGCAGGTGGAAATTCGTCAGCAGGCGCTTCGCCACGCGGAACTCGAAGCCCGGCGTGATGAAAAGGTCGGTTTCGCCTTCGAGGGCACCGGTGAGCGCAGCCGCTTCGAGCGCTCGCAGCGACGTCGTGCCCACCGCGAGGATTCGCTTCCCGGAGATAGAGCTCATGACCTCGCGTGAAATGCGATAGCGCTCCCGATGCATGCGGTGGGCTTCGACCTCATCGACGCGAACCGGCTGGAACGTGCCGAAGCCGACGTGCAGCGTGACTTTGGCGATCGTCGCGCCCCTGCGTTCCAGCTTCTTCAGCATCCCTTCGTCGAAATGCAGGCCGGCGGTGGGCGCCGCCACGGCGCCGGGGACCTTGGCGTAGACGGTCTGGTAGCGCTCGAGGTCGTCGGCCTGCGGCGCATGGCGGATGTACGGCGGCAGCGGCACCGCGCCGAAGCGCTCGAGCACGCCGTCGATGTCCTGCGAGAAGACCACGCGATACAGCTCGCCTTCCCGGGCTTCGACCTTCACCGCCACTTTGCCGATGAACAGCTCGGAGCCCGGCGCCGGCGGATGGCTCGCCTTGATCAACGCGAGCGCCTCGCGCTTGTCGAGCGCGCGCTCGATGAACAGCTCGATCTTGCCGCCGCTCGCTTTGCGCCCGGCCAGACGCGCTTTCACCACGCGCGTGTCGTTCAGGACCAGGGCGTCGTGCGGCTCGATCAGCAGCGGCAGGTCGCTGAATTTCAGGTCCTGCAGCGTGCCGCTGGCCGCGTCGAGGTGGAGCAGGCGGCTCGCGCTGCGCTGCGGCACGGGGTGCTGGGCGACGAGCTCGGGCGGCAGGTCGTAGTCGAACTCGGAGACCAGCATTCGGCGCCAAGTATACTTTTGCCCTCCGGCCGGAATGGCGGAACCGGTAGACGCAGCGGACTCAAAATCCGCCGGCCGCAAGGCCATGAGAGTTCGAGTCTCTCTTCCGGCACCACAAAGCCTTGAAATTGAGCGGAAAGCGGGCGCCTTTGCTGGACACGGCAGGGGGGTGGGGGTAGGCTTTTCCCCAGTAGCCATAGAGTCCTACGTTCACGTCCCTAGGGGGGGTCATGGCCAAGGCGCAAGTGAGGGTGCTGCCTTCGGCACGCAACACGGTGATGGTGGTCGACGACCAGTCGACCGGCCGCGCCATTCTCGAGCAGGTCGTACGCAGCCTCGACGAGCGCGTGGTGGTGGAGGGCTTCGCGCGCCCGGTCGACGCCGTGGTCTGGGCCACGCGCAACGTCAGCGACCTGGTGCTGGTCGACTACATGATGCCGGACATGGACGGCATCGAGCTGGTGCGGCGCCTGCGCGCGCTGCCGGGCTACGAGCACGTGCCGATGGTGATGGTCACCGTGCACGACGACCGCAAGGTGCGCTATGCGGCGCTCGACGCGGGCATCACCGACTTCCTCACCAAGCCGGTCGACGCGCGCGAGTGTCTCGCGCGCTGCCGCAACCTGCTGACCCTGCGCCGCCAGCAGCTGGCGCTGGAGGACCGTCGGCGGCTGCTCGAGCACATGGTCGAGGACGCCACGCGCGAAGTGAAGGAGCGCGAGAAGGAGACGCTGCTGCGCCTGGCGCGCGCGGGCGAGTTCCGCGACGAGGAGACCGGCTACCACCTGATCCGCATGTCGCGCTACTCGCGGCTGATCGCCAACGCCCTGGCGCTGGAGCGCGACGAGGCCGAGACCATCGAGCTCGCCGCGCCGCTGCACGACATCGGCAAGATCGGCATCCCGGACCAGATCCTGCTGAAACCAAGCCGCCTGGAGGACGCCGAGTGGCAGGTGATGCGCCGCCACCCGGTGATCGGCCACGAGATCCTGAAAGGCAGCGCCTCCAAGTACGTGCGCATGGGCGCGCTGGTGGCCCTCGGCCACCACGAGAAGTACGACGGCTCGGGGTATCCGAACGGCCTGGTCGGCGACCATGTGCCGCTGTGCGCGCGCATCGTCGCGGTGGCCGACGTGTACGACGCGTTGACCTCGGTGCGGCCCTACAAGCCGGCATGGCCGAGCGAGCAGGCATTCGAATACCTGCGCTCGCAGTCGGGCCGGCACTTCGATCCGCGCATGGTCGAGGCGTTCCTCGGCATGCGCACGGACGTGCTCGAGATCCAGAACCAGTGGAGCGATCCGCTGGCGGCGGCGGACCGCTGATGGCGGAAGCACCCGCCGCCCCGAAGGGCACCATCGCCCAGCTGCGCGCGCGGCTCGCTGCCCGTCCGGATACCGAGCACGAGCAGGGGGTGCTGCGGCTGGTCATCACCCTGCTGGGGGCGTTCTACCTCCTGCCCGACGCGCTCGCGCACCAGGAGACCTGGCCGCTCTACGTGATGCTCACGCATTTCGCGCTGGCGGTGATCATCTTCCTGCGCATCGCCTACTCGAGCGAGGTCTCGCCCTCGCGGCGCGTGTTCGCCCAGTTCGCCGACGTCGCGGCGATCAGCTGGTACCTCGGATTCTTCGGCGAGGCGGGCGCGTTCCTGTTCCTGCTGTACATCTGGGTGACGCTCGGCTCGGGCTTCCGCTTCGGGCCGAA
>DATFDV010000293.1:0-2164 GCA_035251855.1 Burkholderiales bacterium | reverse complement strand
ACCCAGCCGGCGACGTTCGACAGCTGCCAGGCGAGCGGCAGCGCGGCGGCGACGATGCCGGCGCCGACCGTGCCGTTCGCCCACAGGCCGATGCCGATCGCCGCGGTGCCGACGAGCAGCGCGGCATTCAGCGCGGTGAGCAGGAAGAAGAAACGCGTCAGCACGCGCATATGGCGCCGCATCGCGTCGCCATGCTCGTCGATCGAGTCGCGCACGTAGGCATCCTCGTCCGCCAGCCGCGCGAAGAGCTTTACCGTCAGGATATTGGTGTAGCTGTCGACCACGCGCGCCATGACCAGCGAGCGCGCCTCGGAGCTGGAGCGCGCGAGGTCGCGCATGCGCGGCACGAAGTACCAGAGCAGCGCGATGTAGCCGACGAACCAGCCGAGCGTCGGCAGCCCCAGCCGCCAGTCCGCGGTTGCCATCAGCGTGCAGGCGATCACACCGTAGGCGCCGATGTACCAGACCGCGCGGATGCTCGCCATCACGCTGTCGCGCAGCGCGTGCGCGGTCTGCATCACGCGGTTCGCGATGCGCCCGGCGAAATCGTTCTGGAAGAACGGCCAGCTTTGCCGCACCACGTGCCAGTGGCTCTGCCAGCGGATCAGGCAGGTCGCGCCCGGGATCAGCACCATGTGCCGGATCGAGATGTCGACCCAGGCCACCAGTGGCCGCGCCACCAGCACCAGGAACACCATCGCCGCGAGGAGCGGCAACTGCTCCTCGAGGGCCGCCATGCGGTCGGTCGCTTCCATCAGCGACACCAGCCGGCCGATGAACAGCGGCAGCACCGTGTCGAGCGCCGCCGTGGCGAGGCTCGCCGCGAACATGGCCGCGTACCAGCCCTTCGTCTGCCGGACGAAGTGCCAGTAGAACGCCAGCAGGCCTTGCGGGGGCGCGGCGCCAACCGGCGCCGCGGTGCCTTGAAATCCTTGGAAAACTTTCAGTGGTGGTTCAACTCTGCAGCTTAAGCCGCTCTTGATTCGAAGATACCACGCGGTCGCGCCGGGGCGGCACTACGAACCCCGGTCTTCCCCGGTATTGCCTGGGGGCTACCTTAAATTACACGCCGCGGCGTAGCATCCATGCTGTCCACTCCGGAGGAGCAATGACGGCGATCACCCAGCCCGAAATCGACCAGCAGGTTTTCAACCTGTACGACGAGTACTGCCACGGCCGCATCGACCGGCGCGAATTCATGCGCCGGGCCGGCGCTTTGGGCGTCGCCGCGCTGGTGACGGCGCAGGGCCTGCTGCCCAACTACGCCAGGGCGCAAACTATCTCCTTCACCGATAGCAGGATCAAGGCGAGCTATGTGACTTATTCCTCGCCCGGCGGGAACGGCGAGAAGATGCGCGGCTATCTGGTGCAACCGGCCGGGAACGGGCCGTGGCCGGCGGTGCTGGTGATCCACGAGAACCGCGGGCTCAATCCCTATATCGAAGACGTGGCGAGGCGCGCGGCGGTGGATGGATTTCTTGCGCTCGCGCCCGATGGGCTCACGCCCCTGGGCGGCTACCCGGGAAATGATGACGACGGGCGCTCGATGCAGGCGAAGCTCGACCAGGCGAAGCTGCGCCAGGACATGCTGAACGGCGCGAAGTGGCTGAAGGCCCACGAACTGTCGACGAAGAAGCTCGGCGCGACCGGCTTCTGCTGGGGTGGCGGCACTACCAACTTCCTGGCGGTGGCAATGGGATCGGATCTGCAGGCGGCCGCCCCTTACTACGGTGTCGCGGCGGAGACGGCGGGGGTCGGCAAGATCAAGGCGCCTTTGCTGGTGCACCTCGCCGAGCAGGACCCGCGGGTCAACGAGACGTATACGACTTACCAGCAGGAGCTGAACAAGGCCGGCGTGCGCCACGAGATCCATATGTATCCGGGCACGCAGCATGGCTTCCACAACAATTCGACGCCGCGCTTCAACGAAGCGGCGGCGAAACTTTCCTGGGAGCGGACGATTGCGTTCTTCAAGAAGAACCTCGCTTAAGGCGCTGGCCGCGGCGGCATTGCTCCCGGCGTTTTCCTGGGGACAAAGCTATCCAAGCAAGCCGGTCAGGATCATCGTGCCGGCGCAGCCCGGCGGCGGGCTCGACCTCATCGGCCGCACCATGGGGGAGCAGCTCAGCCGCGCGCTCGACCAGTCGTTCATCATCGAGAACAT
>DATFDV010000292.1:0-4741 GCA_035251855.1 Burkholderiales bacterium | reverse complement strand
TTCCTCGGCCGCTGGCTGCCCGAGGTCGCGCGCGACAACCGCAGCCATCTCACCGTCGCGATCGGCTGCACCGGCGGGCGCCATCGCTCGGTGTACCTGGCCGAGCGGCTCTCGGCTTCCTTCGCGCGGCAGTGGCGCGTGCTGGTGCGCCACCGCGGGCTGGCGAAGGAAGCTTCCTGAGCGAGGAGATCGCGCTTTTTCCGCTGCACACGGTGCTGTTTCCCGGCGGGCGCCTGCCGCTGCGCATCTTCGAGCAGCGCTACCTGGAGATGGCGAAAGCCTGCCTGAAGGACAACGCGCCCTTCGGCGTGTGCCTGATCCACGAGGGCAAGGAGGTGGGAGAGCCGGCGCTGCCGGTGGGCGTCGGCTGCCTGGCGCGCCTTGCGGACTGGGACATGCCGCAGCTCGGCGTGCTGCAGGTCACGGCGCGCGGCGAAAGCCGCTTCCGCATCCTCCGCCGGCGGGTGCAGGCCGACGGCCTGGTGCGCGGCACCATCGAGCTGCTGCCCGAGGGCAGCGATGCCCCGGTGCCCGAAGCCGCAGCGCGCTACGTGAAGCTGCTCGAGCGCCTGATCGAGCAGCATCCCGCGCTGCTCGAGTGGCCGCATCGGCTCGACTCGAGCGCATGGGTGAGCGCGCGCCTCGCCGAGCTGCTGCCGCTACCGCTGGCGGCGAAGCAATCGCTGCTCGAGCTGGGGGATGGACGCGCGCGCCTGCAGCAGCTGGATGCGCTCATCTCGGCAAGTCCATCAACAGATTCCTGACCGGCGTCGGGATCGCGGCGCGCCGCGCGTCGTCGAGGTCCATCCACAGTCCGATCTTTTCGGAACCACCCCCGCACAGAAACGGCTGGATGCGCAGGCGGAAATGCGTGAAGCCGTGCTCGATCGGCGGCAGCTTGCGCTTGATGCGGCAGCCGGCCGGCCGCCGTTCGGGGAAGCACCACAGCCCGCCCCAGATGCCGGGCGATGGCCGCCGCTCGAGGAGGATCTTTCCCTGGTGGATCACCACAAACCAGGAGGCCTGCCGCCACGGCAGCGCCTTCCTCGCGCGCGGCGCGGGCAGCTCGGCGATGCGCCCGGTCTTGCGAGCGACGCAGCCCGCCTTCAGCGGGCAAGTCGTGCAATCCGGTACGCGCTTGCAGACAGTCGCGCCGAGGTCCATCAGTCCCTGCGTGTAGGCCTCGATGCCGCGCTTGGGCAATTCGCATTCCGCACGTGCCCATAAGTCAGCAACTCCCTCTACGCCGAAACAGCGCGACAGCACGCGCTTCACATTGCCATCGAGGATCGCCGCGCGCTCGCCGAAAGCGAACACCGCGATGGCTGCGGCCGTAGAACGGCCTACCCCCGGCAGCTCCGCTATGGTTTCTGCAGTTTTGGGAAATCCGTTCCTGGAGATTTCCACCGCGGCTTTATGAAGGTTGCGCCCCCGCGCGTAATAGCCGAGGCCACTCCACAACTGCAGGACCTCGTCCTCCGAGGCGGCACCGAGTGCCTGCACCGTCGGGTATTTTGCGAGGAAACGCTCGTAATAGGGAATCACCGCGCTGACCTGCGTCTGCTGCAGCATGACTTCGGACAGCCAGATGCGATAAGGGTCGCGCGTGTTCTGCCACGGCAGGTCGCGCCGGCCGTGCTGCCGCTGCCAGCCGATGAGGTTTGCGGCAAAAGACATGGGGTACCATTCTCTCAAAATGGCCGCGTTCATCCTGCGCCGCATTGCCCAGGCGGTCCTGGTCATGCTGACCGTGGGGCTGATCGCGTTCTCGCTGTTCCGCTACGTCGGCGACCCGGTGGCCTTCATGCTCGGGCAGGACGCCACCGCCGAGCAGCGCGCCGAGATCACGCGCGTGCTCGGGCTCGACCGGCCTTTCTACGTGCAGTACCTGCGCTTCCTCGGCAACGCCATCCAGGGCGAATTCGGCCTGAGCCTGCGCCAGGTGCAGCCGGTGTCGAAGCTGATCGTCGAGCGCCTGCCGGCGACGCTCGAGCTGTCCATCGCCGCCGCCCTGTTCGCGCTGCTGCTGGGCATTCCGATGGGCGTCTACACCGCTCTCAAGCGCAACTCCTGGCTCTCGCACGTCCTGCTCGCCCTGTCGCTCGCCGGCGTGTCGCTGCCGACCTTCCTCATCGGCATCCTGCTGATCCTGGTGTTCTCGGTGCAGCTGGGCTGGATGCCGTCGTTCGGACGCGGCGACACCGTGCAGCTGGGCTGGTGGAGCACCGGCCTGCTCACCCCGTCGGGCCTCAAGGCGCTGGTCCTGCCCGCGATCACCCTCGGCCTTTTCCAGATGACACTGATCCAGCGCCTGGTGCGCTCCGAGATGCTCGAGGTGCTGCGCACCGACTACATCCGCTTTGCGCGCGCCCGCGGACTGACCGACCGCGCGGTGCACTTCGGCCATGCGCTCAAGAACACCCTGGTCCCGGTGATCACCATCACCGGCCTGCAGCTCGGCGCGATCATCGCCTTCAGCATCATCACCGAAACCGTGTTCCAGTGGCCCGGCATGGGCCTCTTGTTCATCCAGGCGGTGAGCTTCGCCGACGTGCCGGTGATGGCGGCCTACCTGTGCCTGATTGCCCTCTTCTTCGTGGTGATCAACCTGACGGTCGATCTCCTTTACTATGCCGTCGATCCCCGTCTGAGACTGAAACCGTCATGAGCAGCCCCATCGAGCGCATCCGCCGCTTCCATCCGGAGCTCACCGCGATCCGGCGCGACCTGCATGCGCATCCCGAATTGTCGTTTACCGAGGAACGCACGTCGCAGCTGGTGGCGCAATACCTGCGCAAGCTCGGCATCGAAACGCACGTCGGGCTGGCGAAAACCGGCGTGGTCGGGGTGATCCCGGGAAAGACCCGGGGTGGGAAAGGCATCGGCCTGCGCGCCGACATGGACTGCCTGCCGATGCACGAACAGAACAGCTTTGCGCACAAGTCCAGGCATGAAGGGCGCATGCATGCGTGCGGGCACGACGGGCACACCACGATGCTGCTCGGCACGGCGCGCTATCTCGCCGAGACGCGCAACTTCGACGGCACTGCCTACGTCATCTTCCAGCCGGCGGAGGAAGGCGGCGGCGGCGGGCAGGTCATGGTGCAGGAGGGGTTGTTCGAGCGCTTTCCTGCCGACGAGGTCTATGCCGTGCACAACTGGCCAGGCCTGCCGGCGGGGCAGATGGCGGTACGCGCCGGGCCGGTGATGGCGGCGACCGACGAAGTGCAGATCACGCTGCGCGGTCGCGGCGGGCATGCCGCCATGCCGCACCTGGTGACCGACCCGGTGGTGGCGGCCGCACAGGTCATCACCGCCCTGCAGACCATCGCCAGCCGCAACGTGAGCCCGGTCGACGCGGTGGTGGTCAGCATCTGCTCGATGCAGACCAGCCAGCTTGGCGCGTTCAACGTGGTGCCGGACCACGTAAAGATGGTCGGCACCGTGCGCAGCTTCCGTCCCGAGACGCGCGACCTGGCCGAGAAGCGGCTGCGGGAGATCGTGACCAACGTGGGCGCCGCGCTCGGCGTTTCCGCCGAAGTCACCTACAGCCGCGGCTATCCGGCAACCATCAACAGCGCGCGCGAGGCGCAGTTCGCCGCCCAGGTCGGCGAGCGCCTGTTCGGCAAGGGCAACGTGATCACCGAGCACGAGCCGACCATGGGGGGCGAAGACTTCTCGTACATGCTGCAGGCGCGCCCCGGGGCCTATGTGTTTCTCGGCCAGGGCGGCACCCAAGGTGGGTGCTTCCTGCACAATCCGAGCTACGATTTCAACGACGAGGTGATTCCGCTGGGCGCCGGCTATCTGGCCTCGCTGGTGGAAGAAGCCTTGCCGGTCAAATAAAGGAGGAGATCATGCGAAAACTATTGTTGCTGTTGGCGCTGGCGGCACTGCCGGCCTACGCGGTGAACCTGAAATGGGCCGCGCAGAACGACGTCATCACGCTCGACCCGCACTCGCAGAACCACGCCACCACCAACGCGGTGATGCAGCACACCTACGAAGGGCTCACGCGCTACAACAAGCAGTACCAGGCCGAGCCGAGCCTCGCGGTGAGCTGGAAGCAGATGTCGGACACGCAGTGGCGCTTCAACCTGCGCAAGGGCGTGAAGTTCCACGACGGCAGCCCGTTCACCGCCGACGACGTGGTGTTCTCGTTCGGCCGCATCCAGCAGAAGCAGGGCACCATGCAGATCTACGTCACCGGCGTGAAGGAGATCGTGAAGATCGACGACCACACGGTCGACTTCATCCTCTCCGGCCCGGTGCCGATCCTGCTGCGCAACATCGTCGACTTCCGCATCATGAGCAAGTCCTGGTCGGAGAAGCACCGCTCGCAGAACGTGCAGGACTACGCCAAGAAGGAAGAGACCTACGCCTCGCGCAACACCAACGGCACCGGCCCCTACATGATCAAGGGCTGGGCGCCGGACAAGGAAATCGTGTTCGTGCAGAACAAGCAGTGGTGGGGCAAGCTCGACGGCAACGTCACCGACGTGGTCTACAACCCGATCAAGTCGGACGCCACGCGCGTCTCGGCGCTGCTTTCGGGCGACGTCGACCTGGTGACCGACCTGCCGGTGCAGGACGTCGATCGGCTGCGCAAGGAAAGCAAGCTCAAGGTGCTCGACGGCCACGAGGTGCGCACCATCTTCATCGGCATGGACCAGCACAACGACGAGCTGAAATACTCGAACGTCAAGGGCAAGAACCCGTTCAAGGACCTGCGCGTGCGGCG
>DATFDV010000291.1:0-10458 GCA_035251855.1 Burkholderiales bacterium | reverse complement strand
GCCACCGCACGGCGCAGGCGCTCGGTGCCCGGCGGCAGGCCGTAGCGGCCGAGCGCGCCGCGATCGCGGCGCGCCACCGAGGAAAGCACCCGGCGCACGCGCTCGAGCTGGAACAGCTCCGGCGCGGCGCACGCCGAGCCGAAGGCGACCACGCCCGGATCCGCGGCATGGGCGAGCACCGCGTCGGCGAGCGCGTTGACCTCGACGTTCAATGCGCGGCGCGGCGGCTTGGAAGGCTCGGGTTCCTGCATCGCCGCGGTCGGCCGGCGGACGTAGTAGCCCGACTGCGGGCGCGCCTCGATGACCCCGATGTCCTCGAGGCGCTGGTAGGCCTGCAGCACCGTCGAGACGCTCACGCGCTGCTGGTTGGACAGGCGCCGCACCGACGGCACGCGATCGCCCGCGCGCAGCGTCCCGGCGCGGATCAGCGCATGGATCTGGTCGGCGAGCTGGTGATAGAGAGGGGCGGTTTCCAGCATGGGCAATCGTCGCAAGGCTCCTGTAGCGGAGCCAGACACAGTTGCGCGCGGCGCCAGGCATAACAGTCTTCCGCTGCGCGCTCTGTTAGGGGCACAGTTTACGGCAGGTGAAGCTGTTGCAGCGCGCGGCCCGGTTCTACGCTGGCGCCATGTTGCTCAAGCTCAAGGACAAAAGCTTTCTGCGCCTGCGCAGCGCGCGCGGCACGGCGATCGAGGTGGTCCAGGGGCGCGTGTGGATCACCGAGGACGGCGACCCGCGCGACCGCTTCCTCGCCGCCGGTGGACGCTACCAAGTGTGCGGCGACGGCCTGGTGCTGGTCGGCGCCGAAACCAATGAAACGAATCTTCGAGTTCTTACGTAGGGCCTTTTTTTAGCGCGTCGTGCTCGCCGAGCTTGGGCTCGCGCAAGCTCGGGCGCGCCGGCTCGTCGCGAAAGCGGATCGGCGGCGCGAGGTGGCGCCGGCCGCGCTCGTCGGTCAGCAGCTTGTCGCGCGCCGTGTCCAGCGCCTCGGGCAGGGTGTTGACCGGGGCATAGCAGACGTCGAGGGGAGCCAGGAACGCCAGGTTCTGCTGCAGGGTTTTTCCTTTAAAGGTTTTTTCTAGGAAATCCATCACCGGTTTCTGGTGCGGCCCCGGCTTGTCGCATAACGGCGCCAGGTCGAGCCGGCCGAGCGCGCCGAGCAGGGCGCGTACGAACTTGGGCTCCTGGCCGCCGAGCGCGAGGTGGCGGGCGTCGGCGGTCTCATAGAGACGATAGAAGGCCGAGCCGCCGGTGGAGCGCTCGTGGCGCGGCTCCGGCTGGCGGTTCTCGGCGAGGGTCGGCCCGAGCACGTTGGGCGTGCCGGCAAGCATCGAATCGTGCATCGCAATGTCGAGGTAGTCGCCCTTGCCGCTCTGTTCCCGGCGTAGCAGCGCCATCAGCACGCCCGCCAGGCCATGCAGCGAGGCGAGGAGGTCGGCGAGCGGCAGTCCGGGGATCGCCGGCTTGCCGTCCTGGCCGAGCGTGATGCTGAGCACGCCGCTCAGGCCCTCTACCGCGAGGTCGTGCGCCGGCCGGTCGCGGTGCGGTCCCCGCTGGCCGAATGCGCTGATCGAGCAGTAGACGATGCGCGGATTGCGCGCGCGCACCTGCTCGTAGCCCACGCCGAGGCGCTCCACCACGCCGGGGCGGAACGACTCGACGAATACGTCTGCCGTATCGCAGAGCCTGAGCAGTGCTTCGCGATCCTGCGGATTCTTCAGATCGACCACCACGCTCTTCTTGCCGCGGTTGAGGTTGCGGAAGTAGACCGTCTCGCCGCCGTCGCGCGGGCCCAGATGGCGTGTCGGGTCGCCTTCGCCGGGCGGCTCCACCTTGATCACCTCGGCGCCGTGGTCGGCGAGCATCAGCGTCAGGTACGGCCCCGGCAGGAACAGCGAAAGGTCGATGACCCGCAGACCTTCGAGCTTCATAGCTTTTTCAGGCGGTAGAGAAGCTCGAGTGCCTCGCGTGGCGTGAGCTCGTCCGGATTGACCTTCAGCATCTCGTCGCGCAGCGGATCGGTGGGCGGCTCGGGTTCCTTGTCGATCTTCCTGGAAAACAGGTCCTCCTGGTTGCCGCGCGCCAGGCTCGAGTCCTCGAGCAGCCGCAGGTACTTGTTCGCCTGGCGGATCACCGGTTTCGGCACGCCGGCGAGCGCGGCGACCTGCAGGCCGTAGCTGCGGCTCGCCGGGCCTTCCTCGACCGCGTGCAGGAACACCACCGTATCCTTGTGCTCGACCGCGTCGAGGTGCACGTTGGCGACTTCCTTGTACTCGAGCGCAAGGCGCGTCATCTCGAAGTAGTGCGTGGCAAAGAGGCTCAGCGCCTTGTTCTTGTCCACCAGGTGCCTGGCGATTGCCCAGGCCAGCGCCAGGCCGTCGAAGGTCGAGGTGCCGCGGCCGACCTCGTCCATCAGCACCAGGCTCTTCTCGGTGGCGTTGTGCAGGATCGAGGCGCTCTCGGTCATCTCGACCATGAAGGTCGAGCGCCCGCCGGCGAGGTCGTCGGCGGCGCCGATGCGCGTGAAGATCTGGTCGATGGGACCGATGCGCGCGGCGCGCGCCGGCACGAACGAGCCGATGTGCGCCATCAGCACGATCAGCGCCACTTGCCTCATGTAGGTCGACTTGCCGCCCATGTTCGGGCCGGTGATCAGCAGGAAACGGCGCAGCGGCGAGAGCCGGCAGTCGTTGGCGATGAAATGATCGCTGGACGCTTCCTTTTGTCCTTCGACCACCGGGTGGCGGCCGCCCTCGATGTCGATGCAGATCTGGTCGTTGAAATGCGGCCGGGCGAAGTTCTTCCTGACGGCAAGCGCAGAAAAATCCGCTAGCACATCGGTCTGCGCGACGGCGCGCGCGATCTTCTGCAGCACGCCCAGATGCGCCTGCAGATCCTCGATCACCTGCTCGTAAAGCGACTTCTCCAGCGCGAGCGCGCGCTCGCGCGCCGACAGCGCCTTGTCCTCGAAGGTCTTCAGCTCCGGCGTGATGTAGCGCTCGGCATTCTTCAGCGTCTGCCGCCGCCGATAGTCTTCCGGCACCTTGGCGAGATGCGAGCTCGTGACCTCGATGTAATAGCCGTGCACCGAGTTGTAGGCCACGCGCAGGTTAGGAATACCGGTGCGCTCCTTCTCGCGCTTTTCGAGCTCCACCAGAAACGAGCCCGCATCGGTTTGCAAGCGCCGCAGCTCGTCGAGGCCCGCGTTGTAGCCGTCGGCAATCACCCCGCCGTCGATGACGCGGGCAGCAGGTTCGGGATGGATGGCGCGTTCGAGCAGCGTTAATGCATCGACTGGCGTCGCAAGGTCGCCCGCCATATCTCTTAGCAACGCTGCGGTATCCGGCAGGGCCGAGCGCAGCTCGGCCAGGAGCTTGAGCGAATCGCGCAGGCCGGACAGCTCGCGCGGGCGTACGCTCTTCAGCGCGAGCCGCGCAGTGATGCGCTCGACGTCGGAGAAGCGCCTGAGGATCTTGTGGATCTGCGATTCCTGCAGCGCCGTGACTGCGTCGTGCCGCGCCGTGAGCGCCGCACGGTCCCTCAAGGGGTGATGCAGCCAATGGCGCAGCAGGCGGCTGCCCATGCCGGTGGCGCATTCGTCGAGCAGCGAGAACAGCGTCGGGGCCGGCTCGCCGCGCAAGGTCTCGGTGAGCTCCAGGTTGCGCCGCGTGGCAGCGTCCAGGCGCACGTACTCGCCGGCACGCTCCGCGCTCACCGCGGTGACGTGCGCCAGCGCCTGGCCCTGCGTCTTGGCAGCGTAGTCCAGCAGCGCGCCGCACGCGCCGATAGCGAGCGTCATGTCCTCGCAGCCAAAGCCGGCGAGCGATGCCGCGCCGAGCTGCTTCAACAGGCGCTTCTTGCCGGCTTCGACGTCGAAGTGCCACTCCGGCATCTTGGTGACGAAGAAACCATTCAGTTCAAAAGAACATAAAACCTCGGCCGGGGCGATGCGCCGAAGCTCGTTGTCCAAGGCCTGGGGAGCTACTTCCGCTACGCGCAGCGCTCCGCTCGCAAGAGACAGCCACGCCAGGCCGATGGTGGACTTGTCGCGCGAGAGGGCGAGCAAAACGTTGTCCGCCTTGTCGTCCAGCAGCTCTGAATCGGTGAGCGTTCCGGGCGTGACGATGCGCGTTACCTGGCGGTCGACCGGTCCCTTGGCGGTGGCCGGGTCGCCGATCTGTTCGGCGATGGCCACCGACTGCCCCAGCCTTACCAACTTGGCGAGGTACTGCTCCACCGAATGCACCGGCACGCCGGCCATCTTTACTGGCGCGCCGGCGGACGTACCGCGCTGGGTGAGCGTGAGGTCGATGAGGCGCGAGGCCTTCTCGGCGTCCTCGTAGAACAGCTCGTAGAAGTCGCCCATCCGGTAGAACACCAGGATGTCGGGATGCTCGCCTTTGATGCGCAGGTACTGTTGCATCATGGGTGTATGAGCGGAAATTCCAGACGAAGAAAAGCCCTTGTCGGTGCTGCCGTTCTGCGCTATGACGTCTTGTCGTTCCAAGAAATTTCGGCCTTCACCGGCGATTGTGCGGGTCAAGTTCGGGCAAGTACCTGCAAGTCCTTGCCGGGCTGCAAGCCCTGACTGCCGCGATTATCGCCGACCTGCAGCGGGGGCGGAGCCTGGCGGCACGGTGATCGTCCCGCTATGCGGCGACGACAAGCGCAGTTGGGTGAGCGCGCAGCACCGGGTGGTCACGGTGAAAAAGCCACCACCGCGATCGCGGCGGCCAAACAGGAAGGCCGCCCCGACGGCAGCTGGACTAACCTTTATCTAGGCTTTATCTACGGCCTTGAGGGCAGCACGCACCCGCGTGCCTCCATCAGCGCTGCCGGGCAAAGGAACGTCGTCGAAGTCGCCGCGCAGCGCCTTGATGGCGTAGCGTTCCCGTTCGATTTCCCGCCTGGTCCGGACGCCGCGCCGCCTGAAGATCGGGATCGGCGGGCACCAGCCCTGAAGCGCGTGCTGCGCGAAGAAGGTGAACACTGCCGCCGGCAGCGCGAGGAAGCGTCGATCGACGGCATAGCCGAGCGCAACACCAAGCATGACGAGCGTTGCAGCGTTCGCCTGCAGGATCCGCTCGATGTCCCATTCACGGTCCAGCTCTTCGAGCCGCGCCTCGAATTCGATCGGCTCTGCCCGTTCCAGTCTCGCCACCTGGGCGTCGGTGGATGTGCGAATTCGCTCGTTTAGCGCCTTATGGGTGGCGCGCTCTACGCGGGTGCTGGTGGCAGGTAGGAATTGCACTGTCATCGCCAATCCTTCAGGACACTACGGCCGGCCGGGAAGGGGAAGCGGCATGGGTTGCCGTGCCGGCACGGCGGCCCGTCTCCATGCCGTGGAAATCGCCCCTCAGCGCCTTCAGCGCGTAGCGCTCACGCGCGATCTCGCGTGAAGTGCGCAAACCCATGCGCCGGAAGAGCGGTAGCAGCGGGTACCAGCCGACCGTGGCGTGCAGAAACACTGCCGCGCCCACGACCGCCGGGGCCGCGAGGAACGCCGGTCGAGCAAAGGCGCCGAGCGCGAGGCCCATCAGGCCCATGAGCGACGACTCGAGCTCGACAGCCCGGTCGACGTCCCATTCCCGATCGAGCTCGCCAAGCCGGGCGGCCATCTCCTCCGGCCCTGCTTCGGCGCAGGAATGCAAGCGCGCCTGCGTTTCGTCATCGATGCGCTGCAGAACCGCCGCGGCGGTATGCCGGCGGTCGCGGTCGCTCTCCAGGCTCATCGGCGCTCCTTTTGAGGGGTAATGAGTCCTTGGGCAAGCATTTTGCGTACCCCCAGCCGACCGCGCCTGCGGTGACGAGAATGCCTGCCAAGGCGATGTAAGGCGAGGCGGTAGCGAATGCGGGGCGCGTGAGCCGGCCGGTGCAAAACTTGCAGCGGGGCGTGGAGAAAGGAGCCGGCATGCGGGCGTACCTGCGCTTCGGCCTGATGATCGCGGTATCCACCGCGGTCATGTTCGGCCTCATGTACCTGAACACCTACCGGGCGGACCACGTATTCTTCAGCGAGACGCGGACCTACATGGCCTTCCTCATGGGCGCCGCGATGGCGATCGTGATGCTCGCCTTCATGCGCGGCATGTACCGGAGCGGCGCGGCCAACGCGCTGATCTTCGCCGGCGCGGCGGCGCTTTTCGCCGCGGCCCTGTGGCTCGTGCGCAGCCAGGCGACGGTGGAGGATGTCTCGTACCTGAAGGCGATGATTCCCCACCACTCGATCGCCATCCTCACCAGCAGCCGGGCGAACCTATCCGACCCGCGCGTGCGCCGGCTTGCGGAGCACATCATCGAGAGCCAGCGACGCGAGATCGAGGAGATGAAGGTGCTCGTCGCGGAGCTCGAGCGATGACCTTCATGCGGTTCCTCAAGCGGGCGGATCCGCGATCGTCATGAAGCGTACTGGTCGACTGCGCCAGCCATCTCGGTGAGCGTGCGCTCCATCGACTTCACGCCGTACGGGTAAAAGGCCTTCTTGTCGCCCGTGTCCCAGCGCTTCTTGAGCGCCGGGTTGCCGAGGTCGTAGTCGGGCCGGATCTCCATCGTGACCACGCGCAGCGCCTGGTGCAGCTCTGCCACGGACGGACGTCCCCAGTAGTAATAGCCGTTCCAGATGTTACGGATCTCGAGGCCCGGCGCGAGGACGAACGTGTGGGGAATCATCGGCTCGTGGATGCCGTCGGTGTACTCGCGAATGTCGAGGTCGTCGCGCACGAGCTTCTTCTCGTCGTAGAGGAAGGGATAGTGCGCGCCGAGCTGCTGGCGCAGGTTGTTGGTGGTGTGCCAGTCGTCGGCGGTGATCACGACGAGCTGCGTGCTCCCGACCACGAGCTGCGAATGGAACGCGGTCAGCGCCTTCAGCTGCTCCCGGTCCTTCGGGCAGAAGAAGCCGCGGATCAGCACGACGATCATCGGGTCGGCCTGCGTCTGCAGCGACGACAGCTTGCGGAGGGTCTTCGTATGGTCGGGCAGCTCGTAGTCGGGAAAACGGGCGCCGGGAACGATGTCTTTGCGCATGGGATGAGCTCCGTGTCGGGAAGGGCGGGTGTCCGGGTGCAGCAAGATGCGCTCCGCCGGCCGGCATGGCGTTTGCGGCGCCTTCGCATTCCACACAACTACGAGATACTCTCCGGCCAGCTCATCGCGCAACAGGAGGGCCAATGAAACGTACGTCGAGGTGGTTGGTAGCGCTGGCAGGTACGGTGTTCATCGCGGCTTCGGCAGGCGCGGCGGGGCTGGTGAAGACCGATACGGTGCTCGGCAAGGGCAAGGAAGCCGTCCCCGGGAAGACCGTGGAGGTGCACTACACCGGCTGGCTGCAGGATCCGGCGGCGAAGGACAAGCGCGGAAAGCAGTTCGACAGCTCGCGCGGGCGCGGGCCGTTCTCGTTTCCGCTGGGAGGCGGCCGGGTGATCAAGGGCTGGGACGAGGGCGTGGCCGGCATGAAGGTCGGCGGCAAGCGCGTGCTGGTCATCCCGCCCGAGCTGGGCTATGGCGCGCGGGGCGCCGGCGGCGTGATTCCACCGAATGCGACGCTGGTTTTCGAGGTCGAGCTGCTGGATGTGAAGTAGAACCGCGTAACATCGCGCTAGCTTCCTTGCGCGGACACTCCTCGAGGACACCATGGGATACATAGACACGCAGCTTTTCATCGACGGCAAGTGGCAACAGCCCGCCGAGGGCAAGACCTTGCCGGTGCTGAACCCGGCGACCGGCAAGGAAATCGGCCGCGTGGCACACGCCAGCCGTCCCGATCTGGACAAGGCGCTGCAGGCGGCGCAGAAGGGCTTCGAGGTCTGGCGCGAGATGGTGCCCGCCGAGCGCAGCAAGATCATGCGCAAGGCCGCCGCGCTGATCCGCGAGCGCGCCGGCGAGATCGCACCGCTCCTCACCCAGGAGCAGGGCAAGCCGCTGGCCGAGGCGAAGGGCGAGACCCTCGCCGCCGCCGACATCATCGAGTGGTTCGCCGAGGAGGGTTTCCGCGTCTACGGGCGCATCGTGCCCTCGCGCAACGCCATCACCATCCGCCAGATGGTGATCAAGGATCCCGTCGGGCCGGTCGCCGCCTTCACGCCGTGGAATTTCCCGATCAACCAGGTGGTGCGCAAAGTCGGCGCCGGCCTCGCCGCCGGCTGCTCGATGCTCGTCAAGGCGCCGGAAGAGACGCCTGCCGCGCCGGCGGCGCTGGTGAAGGCGTTCGCCGACGCGGGCCTGCCGGCCGGCGTGCTCGGCCTGGTCTACGGCAACCCGGCCGAGATCTCCAGCTACCTCATTCCCCACCCGGTGATCCGCAAGATCACCTTCACCGGCTCGATCCCGGTCGGCAAGCAGCTCGCGGCGCTCGCCGGCCAGCACATGAAGCGCGTCACCATGGAGCTCGGCGGCCACGCGCCGGTGATCGTTTGCGAGGACGCGGATATCGCGGCCGCGGTCAAGGCGGTGGCGGCGGCGAAGTTCCGCAACGCCGGCCAGGTCTGCATCTCGCCCACTCGCTTCCTGGTCCACAAGTCGATCGCCGGCGACTTCGCGCAGGCGCTCACCGACCACGCCAAGGGGCTCAAGGTCGGCGACGGCCTCGCCGAAGGAACGCAGATGGGTCCGCTCGCCAACCCGCGCCGGATCGACGCCATGACCTCGTTCACCGAGGACGCGCTGAAGAAGGGCGCGAAGCTCCTCACCGGCGGGCAGCGCATCGGCACCGCCGGCAACTTCTGGCAGCCCACCATCCTCGCCGACGTGCCGCGCGAGGCGAGGATCTTCAACGACGAGCCGTTCGGCCCGGTGGCGGCGATCCAGCCCTTCGACACGCTGGAGGCCGCAATCGCCGAATCGAACCGCCTGCCGATCGGGCTCGCCGGCTATGCGTTCACCAAGTCGCTGAAGAACTCCGATCTGCTGGCGCGCAAGCTCGAGGTGGGCATGCTGTGGATGAACATGCCCGCGCTGCCGTCGGCCGAGATGCCGTTCGGCGGCGTCAAGGATTCTGGCTACGGCTCGGAGGGCGGGCCGGAAGCGCTCGAGGCATACCTCAACTCCCGCGCGGTGGTGATCCAGAACGCCTGAGCGTTACTCGCGGAGCGCCATACTGGCGCTTCAGCGAAAAACGGAGACCGCGATGGCAGAAAGCCTCTGGATGGACCTGCAATCCCTGCTCGACCTGAGCGGCGATCCGACCGATCCGGACCCCGCTTCGACGGCGCTGCGCACCGTCATCGTTTACATCTTCACCTTGGCGATCGTGCGCCTCGGCAGCCGGCGGCTGCTCTCCAAGCCGAGCGCCCTCGATGTCATCGTGGCGATCATGGTCGGGTCAATCATGAGCCGGGCGATCAACGGCTCGGCGCCGTTCGTGCCGACGCTCGTCGGAGGCGCAATCCTGATCTTCCTACACTGGGCATTCGCCGCGGCCGCGTTCCGGGTGCACTGGATCAGCGCAACGGTCAAGGGCACGCGCATCCCGCTCATTCGCGACGGCAAGGTGCTGCAAGACGGCGTGCGGCGCGCGCAGATCAGCGAGGATGATCTTGCCGAGGCGCTGCGCCTGCAGATCCACGACGACGATGTGTCGAAGGTCGCCGTCGCCTACATGGAGAGGAGCGGCGAGATCAGCGTGATCCCGAGCCGAGGCGGATGAGCGCCGACGCCGGCCATCACCCTAGGCGAGATTCACCTGATCACCGTATCCGCCTGGACTAGCAACGACTGCGGGATCGTTAAGCCGAGGGCCTTGGCCGTTCTCAGGTTGATCACGAACTCGAACTTGGTGGGCTGCACGATGGGAAGCTCGGCGGGTTTCGCGCCTTTCAACACCCGGTCGATCTGCACGCAAAGCGCGCGATAGACCTCGGCGCGAACGGGCCCATAGGACATCAGGCCGCCCGCGCGCGCGGACTCCTCCCATTGGTAGATGGCCGGCAGGCGGTGGCGCTGCGCTTCGTCGATGATCGGCTGCCGCAACGCATGGAGCAGAGGCGAAGCCAGGACATTGAGGGCGTCCGCGCCCCAGGCTCGAGCGGCGTCGAATGCAGCCTTCACATCCTCGCCGGACCGCACCTCGTGGACCTTGACCTCGACATTTCGCGTCCGAGCCACGGCCTGAACCAGCGGCAGGTGAAAGTTGCCGGTGGCCGGATCCCAAAGGATTGCAATGCGCGAGGCGGATGGCACGGCCTGTGTCAGCACCTCCAGCCGCTTCGCGTTCAGCTCGGACGCGAGGATGCTCACCCCGGTGACGTTTTTGCCGGGACGCGCAAGGCTAGCGACGTGTTGCTCTCCCACCAGGTCATCGCTGCCGGCGATGATCGGGATGGTGGTGGTCGCTTCTCGCGCGGCGCGGATCGCGGGTTCGCCGATGGCCACCAGCGCATCGGGCTTGCGCCCTATGAGGTCGGCCGCCAAGGCCGGAAAGCCGGCGGTTTCGCCGGCACCGTGGCGCCATTCGATCGCAATGTT
>DATFDV010000290.1:0-7534 GCA_035251855.1 Burkholderiales bacterium | reverse complement strand
CGCCGCCGGCTGCGCGCGCACCCAGCCTTCTTCCCACGCCTTGTCGATGATCGCGTGCTCGATCGACTTGATGCCGACCGGGTCGGCGTTGATGCGCAGCACGCAGGCTTCCTCGCACGGCGCCGGGCAGATGCGGCCGGTAAATTCCGGAAAGTTGTTGGTCTGGTGCAGCGTGTCGATCGCGCTCTTCCAGTCCTGGCGATACACCAGGTCGTTCCAGTCCGGGATGATGTTGTTGACCGGGCAGCCCTGCATGCAGAACGGGATGCCGCAGTCCATGCAGCGCGCGCCCTGCACGCCGGCATCGGCGTCGGACAGGCGGGCGTAGAACTCGCGGTAGTGCTTCTTGCGCGCCTCAGTCGGCTCGTGCGGCTCCTCGAGCCGCTCGTGCTCGAGGAAGCCGGTGATCTTGCCCATTACGCTGCGACCTTCTTCTGCCCGAGCTCGGCCAGAGCGCGGCGGTATTCTTTGGGGAAGACCTTGATGAATCTGGCGCGGTGCTGCGCCCAGGCCGCGAGGATCTCGGCGGCACGCTTGGAGCCGGTATACCGCTGGTGATTCTCGATCAGGCGCCGGAGCGCGGTCTCGTCCTCGGAATCGGCCAGCGGCTCGAGGTCGACCATCGCCGCGTTGCAGCGCCTGGCGAATTCGCCGTCGACGTCGAGCACATAGGCAAGGCCGCCGGACATGCCGGCGGCGAAGTTGCGCCCGGTGGCGCCGAGCACCACCACGGTGCCGCCGGTCATGTACTCGCAGCCGTGGTCGCCCACGCCTTCCACCACGGCCCGCGCGCCGGAATTGCGTACCGCGAAGCGCTCGCCCGCGACGCCGCGGAAATAGGCTTCGCCGGCGATCGCGCCGTAGAGCACCACGTTGCCGGTGATGATGTTCTCGCTCGGCTCGCCACGGAACTTGGGCGAGGGCTGGACTGAAATCCTGCCGCCGGACAGGCCCTTGCCGCAATAGTCGTTGGTGTCGCCCACCAGGTCGAGCGTCACGCCCTTGGCGAGGAAGGCGCCGAAGCTCTGGCCAGCAGAGCCGGCGAGCCGGATATGGATGGTGTCGTCGGGCAGGCCCTCGTGGCCGTAGCGCGTAGCAACTTCGTAGGACAGCATCGTGCCGACGGTGCGGTTGATGTTGCGGATCGGCGTCTCGATCGCCACCTTCTCGCCGCGCTCGAGCGCCGGGCGGGCGAGTTCGATGAGGCGATTGTCGAGCGCCTTCTCCAGGCCGTGGCTCTGCTTCTCGTCGTGCCGTACCGCGACGTCGGCGGGCATCTTGGGCATGGCGAAGACGCGCGAGAAATCGAGCCCTTTGGCCTTCCAGTGCTCGATGCCTTTTTTCATGTCGAGCAGCTCGGTACGACCGATCAGGTCGTCTATTTTTCTTATTCCTAATTGAGCCATCAGCTCGCGCGCTTCTTCCGCGACGTGGAAGAAGTAGTTCACCACGTGCTCGGGCTTGCCCTCGAACTTGCGGCGCAGCACCGGATCCTGCGTGGCCACGCCGACCGGGCAGGTATTCAGGTGGCACTTGCGCATCATGATGCAGCCCTCGACCACCAGCGGCGCGGTGGCGAAGCCGAACTCATCGGCGCCGAGGATCGCGCCGATCACCACGTCGCGCCCGGTTTTCATCTGGCCGTCGACCTGGACCGCGATTCTTCCGCGCAGGCGGTTGAGCACCAGCGTCTGCTGGGTTTCGGCGAGGCCGAGCTCCCACGGCGTGCCGGCGTGCTTGATCGACGACCAGGGCGAAGCGCCGGTGCCGCCGTCGTGGCCGGCAATGGTGACGTGGTCGGCCTTGCCCTTGGAGACGCCCGCGGCGATGGTGCCCACGCCGACCTCGGACACCAGCTTCACCGAGATCGCCGCCTTCGGGTTGGAGTTCTTCAGGTCGTGGATCAGCTGCGCCAGATCCTCGATCGAATAGATGTCGTGGTGCGGCGGCGGCGAGATGAGCTCGACCCCCGGCGTCGAATAGCGCAGCTCGGCGATGTACTCGGAGACCTTGCGCCCGGGCAGCTGGCCGCCTTCGCCCGGCTTGGCGCCTTGCGCGATCTTGATCTGCAGCATCTCCGCGCTGGCGAGGTACTCGGCGGTGACGCCGAAGCGGCCCGAGGCCACCTGCTTGATCTTCGACTTGAGCGAGTCGCCTTCCCGCAGCGGGAGATCCACTTCGATTCTGGATTTTCCGATCCGGGATTGCAGAGTCTCGCCCGCCTTGACCGGGGCGTAACGACGGCGATCCTCGCCGCCCTCGCCGGTATTCGACTTGCCGCCGATGCGGTTCATCGCAATCGCCAGCGTGGTGTGCGCCTCGGTGGAGATCGAGCCGAGCGACATCGCGCCGGTGGAGAAGCGCTTGACGATCTCGGCCGCGGGCTCGACTTCCTCGATCGGCACCGGCTGGCCGAAGCGGAACTCGAACAGGCCGCGGAAGGTGAGGTGGCGGCGCGACTGGTCGTTGATCAGCGCGGCGTATTCCTTGTAGGTCGAATACGCGTTGGCGCGCGCCGAATGCTGCAGCTTGGCGATCGCATCCGGCGTCCAGGTATGCTCCTCGCCGCGCACGCGCCAGGCGTACTCGCCGCCGGCGTCGAGCATGTTCTTGAGGACCGGATCGGCCTCGTCGAACGCGTCGCGGTGCACGCGGATCGCCTCTTCGGCGACGTCGAAAAGATCGATGCCCTCGATGTTGCTCGCGGTGCCGGTGAAGTACTTGTCCACCAGCGAGCGCGCCAGGCCGACCGCCTCGAAGAGCTGCGAGCCGGTGTAGGACATGTACGTGGACACGCCCATTTTCGACATCACCTTCTTCAGGCCCTTGCCGATCGCCTTGCTGTAGTTCTTGACCGCCTTGGTCTTGTCCTGCGAGGTGGCCAGGATCGTCTCGAGCGCGAGATAGGGATGCACGGCTTCCGCGCCGTAGGCGCCGAGCAGGGCGAAATGGTGCACTTCGCGCGCGCTGCCGGTCTCGACCACCAGTCCGGTCGACGTGCGCAGCCCCTTGCCCACCAGGTGCTGGTGGATCGCCGACAGCGCCAGCAACGCCGGAATGGCGACGCGCTCCTTGTCGACCAGGCGGTCCGAGATCACGATGATCGAGTAGCCCGAGCGCACCGCGTCCTCGGCCTGCGCGCAAAGCGACGCCAGGCGCGCCTCGATCGCTTCCTTGCCCCACGCCACCGGGTAGGTGACGTCGAGCTCGCACGACCTGAACTTGCCGCCGGTGTAGCGCTCGATGTGCCGGATCTTCTCCATCTCGTAGAAGTCGAGCACCGGCTGGCCGACTTCCAGGCGCAGCGGCGGGTTGAGCTCGTCGATGCCCAGCAGGTTGGGCTTGGGCCCGATGAACGACACCAGCGACATCACCAGCTCCTCGCGGATCGGGTCGATCGCCGGGTTGGTGACCTGGGCGAAGAGCTGCTTGAAGTAGTGGTAGAGCGTCTTGTCCTTGTTCGACAGCACCGCCAGCGGCGAGTCGTTGCCCATCGAGCCGATCGGCTCCTCGCCGGCCGACGACATCGGCTGCATGATGAATTTCAGGTCTTCCTGCGTGTAGCCGAAGGCCTGCTGCCGGTCGAGCAGACGCACCCTCGACTTGAGCGGCGGCGTCTTCTCGGTGTCGACGTCGTCCAGCCGCACGCGGATGCGCTCGATCCACTCGGCGTACGGCTTGGCGCTCGCCAGCGTCTCCTTCAGCTCCTTGTCGTCGACGATGCGGCCCTTCTCGAGGTCGACGAGGAACATCTTGCCCGGCTGCAGCCGCCACTTCTTGACGATCTTCTCCTCCGGGATCGGCAGGCAGCCGCATTCCGAGCCCATGATCACCAGGTCATCGTCGGTGACGATGTAGCGCGAGGGGCGCAGGCCGTTGCGGTCGAGCGTGGCGCCGATCAGGCGCCCGTCGGTGAAGGCGATCGAGGCCGGGCCGTCCCAGGGCTCCATCATCGCGGCGTGGTATTCGTAGAACGCGCGGCGCGCCGGGTCCATCAGCGTGTGGTTCTCCCACGCCTCCGGGATCATCATCATCATGGCGTGGGCCACCGAATAGCCGCCCATCACCAGCAGCTCGAGCGCGTTGTCGAAAGACGCCGAGTCCGACTGGCCGTCGTAGATCAGGGGCCAGATCTTGGCCAGGTCATTGGCCAGGATCGGCGAGGATATCGTGCCCTGCCGCGCGCGGATCCAGTTGACGTTGCCGCGCAGCGTGTTGATCTCGCCGTTATGGCAGATCATGCGGAACGGGTGCGCCAGGTCCCACGAGGGGAAGGTATTCGTCGAGAAGCGCTGGTGCACCAGCGCGAGCGCCGACTCGACGCGCGCGTCCTTGAGATCCAGGTAGTACTCGCCGACCTGGTAGGCCAGCAGCATTCCCTTGTAGCAGAGCGTGCGCGCCGACATCGACGGCACGTAGAACTCCTTGCCATGCTTGAGGCGCAGCGCCTGGATCGCGTGGCCGGAGCTTTTGCGAATGATGTAGAGCTTGCGCTCGAGCGCGTCGGTGACCGTGACGCGCCGGCCCCGACCGATGAACACCTGTCGGATCACCGGCTCGAGGGCTTTGGCCGCTGCCGCCAGGTCGCTGTGGTCGACCGGCACATCGCGCCAGCCCAGCAGCACCTGGCCCTCGTCCTTGATGGCGCGCTCGATCTCGTACTCGCAGGCGATGCGCGACGCCGGGTCGCGCGGCAGGAACACCATGCCGACGCCGTACTGGCCGGCGGGCGGCAGCTTCACGCCCTGCTTCGCCATCTCCTCACGCAGGAAGCGGTCGGGGATCTGGATCAGCAGCCCGGCACCGTCGGAGAGCTTCGGGTCATAGCCCACCGCGCCGCGGTGCGTGAGGTTGCGCAGCACCGTGAGGCCCTGCTCGACGATGGTGTGCGACTTCCTGCCCTTGATATGCGCGACAAAGCCGACGCCGCAGGCGTCGTGCTCGTTGGAAGGGTGGTACAGCCCTTGATTAAAGGAGAACTGAGGCAAGCTCATGACGGAACTACTGAATATACAATTACTGCGCTGCAGCGACAATGGCTTCGCGGACTGCCGCGGGATCGACGTCGGCACGCAGCGCGGCGCGTCCGATCCCTTCCAGCACCACGAAGCGAGTGCTTCCCCTCGCCGCCTTCTTGTCGAGGGCCATCAGCTCCATCAGCTGCTGCGGCGCAAGCGCCGGCCCCGCCACCGGCAATCCCGCGCGTTTCAACAGGTTGCGGACACGAGTGACTTCATTTTTCTTCAGATGACCCATAAGCAGCGAAAGCTCCACCGCCATCACCATGCCAGCCGCCACCGCCTCGCCGTGCAGCCAGGTCCCGTACCCGGCCGCGGCCTCGATGGCATGTCCGAAGGTGTGGCCGAAGTTGAGCAGCGCACGGCTGCCCGACTCGCGCTCGTCCTCGGCGACGATGCGCGCCTTGAGCTCGCAGCTGCGCCGGATGGCCTGGACCAGCGCGCCCCGCTCGCGCGCGAGGATCTTCTCGACATTGGCTTCCAGCCAGTCGACGAACGCGGCGTCGAGGGCAAAGCCGTGCTTGATCACCTCGGCCAGCCCCGCGCGCAGCTCGCGGTCGGGCAGCGTGTCCAGCGTGGCGACGTCCGAGATCACCGCGCGCGGCTGATGAAAGGCGCCGATCATGTTCTTGCCGCACGGGTGGTTGATCGCCGTTTTGCCACCGACCGAAGAGTCGACCTGCGCGAGCAGCGTGGTCGGCACCTGCACGAAAGCGACGCCGCGCTGATAGATGGCGGCGGCAAATCCGGCCAGGTCGCCGACCACCCCGCCGCCCAGCGCCACCACCAGACCGTCGCGCCCGAGGCGCGCGGCGAGCAGGGCGTCCACCACCTGCTCTACGCCCTGCCAGCTCTTCGCCTCCTCGCCGTCGGCGACCACCACCTCGGCAATGCGCGCGCCTTTCAGCGCTGTTCGGATTCGTTCCAGATAAAGCGGAGCGACCACCGCGTTAGTGACGATGGCCGCGGCGCCACCGGCGAGGTGCGGGCGGTAAAGCTCGGCCGCCTCGAGAATGCCGGCGCCGATGTGGATCGGGTAGGCGCGGCTGCCCGAATCGGGCAATAAGGCTACGCCGAGCGTTTCCACGGGGTCCCGAGCTGCTCGAGCAGGCCGCGCGCCAGTACCTGGACGCTCTGGCGCGCGGTGTCGACCACCAGGTCGGCGATTTCGCGGTACAGCGGGTCGCGCTCCCGGTAGAGCTCGCGCAGCCGGCCGAGCGGGTCGCCGCCGGCGAGCAGCGGCCGGTTGCGGTCCTGGCGCACGCGCTCGTACAGGTGCTCGGGCGTGGCGCGCAGGTAGACCACGGTGCCGTGCGCCGCCAGCAGCGCCCGGTTCTCGGCGGCGAGCACCGCGCCACCGCCGGTGGCGAGCACGATTCCCTCCATGGCGGTCAGCTCGGCGATCGCCTGCGCTTCGCGGGCGCGAAACCCCGTCTCGCCCTCGATCTCGAAGATCACCGGGATTTTCACGCCGCAGCGCGCCTCGATCTCATGGTCGGAATCGAAGAAGCGCAGCTTCAGGCGCCGGGCAAGCGAGCGCCCGACGGTGGTCTTGCCCGCGCCCATCATGCCGACGAGATAGAGGTTGGCGTGCTTCATTGGCGTGCCTCACGCCCCTCCATTGTAGAAACAAAAACGGCCGGGAGGACCCGGCCGTCGTGCTGCAGTACTAGGCGAAGTGCGGCGGCTGCTCAGCGAATCGAGAGGCGGTCGTTGACCACGCGCGGCGTGATGAACACCAGGAGCTCGGTCTTGTTGGTGGTGGTGGTCGTGTTCTTGAACAACCATCCGAGCACCGGGATGTCGCCGAGCAGCGGGACCTTGGTGATGTCGGTGCGGTCGTTCTGCTCGAAGATGCCGCCGATCACCACCGTGCCGCCGTTCTCGACCAGGACCTCGGTCTTCACGTGCTTGGTGTTGATCTGCACGCCGGCCGGAGTGGTCGGGCCGGGCTGATCCTTGTTGACGTCGAGCGTCATCATCACGTTGCCGTCCGGGGTGATCTGCGGCTTCACCTTGAGCGCGAGGTTGGCCTTGCGGAACGACACCGCGGTGGCGCCCGAGGACGTCGCCTGCTGGTACGGGATCTCCGTGCCCTGCTCGATCAGC
Source organism: Burkholderiales bacterium (assembly GCA_035251855.1). Classification (GTDB taxonomy): domain Bacteria; phylum Pseudomonadota; class Gammaproteobacteria; order Burkholderiales; family SG8-39; genus SCGC-AG-212-J23. The sequence continues at coordinate 407 of DATFDV010000290.1, read as the reverse complement.
GCCTCCACCTGGTCGGCGGTCAGCACGCGCGGGCTGGCGATGATCTTGCCCTTGCCATCAGCTTCAAGCGCGCTCAGCTCCAGGTTGAGAAAGCGCGTCGCGCCGCTGTTGAAGAGAATGAAGGAGAACTGTCCGGCATTGAAGGCGTTCAGGCCGGCCGCCGGCAGGTTGGTGCTGAGCGAGTCGCCGAAGAAGTTGGGCTGGGTCTCGATCTGGCCGGTCTGGAAGCCGGTACTCGCTAGGCCGCCGCCGGCGGTGAAGCGCGGGCTGTTTTGCCCGAGGACGCGATGGCCCGGCAACCCGCCCTCATTGAAACCCAGGCGCGCGCCGATATTGCGGCTGAAGGCATCGTTTGCCTCCACGATGCGCGCCTCGATCATCACCTGGCGCACCGCGATGTCGATCTT
>DATFDV010000289.1:0-15820 GCA_035251855.1 Burkholderiales bacterium | reverse complement strand
CACCATGATCGACTCGACCAGGATGAAGCTCTCGGGCGAGATGAAGGCCTGGATCGCCGAGAACATGCCGCCGGCGATGCCGCCGAAGCTCGCGCCCATGGCGAACGCCAGCAGCTTGAGGTTGCGCGTGTCGATGCCCATCGCGCGCGCCGCGATCTCGTCCTCGCGGATCGCCTCCCAGGCGCGGCCGATGCGCGAGTTCTGCAGCCGCAGGTTGACAGCGATGATCACGAGCGCCACCCCGAGCAGCAAGTAGTAGTACTTGATCGGGGTATCGAAGCGGAAGCCCGGCAGGGCGAACGGGTCGATGCCGGAGATGCCCTGCGGGCCGTTGGTGATGTTCACCGGCCGCGACAGGTTGTTGAGGAAGATGCGCACGATCTCGCCGAAGCCGAGCGTGACGATGGCGAGGTAGTCGCCGCGCAGCTTGAGCGTCGGCGCCCCGAGCAGCACGCCGAACAGCGCGGCGACCGCCGCGCCGATCGGCAGGATCACCCAGAATGGCAGGTGCAGGCCGAACTGCGGGCTGGCGAGCAGCGCATAGACATAGGCGCCCACCGCGTAGAAGGCGATGTAGCCCAGGTCGAGCAGGCCGGCGAAGCCGACCACGATGTTCAGCCCCAGGGCGAGCAGCACGTAGAGGATGGCGAAGTTCGTGATGCGCACCCAGGTGGTGCCGACCTGGGCCAGGGCGAAGGGCAGTACGGCGAGCGCCAGGCCGACCAGCGCAAAGCCGACGTAGATCAGCCAGGGACGCTTGCGGATGTCGAAATAGGGATGCATCAGGCGCGGTCTCCGACTCGCTCGCCGAGCAGGCCCTGCGGGCGGAACACCAGCACCAGGATCAGGACGATGAAGGCGAACACGTCCTGGTAGTTCGAGCCGAAGAGGATGAAGTGGCCGCCGCCTTCGCAGGCCTGCAGCGGCAGGCCCCACTGGCACACGTCGGTGAAGTCGCCGATGTAGCCGGCGCCCAGCGCCTCGACCAGGCCAAGCAGCACGCCGCCGAGCATCGCGCCCGGGATGTTGCCGATGCCGCCGAGCACCGCCGCCGAGAAGGCCTTCAGCCCGAGCACCGACCCCATGGTGTATTGCGCGAGGCCGTAATAGGTGCCGAACAGGACGCCGGCCACCGCGCCGAGTCCCGCGCCGATGATGAAGGTGATGGCGATCACGCGGTTGACGTCGATTCCCATCAGCCCGGCGACGTGCGGGTTCTGCGCGGTGGCGCGCATCGCGGTGCCGAGCGGCGTGCGGTAGACCAGGATCGCGAGGCTCGCCATCAGCGTCAGGCAGATGGCCAGGATCGCGATCTGCACAGTGGTGATGGCCGCGCCGCCGATGAAGTAGGTGTGCGACGGGATGATCTGCGGGAAGGCGAGGATGTTGCGGCTCCAGATCATCAACGCCAGATGCTGCAGGATGATCGACACGCCGATCGCGGTGATGAGCGGCGCGAGGCGCGGCGCGTGCCGCAGCGGACGGTAAGCCAGGCGCTCCATGCCATAGCCGACCAGCATGCACACCGGCACCGCGCACCCGGCGCCGATCAGGACGATGGCGACCGGCGGCAGGCCGCTCGGAACCAGCAGGTTGATCACCGTGAACGCGACCATCGCGCCGATCATCACCACCTCGCCATGCGCGAAGTTGATGAGCTGGATGATGCCGTAGACCATGGTGTAGCCCAACGCCACCACGGCGTAAACGCTTCCTGCGGTGAGACCGTTCACCAACTGCTGCAGGAAGGTGTCCATGCGCGCGCTAGCCTAACAAAAACGGCCCTTGCGGGCCGTTCTTGAACGCAAAAGCGGTAGCGTGTCCGCTACTTCGCCCCCTTGACGAACTCGTCGTAGGTCATGGTCTTGTCGCCCTTGATGATCGCCACCGGCTCGAGCTTGCCGTCCTTCATGGTGAACATGGTGATCTCGGCGTCCTTGCGGTCGCCCTTTTGATCGAAAGAGATCGGGCCGCTCGCGCCGGTGAGGCTGGCCTTCTGCAGCTCCGGCAGGTACTTCTTCGGATCGGTCGAATTGGCCTTCTTCATCGCCTCGATCAGCAAATTGACGGCGTCGTAGGTGAACGGCGAGTACAGGATCGGGTCCGCGTTGAACTTCTTCTTGTAGGCTTCGAGGAACTTCTTCGACGCGGCCTGCGGCGGAATGCCGGCCTGCGAGCACAGCAGCCCATCCGAAGCGTCGCCGGCCAGCTCCTTCATCTTGTCGGTGCAGGCGCCGTCGCCGAACGAGAACACCGCCTTGATGCCGAGCTCGCGTCCCTGCTTGAGCAGCGGCCCGCCGGTGGCGTCCATGCCGCCGTAGAACACCGCGTCCGGATTGCGGCCGCGCAGCTTGGTCAGGATCGCCTTCCAGTCGGTGGTCTTGTCCGTGCCCTTCTCACGCGGCAGCACATTGATCTTCGCCGCCTTGAGGGTCTTTTCGACTTCGTTGGCGATGCCTTCGCCGTACGCCGTGGCGTCGTCGATCACCGCCACCACCTTGGGCTTGTTGTTGGCCGCAAGGTAGTTCGCCACCGCGGGGCCCTGCTGGTCATCTCGCGCCACGACCCGGAACACGTTCTTGAATCCCTGCTCGGTGAGCTTCGGATTGGTGGCTGATCCGGTGATCATCGGAATTCCGGCCTGGTTGTAGATTGCGGAGGCCGGAATGGTGACGCCGGAATTCAGATGGCCGACGACGCCGACTACCTTGGCATCGACCATCTTTTGCGCCACGGTCGTGCCAACCTTCGGGTCGGCCTGGTCGTCCTCGGCGACCAGCGTGAACTTCACTTCCTTGCCGTCGATCTGGGTCTTGGCGGCGTTCGCCTCTTCGATGGCGAGGCGCGCGCCGTTCTCGTTGTCCTTGCCGAGGTGGGCGATGCCGCCCGTGAGGGGGCCGGCATGGCCGATCTTTACTTCGTTGCCGCCGCCGCTTTGGCCGCAGCCGACGGTAATGAGCGCCGCGGCGACTGCCGCCGCAATGGCGGGAATGCCGAATTGGATGTGGTTCATGAAATCTCTCCCAGGGGGTTCGGGTCAGGTGCTGCCGAAGGCGAATATCATACTCCGGCAACGCGCCGGTAAATCAAGCTCACTTCTGCGACAGGACCCACTTCACCAGCGCATTGACGTCGGCATCCGGCACCGCGCTGTTGGGCGGCATCGGCACCGTGCCCCACACGCCCTGGCTGCCGTTCTTGACTTTGAGCGCCAGCTTCTTCGCCGCCTCCTTGTCGCTGCGGTACTTGGCCGCCACGTCCTTGTACGACGGTCCGACCATCTTCTTGTCCACGGTATGGCAGGCGAAGCAGGCGTGCTTCTTTGCCAGCTGTTCGCTCGCCAGCACCGGACCTGCGCTCAACAGTGCGAGAACTACCACCAGCGACTTCATGCGCTCTCCTGAAAGTTGCTTCGAGTTTAGCGAATCGGCTTGGTAAAGGGGAACACCTTGGTGTAGCCCAGGATGTCGGTGACCAGCAGCACCAGGAACACCAGCACGATCGCGCCGACGATGCCGATGCCGCCGGCGGGCAGCTCATCGATGTTTGAAACGAGCTGCGCCGCTTCGGCGTCCGTCAAGGCCGCCACGCGCGCGCGCGCGTCGGCCGGCTCGACGCCGTAGGCGCGCAGCTGTTGCTGCACCTCGGCGCGCTCGAGCAGGCCGGTCAGGCGTTGGCGCTCCAGCGCGGCGTCGGTGGGGACCAGCGCTGCCTGCGCCGGAAGCGGCAGGGCCAGCGCCACCATGAGCAGGCCTGCGACCAGGCGGCGGAATTGGGCGATCATGCGCATTCTCCTTTATGAAAATATTAGCATCCGAGGTCTTGCGCTTCTGGTTCGGCGAAGGCGCCGACTACGGCGTGGTTCACAAGCGCTGGTTCGAGAAGAACCCGGCTTTCGACGCCGAGGTGCGCGAGCGGTTCCTCGGGGTCTATGAAAGCCAGCTTGTCAGCCGCGAGTGGCTGGCGCAACCGCACCCTTGCCTCGCGCGCATCATCGTCCTCGACCAGTTTCCGCGCAACATGTTCCGCGGCACGCCGCGCGCGTTCGCCACCGACGCCGTGGCCCTCGCCGCGGCGCGCCACGCCCTCGCCGCCGGCTACGACCGCGGCTGGCTGCGCGTCGAGAAGATATTCGCTTATCTGCCCTTCGAGCACAGCGAAGCGCTCGCCGATCAGGCGCACGCCTGCGAGCTGATGCGCCCGCTGGGCGAGGAGCAATACGACTACGCGCTGCGCCACAAGGCGATCATCGAGCGCTTCGGCCGCTTTCCGCACCGTAATGCGATTCTCGGGCGCACCAGCACCCCGGAGGAACTCGAGTTCCTCGAGCAGCCCGGCTCAGGTTTCTAGGTCCGTCACCGCGCCGAGCGAGGCGGTCGAGACCAGCCTGCGGTACTTGGCGAGCAGACCGTGGGTGTGGCGCGGCTTGGGCGCTTTCCATTTCTTGCGCCGCCCCGCCAGCTCCCTCGCCGGCACGTTGAGCTGCAGCAGGCGCTTTTTCGCGTCGATGGTGATCGAGTCGCCCTCCTTCACCAACGCGATGGTGCCGCCGACGTAGGCTTCGGGCGCGACGTGGCCGACCACCATGCCCCAGGTACCGCCGGAGAACCGGCCGTCGGTGAGCAGGCCGACCGACTCGCCGAGCCCCTGGCCGATCAGCGCCGAGGTCGGCGCGAGCATTTCCTGCATGCCGGGGCCGCCCTTCGGACCCTCGTAGCGGATCACGATCACATCGCCGGGCCTGATCTTCTTCGCCATGATCGCCTTCATGCAGTCGTTCTCCGAGTCGAACACCCGCGCCGGACCGGTGATCACCGGGTTCTTCAGGCCGGTGATCTTGGCCACGCAGCCTTCGGCGGCGAGGTTGCCCTTCAGGATCGCGAGGTGGCCATCGCGATAAAGCGGCTTGGCCCACGGCCGGATCACGTCCTGGTCGGCGCTCGGCTCGGCGGACACCTCTTTCAGCATTTCCCGCATCGTCTTGCCGTGGATGGTCATGCATTCGCCGTTCAGCACGCCGTTCTCCAGCAGGATCTTCAGCACCTGCGGCACGCCCCCGGCCCGGTGAAAGTCGACCGCGACGTAGCGCCCCGAGGGCTTGAGGTCGCACAGCACCGGGACCTTGCGGCGCATGCGCTCGAAGTCGTCGATGGTCCATTTCACCCCGGCCGCCGAAGCAATCGCCAGGTAGTGCAGCACGGCGTTGGTCGAGCCGCCGGTGGCCATCACCAGCGCGATGGCGTTCTCGATCGACTTGCGCGTAATGATGTCGCGCGGCCGCAAATTGTTCTTGACGGCTTCCACCAATACGCGAGCGGATTCGGCCGCCGAATCCGCCTTCTCGCCATCCGGCGCCGCCATCTGCGAGGAGCCGAGCAGGCTTACCCCCAGCGCCTCGAAGGAGGAGCTCATGGTATTGGCGGTGTACATGCCGCCGCAGGCGCCGACGCTCGGGCAGGCGTTCTTTTCGATGCCCTGGAAGTCCTCCTCGCTCATCTTGCCGGCGCTGAAGGAGCCCACCGCCTCGAAGGCCGAGACGATGGTCAGGTCCTTGCCCTTCCACTTCCCCGGCTTGATGGTGCCGCCGTAGACGTAGATCGCCGGCACGTTCATGCGCGCCATCGCCATCACGCCGCCGGGCATGTTCTTGTCGCAGCCGCCGACCACCAGCACGCCGTCCATCGCCTGGCCGTTGACGCTGGTCTCGATGGCATCGGCAATCACCTCGCGCGAGACCAGCGAGTATTTCATCGCCTCGGTGCCCATGCCGATGCCGTCCGTGACAGTCGGCACGCCGAAGACCTGAGGCTTTGCGCCTGCTTCCTCGAGCGCCGCCATGGCGCGGTCGATGAGCGGCTGGATGCCGGCGTTGCACGGGTTCATCGTCGAATGGCCGTTGGCCACGCCGACGATCGGCTTGTCGAAATCGCCGTCGCCGAAGCCGACGGCGCGCAGCATCGCGCGGTTGGGCGAGCGGGCGACGCCGTGGGTAATGAGGCGGGAACGGCGGTTATAGGTGGTCATGGGGCGGATTGTGCGCTGCCGGCGGCCGGCGCTCCAATGCAATCGCGATGCGGCTGTAATACCCTGCGGGTATGGATCTGCCGGAGTTGTGGCAATTGCGGTATTTCTTGGCGGTGGCCGAGCGCCTGCACTTCGGGCGCGCCGCGGCGGCGCTGAATATTTCCCAGCCGCCGCTGTCGCGGGCGATCCGCGCGCTCGAGGCGCGCCTCGGCGTGGTGCTGTTCGCCCGCAGCCGGCGGCGGGTCGAGCTCACGCCCGAGGGCACGCGGCTCCTGGGCGAGGCCCGGCGCATCGTCGGCCAGCTCGAGCGCACGGTACAGGAAGTGCGCGGCATGGCGCGCGGCGAGGAAGGGCGCCTGCGCGTGGGCTTCGTCTCGCTGGCGGACTACGGCGTGCTGCCCGGGCTGCTGAAGGCCTTCAGGTCCGCCCGGCCGGGCGTCGCGCTCGCGCTGCGCGAGATGCTTTCGCCCGAGCAGGCGGCCGCGCTCGGCGCCGGCGAGCTCGACTTCGGGCTGCTGCTGCCGCCGGTGTCGGGCGCCGGCGAGCTCGAGCACATCGTGGTACAGCGCGAGCGCTTCGTCGCCGCGCTGCCGGCGAGCCATCGCCTCGCCACGGCGCGGGGCAAGCTGGCCGTGAGCGCCCTGGCCGGCGAGCCGTTCGTCATGGTGCCGCGCGACATTGCCCCCGGCTTGTACGATATCGTCACCGGGCTCGCGGCGCGCGCGGGCATTTCCTTCAACGTCGCCCAGGAGGCGATCCAGATGCAGACCGTGGTGAGTCTGGTATCGAGCGGGCTGGGGGCGGCGATCGTCCCCGGCTCGATCGCCAATCTCGGCCGGCGCGGCGTGATCTACCGCGAGCTCGCCGACCGCCACCCCCGGCTCGATCTGTGGCTCGCCTGGCCGCGCACCGGCCTGGGCACCGCCGCGCGCGACTTCCTGGCGCTCGCGCGCCGGCACGCGCGCTAGGCCGGCGGTGCTGGTCCACCCGAACATCGACCCGATCGCGTTCTCGATCGGACCGCTCGCCGTGCGCTGGTACGGCCTCATGTACCTCGCCGGCTTCATCATCGGCTGGTGGCTTGGCATCAGACGCATCTCAAAAAACCAATCCCCGATCACGCGCCAGCAGCTGGACGACTTGCTGTTTCTGGTGGTGCTCGGCGTGATCCTCGGCGGGCGCCTGGGCTACGTGCTGTTTTATAAACCTGGCTACTACTTCGCGCACCCGATCGAGGTCTTCTACATCTGGCAGGGCGGCATGTCGTTTCACGGCGGCCTGCTCGGCGTGATGCTCGCCATGACCTTCGCCGCGCGCAAGCACCGCGTCGACTGGCTGCGCCTGATGGACTTCATCGCGCCGTTGATCCCGCCGGGCATCGCCGCCGGGCGCATGGGCAACTTCATCAACGGCGAGCTGCCCGGCCGGGTGACCGACGTGCCCTGGGGCATGCTGTTTCGAGGTGCCGGCGACGCGCCCCGGCATCCGTCGCAGCTCTACCAGTTCGCCCTCGAGGGCGTGGTGCTGTTCTTCGTCCTGTGGTGGTTCTCGTCGAAGCCGCGGCCGCGCGGCCAGGTGTCGGCGATGTTCCTGATCGGCTACGGCGCCCTGCGCTTCGTCACCGAGTTCTTCCGCGAGCCCGATGCGTTCATTGGATTCCTCGCGCTGGGCTTCACCATGGGCCAGTGGCTGTGCCTGGCGATGATTGCCGGCGGCGCGGCGCTGTTTGCGTGGAGTCGGCGCTAGACCCGGTCTTGAACGCGGTGCTGCCGGTCTTCGGGCTGGTCGCCAGCGGCTGGCTCGCCGGGCGCTTTCGCATCGTCACCCAGGCCTCGAGCCACGCCCTCAACCAGTTCGTCTACGCGTTTGCGCTGCCGGCCATGCTGTTCGTCGCCGTCTATCGCGGCTCGCTCGACGAGATCCTGAGCGGCTACTTCCTGCTGGCGGTAATCGGGGCCACGCTCGGCACCGCTGCCATCGGCTTCCTCGTCTCACATCTTGCCGGCGCGCCGCCGGCCGAAAGCACGATGCGCGCCCTGAATGCCTCGTTCGCGAATACCGGCTATCTTGGGATTCCGCTGGTGACGGTGGCTTACGGCGAGCGCGCGGCGCTGCCGGCAGCGCTGGCCACCGTAGCGACCAACATCGTGTCATTCGCGCTCGCTATCGTCTGCCTCGAGCTGTTCGTCAATCGGCGCCGCGGCGGGGTGCGCCGCGCAGCGAGCGGCGTGGTGATGAGCCCGCTGATCTGGCCAATCGCGGCGGCAATCCTCATCGTGGCCATCGGCGTCAAAGTTCCACTGCCGGTAGAGCGCTTCGCCACCCTGCTCGCCGCCGCCGCCGGGCCGTGCGCGCTGTTCGCCATCGGCCTTTTCGTCTCCCAGCTTTCCATCCGCGCCGGCGCCGCGGCGAGCTGGCAGACCACGGTCCTCAAGCTGGTGCTTCATCCGCTGCTGATGGCGCTGCTCGCCTTCTGGCTGCTGCCGGTCGACCCTTTCTGGGCCAAGATCGCGGTGGTGTGCGCCGCGCTGCCCCTCGGCGCCACCGCCTTCGTGCTGGCGCAGCGCTACCGGCTGCTCGAGGCCGAGACCTCGACCGGGGCGGTGATTTCCACCACCGTCTCGGTTGTGACGGTGTCGCTGGTCATGCTGCTGCTGGCGCAGAGCGCACGCGCCGACGAGAGCGCATGGAAGCTGGTGCAGGGCGGCGGGCAGGTGCTGTTCATCCGCCACGCGACCACCACGCCGGGCGCCGGCGACCCGCCGGGTTTCCGGCTCGAGGACTGCGGCAGCCAGCGCAATTTGTCGGAAGCGGGCCGCGCCGAAGCGCGGCGGCTCGGCGAAGCGCTGCGCGCGCGCAAGGCGCCGATCGGCGAAATCCTGTCGAGTCCCTGGTGCCGCTGCCACGAGACCGCGCGCCTCGCGTTCGGCCGCGAGGCCACCACCTGGGCCGCGTTGAGCAACCTCTTCGGCCGGCACCAGGCCGCCGAGGCGCAAGTGCGCGAGATGCGCAGCCGGATCGGCAGCTACCGCGGCAAGGGCAACCTGGTGCTGGTCTCGCACGGCTCCACCGCCCTGGCGCTCAGCGGCGTATCGCCGCAGCAGGCCGAGATCATCGTGCTCACGCCGCTCGGCGGCGACAAGTTCCGCGTCGCCGGCCGCATTGGACCTCTCTAGAGCGCGCTCTCCAGCAGACGCGCCACGTGCATCGCTTCGCGCCCGGTGCCGTCGGCGATCTGGTGGCGGCAGCTGGTGCCGTCGGCGACCACTACGGTTTTGGCGGAAGAATTCCGAATCGCGGGTAAAAGGGAGAGCTCCGCCATCTTCATAGAAACATCGAAATGCTCGGCCTCATAGCCGAAGCTGCCCGCCATGCCGCAGCAGCTCGTCTGCACGGTCGACACCTTCAGCCCCGGGATCATGCCGAGGACTTCCTCCACCGCCGGCATGACGTCGAATGCCTTCTGGTGGCAGTGGCCGTGGAGCAATGCCTCGCCCGCCATCTCCTTGAGCTTCAGCTTGCCGGGCTTTTGCGCGAGGAATTCCTCGAACAGAAGCGCGCCCTTCAGCTGGTCGCCGATGCCGGCCATGACGGTGAACTCGTCCCGTAGCGAGAACAGGCAGGACGGCTCGAGCCCGACGATCGGCACGCCCCTGGCGACATGAGGCGCGAGCGCATCGACCATCTTGCGCGCTTCCTTCTTCGCCTCGTCCACCAGGCCTGCCGAGAGGAACGTGCGCCCGCAGCACAGGCCGCGCGGCGCGTGCACACGGTAGCCCGCCGCTTCCAGAACTTTGAACGCCGCGCGCGCATTCTGCGGCTCGAAGTAGCGATTGAAGGTGTCGACGAACAGGACCACGTCGCCGTTGCTCGTCCCCTCTTCCCGGAAGAAATCACTGCGCCATCTTGGCAACTCGCGTTGCGGCGCGAACCCCAGTGCGCCCTTGAACAGGCTGGACATCGCATTCGTCAAAGGGGCAAGTCGTGCGGCCCACGGCGCATAGCGCGGCAGATAGCCGATGGCGCGATCGCGCGCGCTCAGGCCGTGTCTTGCCTTGTAATGCGCGAGGAACTCGACCTTCATGCGCGCCATGTCGACACCCGTCGGACACTCGCGTTTGCATCCCTTGCAGGAGACACACAAGTCGAGCGCCGCTTTCACGGCCTCCTCGCCCTGCGGTCCGAGTTGATTCGAAAGGGCAAGGCGCAGCGTGTTGGCGCGGCCCCGCGTGAGGTGCTTCTCGTCGAGGGTCGCGCGATAGGACGGACACATGGTGCCGGCGTCGAACTTGCGGCAGTGGCCGTTGTTGTTGCACATCTCGACGGCCTTGTCGTAGCCGCCCCACTCGCTCCAGTCGAGCGCCGCTTTCGGCGGCTGCGCCTCGTAGCCGGGCTTGAAGCGAAACAGCGTGCGCTCGTCCATGCGCGACGGGTTGACGATCTTGCCGGGATTCATCAGACCCTTCGGGTCGAGCCAGGACTTGATCTCGCCGAGCGCGGCGGTTAGGCGCGGGCCGAAGAAGGGCGCGATCCATTCCGAGCGCACCAGGCCGTCGCCGTGCTCGCCGGAGTACGCGCCCTTGTACTCCTTCACCATCGCGCACGCCTCCGCGGCGATGGCGCGCATCTTCTCGGCGCCGTCGCGCCGCATGTCGAGGATCGGGCGCACGTGCAAGGTGCCGACCGAGGCATGGGCGTACCAGGTACCGCGCGTGCCGTGCTTTTCGAACACGCGCGTCAGCCGATCGGTGTATTCCGCGAGGTGCTCGAGCGGCACCGCGCAGTCCTCGATGAACGACACCGGCTTACCGTCGCCCTTCATCGACATCATGATGTTCAGGCCGGCCTTGCGGACTTCCCACACTGCGCGCTGAAGATTGGCGTCGGTGATCTCGACCACGCTGCCCGGCAGGCCAAGGTCGGCCATCAGTTGCACGAGTTGCTTCAATTTCGGCGCCTGGTCTTGTTCTCCCGAAAATTCGACGAGGAGGATCGCATCGGGATCGTCCTTGATGGAGGCGTTCACCGTCTTCGCGAACGCCGGGATCTCGCGCGCGAGGCCGATCATCGTGCGGTCGACCAGCTCCACCGCCGAAGGCCCCAGCTTCACGATGTGCTGCGTCAATTCCATCGCGGTATAGAACTTCGGGAAGTGGCACACGCCGAGCGAGCGCTTCTGCGGCAGCGGCGCGAGCTTCAGGTGAATGCGTTCCGAGTACGCCAGCGTGCCTTCGGAGCCGACCAGCAGATGCGCGGCGTTGGCGTGCGGCGGGCCGAGATGGTCGAGGTTGTAGCCGGCGACCTTGCGCAGCACCTTCGGAAAGCGCGCTTCGATTTCCTCTTTTTCGCGCTGGTACAAGCCGTTCAGGCGGGCGATGAACTCGCCATACGAGCCCGAAAGGTTCTGCGCCATCGGCCCGAAGTGCCAGCGCTCCCCGCTGGTCGTGAACGCGTCGACCGCGAGAACGTTGTGCACCATGTTGCCGTACGCGATCGAGCGCGAGCCGCACGAGTTGTTGCCGGTCATGCCGCCGATGGTGGCCTGCGCGCTGGTGGAAACATCCACCGGAAACCACAGGCCATGCTTGCGAAGCTGCGCGTTCAGGGTATCGAGCACCATGCCGGGCTGCACGATGGCGCGGCGGAGTTCCGGATCGACCTGCAACGCGCGGTTGAGGTACTTGGTGTGGTCGATGACCAGCGCCTGGCCGACGGCCTGCCCGCACTGCGAGCTGCCGGCGCCCCGCGGCAGGATGGGAATGCCCTCCTCGACGGCGATCGCGATCGCGGCCCGGGCGGCTTCTTCGCTGCGGGGCACAACGACGCCGATCGGCTGGATCTGATAGATCGAGGCGTCGGTCGAGTAGCGCGCGCGGCTCGCTGCGTCGAACATGACCTCGGCGTCCAGTGCCTTGCGCAGCCGGGTCTCGAGCGAGGAGCGGCCGGCGCGCGCAAATCTGACCGGGCTGGAGGGGGCGTTCAGCGGCGTCTCACGTTCAAGCGTGGTTAGAATACCCCAATGACCCCGCCTCTCCCCCGCAGGGCCGGCCGCCACTTTCTTCAAATCCCCGGCCCGACCAACGTGCCCGATCGCGTACTGCGCGCGATCGATTTTCCGACCATGGACCACCGCGGTCCGGAGTTCGGCAGCCTCGGCAAGGAAGTGCTCGCCGGCATGAAGCGCGTGTTCAAGAGCACGCGGGGCGAAGTGGTGATCTATCCCGCGTCCGGCACCGGTGCGTGGGAAGCGGCGCTCGTCAATACGTTGTCGCCGGGGGATCGGGTGCTGATGTACGAGACTGGCCACTTCGCCACCCTTTGGCAGAAGATGGCGGCGAAGCTCGGCCTGGAGGTCGAGTTCATCGCCAGCGACTGGCGGCGCGGCGCCGATCCGGAAGCGATCGAGCAAAAGCTGCGCGCCGATACCGAAAAGCGCATCAAGGCGGTGTGCGTGGTGCATAACGAGACTTCGACCGGCGTGGTTTCGCGCGTGCCCGAAGTCAGGAAGGCGATCGACGCCGCGAAGCATCCGGCGCTTTTCATGGTCGACACCATTTCGTCGCTCGCCTCGATCGACTATCGCCACGACGAGTGGGGCGTCGACGTCACGGTCGCGGGCTCGCAAAAAGGCCTGATGCTTCCGCCGGGGCTCTCGTTCAATTGTATTTCGGCCAAGGCCATGGCGGCGTCGAAGAGCGCTCGCCTGCCCCGAAGCTACTGGGCCTGGGACGAGATGATCGCCAACGGCAAGACCGGATACTTCCCTTACACCCCGGCAACCAACCTGCTCTACGGCCTGCGCGAAGCGCTGACGATGCTGCTCGACGAGGAAGGCCTCGATGCGGTGTTCGCCCGCCATCAGCGCCATGGCGAGGCCACGCGCCGCGCGGTGCGGGCCTGGGGCCTGGAGGTGTTCGCCCTCGATCCGCGCGAATATTCGGGCTCGCTGACCGCGGTGCTGATGCCCGCCGGACACGACGCCGACCGGCTGCGCAAGCTGATTCTGGAAGCATTCGACATGTCGCTGGGCACCGGCCTGACCAAGCTCGGCGGCAAGGTGTTCCGCATCGGCCACCTGGGCGACTTCAACGATCTCACGCTGATGGGCACGCTCGCCGGCGTCGAAATGGGGCTCGACCTCGCCGGCGTCCCGGTCAAGAAGGAAGGCGTGCAGGCGGCCATGGAGTACCTCGCGAGCGCCGCGTCCGCGCCGGCCCGCAAAGTGGCGTAGGACTGCGGGGATGAGCGGCCCTCTGGCGGGGATGAAGGTCCTCGAGCTCGCGCAGATCATGGCCGGCCCGACCTGCGGCATGCTGCTCGCCGACCTTGGCGCCGACGTGATCAAGGTGGAGCGCATCCCCGGCGGCGATGACACCCGCCTGATGGACCGGCCCAAGGTGAACGGCGAGTCGGCCGCGTTCATGGCGATGAACCGAAACAAGCGCGGTATCGCGCTGAACCTCAAGGTGCCGGCGGCGCAGCAAGCGCTAAAGCGCATGGTGAAGGGCGCCGACGTGCTGACCGAGAACTACCGCAAGGGCACCATGGAGAAGCTCGGCATGGGCTATGCAGCCCTGCGGGAAATCAATCCGGCACTCATCTACTGTTCGATTTCGGGCTTCGGCCGGACCGGCCCTTACGCCGAGCGCGGCGGCTACGATCTGATCGCGCAAGGCATGTCCGGGCTGATGGCCATGACCGGCGAGCCCGGCCGCGCGCCGGTGAAGCATGGCGCGCCGACCTGCGACATCAATGCCGGCATGCTGGGCGCGCTCGGCGTGGTCTCGGCCTACGTGCACCGCCTGAAGACCGGTACGGGCCAGCTGGTCGACACCTCGCTCTTCGAGGCCGGCATCCACCAGACCTTCTGGCATGCGGCGATCTACTTCGCGACCGGCGAGGCGCTCGGGCCGAGCGGCTCGGCGCATATCCTGTCGGCGCCGTACCAGGCATTCCAGGCCGCCGACGGCTGGCTCACCATCGGCGGCGCCAACCAGTCGAACTGGGAGCGCCTGGTCCGCGTGCTGGGCGCGCCGGAGTGGCTCGCCGATCCGCGTTTCAGCAGCAACACCGAGCGCATGAAGAACCTCGCCGCGCTGACCGAAGTGCTGGGCAAGAAGATCGGTTCGTGGAAAAAGAATGATCTGCTCGCCGCGCTGGAAGCCGCCGGCGTGCCCTGCGGCCCGATCAACTCGATCGCCGAGCTCGCCGCCGATCCGCAGGCCCGCGCGCGCGAGATGGTGGTGGAGCTCGAGCACCCGCGCGCCGGGCGCACGCGCGCCCTCGGCCTGCCGGTCAAGCTCTCCGCCACCCCGGGCGGAGTAAGGCGCCCGGCGCCGACATTCGGCCAGCACACGCGCGAGGTGCTCTCCGAATTTGGCTTCTCGGGGGCCGAGATCGACGCCCTGTACGCGGCAAACGCAGTAGCCTAGCGGCCATGGCAAAACTGCTCGAAGTGCGCAACCTCAGGACCACCTTCATGACCGCGGCGGGCCTGGTGCGCGCGGTCGACGGCGTGTCCTGGGACGTCGCCGAGGGCGAAACCGTCGCGCTGGTGGGCGAGTCGGGCTGCGGCAAGTCGGTCTCGGCGCTCTCGATCATGCGCCTGGTGTCCGAGCCCGCCGGCCGCATCGAGTCGGGTGAGATCGTCTACAAGGGCCGCGATCTGCTGAAGCTCTCCGAGCCCGAGATGCAGGACCTGCGCGGGCGCGAGATCGCGATGGTGTTCCAGGAGCCGATGACCTCGCTCAACCCGGTGCTGACCATCGGCCGGCAGCTCACCGAGGGCCTCGAGATTCACATGAAGATGCGACCGGAGCAGGCGCGCGCGCGCGCGGTCGAGCTGCTCGGCATGGTCGGCATCCCCGACCCGGCGCGGCGCCTCGCCCAGTATCCCCACCATTTCAGCGGCGGCATGCGCCAGCGCATGATGATCGCCATGGCGCTCGCCTGCAATCCGTCGCTGATCCTCGCCGATGAGCCGACCACCGCGCTCGACGTCACCATCCAAGCGCAGATCCTCGAGCTGATGCAGGACCTGTCGCGGCGCCTGGGCGTGGCGATGCTGATCATCACCCACAACCTCGGCGTGGTGGCGCGCTACGCCGACCGCGTGAACGTGATGTACGCCGGGCGCATCATCGAGCAGGCGGCCGCGCGCGAGATCTACGCCCACCCGCGCCATCCGTACACGCTTGGATTGCTGCGCTCGGTGCCGCGGCTGGACGAGCCGCGCCGCGCGCGGCTCGACCCGATCCAGGGACAGCCGCCCGACCTGACGCGGCTGCCGCCGGGCTGCGCCTTCCAGCCGCGTTGCGCCTACCGCATCGAGCGATGCCTCGAGATGCCGCCCCTGGCCGGCGTGCGCCCGGGCCATAGCTCCGCATGCTGGCGCGCCGCAGAGCTCGTGAAAGAGGGCGCCGCCGAGGTGGCCACATGAGCGAGGTCCTGCTCCAGGTCGAGAACCTGGTGAAGCATTTCCCGGTCGGCGGCGGGATGTTTTCCAAGCCCGCGGGCCAGGTGAGGGCGATCGACGGGGTGAGCTTTACGCTGCAGCGCGGCGAGACGCTTGGCCTGGTGGGCGAATCCGGCTGCGGCAAGACCACCACCGGGCGCTGCATCCTGCAGCTGGAACGCCCGACCAGCGGGCGCATCCTGTTCGAGGGCGTGGACCTCGCGAGCCTGAGCGAAGCCGAGCTGCGCAAGGTGCGCCGCCGCGTGCAGGTGATCTTCCAGGACCCCTACTCCTCGCTCAATCCGCGCATGACCATCGGCCAGATCATCGCCGAGCCGCTCA
>DATFDV010000288.1:0-7974 GCA_035251855.1 Burkholderiales bacterium | reverse complement strand
CGAGGCGTCGAGCAGGAGCCGCTCGCCGTCGAGCGCTGGCGTGAAGATGTGGAACGGCACCGGGCGCGTGCCCTGCGGGGTCTCGACGATCACATGGCGCACGCGGCCGTTCGCCAGGTCCAGCGTGACGTCGGCCACGCGGCCGAGCGGCCGGCGCGCGAAGTCGGTGACCGGCTTGGCGTCCAGCTCGCTCACGCGCGCGGGCAGCGAAATGATGCGCACGGTCTCGACCGCGGTGCCCGGCGCCGCCGCCAGCGAGGCGACGAATGCGAGCGCAAAACGGCCCATGCCGGGGCCGTGCAAGCGCTGCGCCCGCTGCCGCCGGGTACGTCGCGATGCGGGCCCTCGGCGCGTAGACAGCCGCTTTTTCGCCGTATTTCAGCCCAAATCGCTGCATTTTCGCCCCAAGTGGCCGGGTGTAGCCGGGCGGCTACAGGTTCAGCCCGACTCAGGGTCTAGGGGTTTCCCTGATTGAGCAGCCGCCCGAAATGCAAAGAATGACCGGGCGAGAGGAGGCACGCCATGGGAAGAACGAATTCGGACGCGACCACCGTGATCCCGGTCCTGCGAGAGGACGGCACCGTCTATTTCGAGTACACGGGCAGAAGCATCAGCGAACGGCTCTGGCAATGGGGCGTGGGCTTCCTGTGGTTCCTGGTTTTCGCGGTGATCGTCAGCACGCTGATGTGGATCTGATGTAGAAGCAGAAGCTACCGGTTCACGCCGCATCATCGGGCCGGCCGGCCGTGCCGCCGCGGGTAGAATTCGCTTTTCGTTCCTCCGGCTGGCCTCGTGTTCGACTTAGTCCACAAATACAAGCGGGTTATTCAGGTTTTCCTGTTCCTGATCGCGATCACCTTCGCGACCTGGGGCATCGAGTCCTATACGCAGTTCCGCGGCGGCCGCGACACGGTGGCGACGGTCAATGGCCTCGACATCTCGCAGAACGAGTTCGCCGAAGAGCTGCGCCGCCAGCAGGACCAGCTGCGGCGCATGTTCGGCGGCGCGGTCGACCCGGCGATGCTCGACTCGCCGGAGATGCACCGCTCGGTGCTGGAGGCGATGATCGGCCAGCGCCTGGTGGCGAGCGAGGCAGCGCGCGCGCATATGTTCCTGTCGCGCGAGGCGGTGATCGACGCCATTACCAGCGCGCCCGAGTTCCAGGAGGACGGCAAGTTCTCGCCGGCGAAGTATTCGGCCTACCTCGCGTCCCAAGGCGTCACCGACCAGGGGAACGTCGCCAACCTGCAGACGCAGATCCCGCTCGCGCGCATGGCCGGCGCCATCGCCGACACGGCGATCGCCCCGCGCACGGTGGTGGCGAAGATCAACGCGCTCGAGGCGCAGCGGCGCGAGGTCTCCGACGCCCGCCTCGAGGTCAAGCAGTTCCTGCCGCAGGTCAAGGTGAGCGATGAGCAGGTGAAGGCGTATTACGAGGCCAACCAGGCCGATTTCCGCACCCCCGAGCGGGTGCGGGTCGAATACGTGGTGCTCTCGGCCGAGGCGCTCGCCCGCCAGGACCCGCCTTCCGAGAGCGAGGTACGCGCGGCTTACGACGCCCGCGCCAGCCAGTTGCGCGTGGAGGAGCAGCGCCGCGCCAGCCACATCCTGGTGAAGACCAAGGAGGAGGCCGACAAGCTTCTGAACGAATTGCGCAAGGCGCCCAATCGTTTTGCGGAGCTCGCCAAAAAACACTCCCAGGATCCGGGCTCGGCGGAGAAGGGCGGTGATCTCGGCTGGTTCGGCCGCGGCATGATGGTCAAGCCCTTCGAGGAGGCCGCGTTCAAGCTGGCGCAGAACGAGATGCAGGTGGTGGAGAGCGAGTTCGGCTTCCACGTCCTGCGCCTCACCGGTATCCAGGCCGGCAAGACGCGCTCGTACGAAGAGGTGAAGAAGGAGATTGCCGACGAGGTCGCGCGCCAGAAAGGCCAGCGCAAATTCGCCGAAGCCGCCGAGACCTTCAGCAACATGGTCTACGAGCAGTCGGACAGCCTGAAAGGCGTGGCGGAGCGCTTCAAGCTGCCGATCCAGACCACCGGCTGGATCGCCAAGTCGGCGCGCCAGGAGCTCGGTGCGCTCGACAACCCTAAGCTGCTGTCGGCCCTGTTCTCCGCCGACGCGCTGAAGAACAAGCGCAATACCGATGCGATCGAGGTCGCGCCCAACACGCTGGTCGCGGCCCGCGTGCTCGAGCACCAGCCGCCGGCGCAGCGCAAGCTGGAGGAAGTAAAGGCGGAGATCACCGACCTGCTGCGCAACCGCGAGGCCTCCGCGCTCGCCCTCAAGGAAGGCACGGCGAAGCTCGAGCAGCTGCGCAAGGGCCAGGACGCCGGCGTCAAGTGGGGCGCGCCGCGCCTCGTCTCGCGCCGCGAGACGCAGGGCTTCCCGCCCAACGTGATGCGCCAGGTGTTCGGCGCCGATACCGCCAAGCTGCCGGCTTATATCGGCGTCCCGCTGCCCGACGCCGGCTACGTCCTGCTGCGCGTGTCGAGGGTGATCGACGAGCCTTCCAAGGAGCTCGATCCGCAGGCCGCGATGCGCGCCGCCAGCCTTTACGGCAACGCGCAGTACGAGGCTTTCGTCGAAAGCCTGCGCAGCCGCGCCGACATCGAGATCAGGCCCGGGAGTCTGACGGAGAAGAAGTAGCGACCGGACGGAAATTCGGGGACGGAGCCCTAACTCCACGGCTGGCGCAGCTTTCGGAGTTAGGGCTCCGTCCCCGAATTTCCAGCCCCGATGCCGGCCACCACGTGGCTGAAGCCGCCGTCGACGTAGAGGATCTCGCCGGTAATCGCCGCCGCCAGGTCCGAGAGCAGGAACGCCGCGGCGTTGCCGACATCCTCGGTCGTGACGTTGCGCCGCAGCGGCGCGTGCTCCTCGACGAACTTGAGGATCTTGCTGAAGCCGGAGATGCCCGCCGCCGCCAGCGTCTTGATCGGCCCGGCGGAGATGCCGTTGACGCGGATTCCCTTCGCGCCCAGGCTCGCCGCCAGGTAGCGCACCGACGCCTCCAAACTCGCCTTCGCCAGCCCCATCGTGTTGTAGTTGGGCACCACCCGCTCCGCGCCGAGATAGGTCAGCGTCACCAGGGAAGAATTCTTATGCAGCAGCGGCACGGCAGCCTTGGCGAGCGCCGCGAAGCTGTAGGAGGAGATATCGTGAGCCTGGCGGAACGCCTCGCGGCTGATGCCTTCGAGGAAGTCGCCGGCGATGGCCTCGCGCGGTGCGAAGGCGATGGCATGCACCAGGCCGTCGAGGTTTTTCCAGGTTTTCCCTAATTGATCGAACAGGGATGCAATCTGGGCATCGTCGGTGACCTCGCACGGCAGCGCGAGCGTTGAGCCCAGCTCCTTCGCCATCTCGGTGACCCGGTCCTTGAAGCGCTCGTTCTGGTAGGTGAGGGCGATTTCGGCGCCTTCACGGCGAGCGGCCTTGGCGATGCCGTACGCGATCGAGCGGTTGCTGAGCACGCCCGTGACGAGGATCTTCTTGCCGGAGAGGAGCGCCATGGCCCGATTATACTTTCGGCGCGTGCGCCTTCTTGTTTTGATTCTGGCCATCACCTTTACCGCGGCGCACGGCGCGGATCCATCGAAGATCCTGCGCATCACCTTCCAGGCGGCGGAAACCGGCTTCGACCCGGTGAAAGTCTCGGATTACTACTCGGGCACGGTGATCGAGGCGATCTTCGATCCGCTGCTCACCTACGATTACCTCGCGCGCCCGGCCAGGCTGGTGCCGAATACCGCAACGGATCTGCCGCAGATCAGCGATCAGGGCCGGACCTATCGGGTCAGCGTGAAGCCGGGGATCCATTTCGCCGACGATCCGGTCTTCAAGGGGAAGAAGCGCGAGCTCACGGCGCTCGACTACGCCTACTCCATCGGACGCTTCCTCGACCCGAAGAACCGCTCGCCTTACGCCTTCATGTTCGAAGGCATCGCGGCGATCGAAACGCCCGAGCGCCACACGCTGGTGATCCGCCTCAAGCAGCCCGATCTCAATTTCTCGCACGTGCTCGCCTTCTCGCTGTCGGGCGCGGTGGCGCGCGAGGCGATCGAGCACTACGGCGACGAATCGGCGGCGAAGCCGGTGGGCAGCGGGGCGTTCCGCCTCAAGAGCTATAGGCGTTCCTCGAAGATCGTGCTCGAGGCCAATCCGGGCTATCGCGAAGTGATGCGCGACGGCGCACGCCTGCCGCGCATCGGCGGCGTCGAGATCAGCATCATGGAGGAGACGCAGAGCCGCTGGCTCGCGTTCCAGCGCGGCGATACCGACATCGAGTACCAGCTCTCCGAGGTGGCGCCGACTTTCATCACCGCCGAGGGGCAGCTCAAGCCGGAGTTCGCCCGGCGCGGCATCAAGCTCGAGCGCAGCGTCGACCCGGAGATCACTTACCTGTACTTCAACATGCAGGATAAGACGGTGGGCGGGTTTTCCAAGGAGAAGATCGCCCTGCGGCGCGCCATTGCCATGGCGTACAAGGTCGAGGACCAGATCCGTATCATCCGCAAGGGCCAGTCGATCCGCGCGCATTACCCGATCCCGCCGGGCGTGGCCGGCCACGATCCGCAGTACCGCAGCAGCATCGCGCATGACCCGCGCGCCGCCAACGCGCTGCTCGACAAGTTCGGCTACCGCAAGGGCGCCGACGGCTACCGACAGCTGCCCGACGGCGGGGCGCTGGTGATCCGCTATTCCTCGACGCCGAGCGAACGCGACCGCCAGTTCGACGAGCTGATGAAGCGCTCCCTCGACTCGATCGGCGTGCGCCTGGAGATCCACAAGGACCGCTTCCCGGAGCTGATCAAGCTCGAGAACCAGTGCCGCCTGATGATGCGCGGCGCCGCCTGGATTGCCGACTACCCGGACGGCGACAATTTCATGCAGCTTCTCTACGGCCCGAATACCGGCCAGAGCAACAACGCCTGCTACCGCTCGCCGGAGTACGACAAGCGCTATCAGCGCTCGCGGCTCCTCCCCGACGGCCCCGAGCGCAACGAGCTCTACCGCGAGATGGCGCGCATCATGGAGACCGACACGGTCTGGCTGCTGACCGACAGCCGCTACCGGAACGTCCTGATGCAGCCGCGGGTGAAGGGTTATACCAAGCATCCGGTGCTGCATGCCGAGTGGCTCTACATAGACCTTGAGTAGCTACCTGACCAGGAGGCTGTGGCAATTCTTTCCCACGCTCCTGGGCGTAATCCTGTTGGTCTTCTTCCTGTTCAACTGGGTCGGCGGCGACCCGGCGTACCTCCTTGCCGGCAAGATCGCGAGCGCCGAGCAGATCGAGAACATCCGCCGCAGCCTCGGCGTCGACCAGCCGTACTGGGTGCAGCTCGGCATCTTCCTAAAGCAGGTGGCGACGGCGGATTTCGGCGTGAGCTGGTCGACGAATGAGCGGGTGTCGCAGATCTTCGCCACGCGGCTTGGACCATCACTCACAGTTTTGTTACCTCTATTATTCCTAAGTACTGTCATCTCCCTCGCCGCGGCCATGCTCGTTGCCTACTACCGCGGCTCGCTTACCGACCGCGCGATCATGATCGGCTGCACCGTGGGACAGTCGGTCAGCATCCTGGTGTACATCCTCGTGCTGCAGTACTGGCTTGCCTACCGGCTCGGCTGGTTCCCGGTGCAGGGCTGGGGCGGCACGCTGGGCGAGAACCTGCTGGCCTATGCCGCGCTGCCGATCCTGGTGGGGGTGATCGTCTCGCTCGCTCCCGACATCCGCCTGTACCGCAGCGTGTTCCTCGACGAGATCGACCAGGACTACGTGCGCACCGCGCGTGCCAAGGGACTGGGCGAAGGCCGCGTGATGTGGCTCCACGTCCTGCGCAACGCCGCGATCCCGATCACCACCAACGTCATGACGCAGGTTCCCGGCCTGCTTGCCGGCGCGTTCCTGATCGAGCGCTTCTTTTCCATCCCGGGAATCGGCCGCGAGGTGATCCTCGCCGTGGAGCGCAGCGACTTCCCGGTGATCAAGGCGGTGACGGTGTACGTCGCCATCGCCACCATGGTCGTCAACCTGCTTGCCGATCTGACCTATCGTGCGCTCGATCCAAGGGTGCAGCTCAAATGAGCCTTTGGCACCTGGCGTGGCGGCGCTTGCTGCGCGATCCGGTCGGGATCGCTTCGGCTGCCCTAGTCCTGGCGTTCATCGCCCTTGCCGCCGCTTCGGCGGCCGGCTGGGTGGCGCGCGACTGGGCGGACGAGGCCGGCGTGAGCTATGCGCCGCCGCGATTCTTTGGAACCGTTGTGGAGGATCAGGCCGCCGAGGTGGCCAAGGCGCTTCCGCAAGAAGACTATGGCATCCAGGACCCGATCGGGCCGGAGCTCGCCGAGATTCGCAAATCGCTCACCGAACTATCCCAGGATGAAGCGAAACAGGGCTCTCTCCTGTTCGGCGCCGACAAGTGGGGCCGCGACGTGCTGAAGAAGGCGATCAAGGGCACCGAGACCTCGCTTATCGTCGGCTTCGCTGCCGCGGCGCTGGCGACGCTGCTCGGCACGCTGTTTGGCGCCTTCGCCGGTTTTTACGGCCGCTGGGTCGACGATTTCTTCAACTGGCTGTACAGCGTGTTCACCTCGATCCCGTACCTTCTGCTGGTGCTGGCGGTCGCGGCGGTGCTCGGCCAGAAGGGCGTCCTGACGGTGATCCTGATCCTCGGCCTCACCGGCTGGACCGGGATCTTCCGGCTGGTACGCGCCGAGTACCTCAAGCACCGCGTGCGTGAATACGTCCTGGCCGCCGACGCGGTCGGCGCTTCCGCGGGGCGGCGCATGTTCGCCCACATCCTGCCGAACGTCAGCCACGTGGTCCTGGTGCAGCTTTCGCTCCACGTGGTGCTGTTCATCAAGTCGGAAGTGATCCTGAGCTTCCTCGGCTTCGGGGTCGGCGTGGACACGGTTTCGTGGGGCAGCATGCTGGCCGAGGCACCGAGCGAGCTGATCCTCGGCATGTGGTGGCAGATCGCCGCCGCGACGGCGGCGATGGCGCTGGCGGTCACCGCGTTCAGCCTGTTCACCGACGCGCTACGCGACGCGCTCGACCCGAGGCTGCAGTGAGCCTGCTCAGCGTGCGCGATCTGCGCGTGGACTTCGGCGCGGTTCAGGCGGTGAAGGGGGTGACCTTCGCCATCCCCGAGCACAGCACGGTGGCGCTGGTGGGGGAGTCGGGCAGCGGCAAGTCGGTGACCGCGCTTTCGATTCTGGGGTTGCTTCCTGGCAATGCCACCGTCGGGGGGCGCATCCTTTTCCAAGGCAAGGACCTGCTGCAAACCCCGGCTCGCGAGATGCGCGCGCTGCGCGGCGCCGAGATCGCGATGATCTTCCAGGAGCCGATGAGCTCGCTCAACCCGGTGTTCAGCGTCGGCTTCCAGGTCGCGGAGGTGCTGCGCCAGCATCGCGGCCTTTCGGCAAGGGAAGCGCGCGCCCGGACGCTCGGTCTGTTCGAGGAGGTTGGCCTTGCCTCGCCCGAGGCCAAGCTGGATGCGATCCCTTCGCGCCTTTCGGGCGGCGAGCAGCAGCGCGTGATGATCGCGATGGCGATCGCCTGCGAGCCGAAGCTGCTGATCGCCGACGAGCCGACCAGCGCGCTCGACGTGACGGTGCAGAAGCAGATCCTCGAGCTGATCGCCGCGCTGCAGCGGCGCCGCCGCATGTCGGTGCTCTTCATCACCCACGATCTGGCCTTGCTAACCCATATCGCAAACCATGTCGTCGTAATGCAGCAGGGCGAAATCCGGGAGCAGGGGACGGTGGAGCAGGTGTTCGGCGCCCCTACCGACGACTACACGCGAATGCTGCTCGCCGCGCGTCCACGCCTCGACCAGATCGTCACGCGCAAGCGCGCCAATCACCAGCCGACGGTGCTGGAGGCGCACGCCCTCGCGAAGAGCTTCGACGGCGTGCCGGCGGTCAAGGGGGCGAGCTTCAAGCTGGCGAGGGGCAGGACCCTCGGGCTGG
>DATFDV010000287.1:0-2479 GCA_035251855.1 Burkholderiales bacterium | reverse complement strand
GGTGGTGCGTAACGGCCTGCGCGCCATCGCCTTCGGCGGCGGCGCCTCGGGTACCCTCGAGCTGCGCTTCATGGCCGCCAACGCCGACATCCAGGGCAACGACCGCCTGGTCACCTCCGGGGTGGACGGCACCTATCCGCCGGGGCTGCCGGTGGCGACGGTGATGCGCATCGAGAAAGACGCCGAGAACGCGTTCGCGCGCGTGGTCTGCCGGCCGGCCGCCGGCGTCGACCGCGGGCGCTTCGTGCTGGTGCTGTCGGACGACGCCGCGCGTCCGCCGCGCCCGGAGGAACCCGCCAAGGACAAGCGCGAGAAACGCCGCGGCCGGCTGAAAGATCCGGATGCTCGCTAGCTCGCAGATCCTTCAGCCGGTGCGTGCGAGCACCATCATCATGTCGTTCGCGCTCGCGCTGTTCCTCAACTTCCTGCCGTGGCGCGACCTGCGCCTGGTGCCCGATTTCGTCGCGCTGGTGCTGGTCTTCTGGTGCATCCGCCAGCCGCGCCTGGTCGGCCTGGGCGTGGCTTGGGCGCTCGGCCTGGTCACCGACGCCGGCAACGGTGTGCTCCTGGGCCAGCACGCGCTGTCCTACTCGGTGCTCGCGTTCCTCGGCATCTGGCTCTCGCGCCGCATCCTGTGGTTCGGACCCGGGCTGCAGGCGCTGCACATCGGCGCCATGCTGCTCGCCGCGCAGGCCGTGGCGGTGCTGGTGAGAATCGTCGCCGGCGACCCCTTCCCAGGGTGGGCGCTGGTCGTCGGGCCGCTGGCCGGCGCGGTGCTGTGGCCGCTGGTCACCTGGCTGCTGCTGCGGCCGCAGCGCCGGGCGGAGCGGGAGCAGACCATATGATGGGGACCGCGGAGCTGCGCAATTCCGAGCGCGAGCTGCAGCAGTTCCAGCTGCGCATCGGCATCGCCGGCGTGGTGATGCTCATCGCCTTCGGCATCCTGCTGTCGCGCTTTTTCTTCCTGCAGGTGGTCCAGCACGAGCATTACCGCTCCAAGGCCGAGGACAACCGCATCTCGATCGTGCCGATCCCGCCCAACCGCGGCCTGATCACCGATCGCAACGGCGTGGTGGTGGCGCGCAACTATTCGGGCTACACCCTCGAGATCTTTCCGCGCCGGGTGAAAAGCGTCGAGGCGACCATCGACCAGCTCGCCGAGCTGATCGAGATTACGCCGCGCGACCGCGCACGCTTCAAGCGCCTGATGGTGGAGACGCGCAACCCCGAGAGCCTGCCGATCCGCACGCGCCTCAGCGACGAAGACGTCGCCAAGTTCGCCGCCAACCGCTTCCGCTACGAGGGCGTCGAGATCAAGGCGCGCCTGTTCCGCCAGTACCCGTTCGGCGACGTCGGCTCGCACGTCATCGGCTACATGGGCCGCATCAACAAGGACGACCAGGCCGAGCTCGAGCAGGAAGGCGTCGACGCGAACTACCGCGGCACCGACTACATCGGCAGGAGCGGCGTGGAGGGCACCTACGAGCGCGAGCTGCACGGCACCACCGGCTTCGAGCAGGTCGAGATCGACGCCGCCGGGCGCGGCATCCGCACGCTGCAGACCACCGCGGCACAGGCCGGCAGCAACGTGGTCCTCACCATCGACATGCGCCTGCAGCGCGTCGCGGAGAATGCGTTCGGCGAGCGGCGCGGCGCGCTGGTCGCCATCGAGCCGAGCAGCGGCGCGGTGCTCTCGCTCGTCTCCAAGCCGGGCTTCGACCTCAACCTGTTCGTCGACGGCATCGACCCCACGGTGTGGACGGAGCTGAACACCTCGCTCGACCGGCCGCTCACCAACCGCGCCATTGCCGGGGTCTACCCGCCGGGCTCGACCTTCAAGCCGTTCATGGCGCTCGCCGCGCTGGAGATGGGCAAGCGCACGCCGCGCAGCACCATCAACGACCCGGGCTACTTCTTCTTCGGCGACCGGCGCTTCCGCGATTCCAAGCCCGGCGGCCACGGCGTGGTCGACCTGCACAAGTCGATCGTCGTGTCCTCCGACACCTACTACTACATGCTCGCCAACGACATGGGCATCGACGCGATCGCCGCCTTCATGAAGAAGCTCGGCCTGGGCTCGCGCACCGGCATCGACCTCAACGGCGAGGCGAGCGGCATCCTGCCCTCGCCGGAATGGAAGCTGGCGCGCTTCAAGCGCAGCGAGCAGCAGCGCTGGTATCCGGGCGAGACCATCTCGATCGGCATCGGCCAGGGCTACAACGCCTATACCCCGATCCAGCTCGCGCGGGCGATGGCTACGGTGGCGGCGAACGGCGCCATGTACCGCCCGCACGTCGTTGCGCACATCGCCGACCCGCGCACCGGCCAGCGCCGCACCTTCGAGCCCGAGTTGACGCAGCAAGTGCCGCTGCGGCGCGAGTGGGTGGACTTCGTGAAGCGCGCGATGGCCGGGGTCAACACGGAAGGCACCGGCGCACGCGCCTTCGCCCGCGCCGGCTACACGAGCGGCGGCAAGACC
>DATFDV010000286.1:0-9375 GCA_035251855.1 Burkholderiales bacterium | reverse complement strand
GTCGTCCATCGAATTTATCCTAGCCTCCGGAAGACCCTTCGCCGCTACGGGGAACTACTACTTTCGGGGAGGGGGAGACACCTACTTGATGTGCTTGTAAAAACTACAGGCGAATACGGAGGGACTGCCAATTTTTGCGCCTTGTCGGGCGCGAATGCATTGTGTATATGTTGTGTAGTCGAAAATGTGCATTAGTTGTCATTACCGGCGCGACAGGGGCGCTGGTCGAGGGGTGGGGGAGATGAAGGTCAACG
The DNA here is from genome assembly GCA_035251855.1 of Burkholderiales bacterium. Lineage (GTDB taxonomy): Bacteria > Pseudomonadota > Gammaproteobacteria > Burkholderiales > SG8-39 > SCGC-AG-212-J23. The sequence goes on along the minus strand of DATFDV010000286.1, from coordinate 9,121 downwards.
AAGCAGCAGCATCCGCAAATTCCATTGCGCTAGTGGCGCGAGCGCTTCGCTCGATCGACACCGCCACGGTCCTTCGGCCGGCGCCTGCGCCGCGCCGCGCCAAGCCGCCCGCGCAGCGCTCGCTCAAAGCGGCGCTGCGCCACTGCGAGAGCGAAGTGCGGCTGCTCTCCGCGCAATTCATGTCGGCGCAGGAGCTCGAGCGCCAGCGCATCGCGCGCGAGCTGCACGACGGCGTCGGCCAAGCGCTCGGCGGGGTGAAATTCGCGCTCGAGAGTTGCGAGGCGCAGATCGCAAGCGGCGCGGGCGATGCCGCAACGAGGACGCTGCGCCAGCTTTCGGGCCGCATCGGTGCCGTGATGGACGAGGTGCGCCGCGTTGCGATGAACCTGCGCCCCGCGACGCTGGACGACCTCGGCATCCTGCCGACGCTCGCCGGGTTGAGCCGCGAGTTCTGCGCCATCCACCAGCAGCTCGAGCTCGAATTGCTCGTCGACGTAAGCGAGGCCGAGATTGCCGCGCCGCTGAAGACCGCGATCTACCGCATCGTGCAGGAAGCCCTGCACAACGTCGTGATGCACTCCGGTGCGCGCAAGGTCCGCCTGGTCCTGCGGCGCTGCGATGGCCAGCTCGAGCTGCAGGTGCAGGATGACGGCGTAGGCGCGGCGCCAGCCGGCGACGGCCTCGGGCTTTCGACGATGCGCGAGCGGGCCGAGATGACCGGCGGGCGCTTCGCGCTGCGCGCCGGGCGGGGTCGCGGCACCACGGTTGCCGTCAACTGGCCGATCTACTACGAAGCGGTGAGGACGTGATGGAAGCCGAAGCGCAGGACGTCCTGGAAAACGAGCCGCAGGATTGCGCGCCGCGCCGCCTGGGCGTGCTGCAGCGGATCGTGATCGCGGACGACCACACCATCATGCGCGAAGGACTGCGCGCGCTGCTCGAGGCCGAGGCCGAGTTCGAAGTGGTCGGTGCCGCGGATAACGGCCGCGACGCGATACGCCTCGCCACGCTGCTCAAGCCTGATCTGGTGCTGATGGACCTCGCCATGCCGCACATGGACGGCATGAGCGCGATCCGCGAGCTCAAACGCCGCTCGAGCGAGATCCGCATCCTGGTGCTGACCATGCACAAGACCGAGGAGCACGTGCGCGCGGCGCTGCAGGCCGGCGCCGACGGCTACCTGCTGAAGTGCACCTCGCGCTCCGAGCTGCTGATCGCGATCATGAGCGTGATGCGCGGCAAGACCTTCATCAGCCCGGCGGTGGCCGATCGCATCGTCGCCGGCTATCTCGAACGCGACGGCGGCGAAGGCGCGATGCGCGCGCGCTCCGATACGCTCACCGAGCGCGAGAAGCAGGTGCTGAAGCTGATCGCCGAGGGCCGCCGCAACCGCGACATCGCGGAATACCTGTTCGTCAGCGTGAAGACCGTCGAGAAGCACCGCGCCAACCTGATGAGCAAGCTCGACCTCCACAACACCGCGGCGCTCACCAGCTTTGCCATCGCCAATACGCTGATTACGGGCTGATCCGGCCCGGTTTTCCCCAGTAGGACGTCAGGGACGTCCCGGCAAGGCGACAGTCCAAGTCCGAACGGACTATTGCGAACGCGGCGAGCCCGTGCGCCCGCACCGGCCCGCTGAAGTCGCCCCGGCGATGCGCTTTATGCCATCCCGGACAACCACTTATTCCCTTCGCGGCGATCGCGCCGCGTGCGGGCGAGTGCCGGCTGCGCGTTTCCGTTTCCCTGCCGCTCGGAGCATAGGCCGTTCGTGCCGCCGCGCGCACAGTTTCGCGTCATCAAGTTTTGCCTCTCAACCGCCAAGGAGATGTTTCGATGAACGCGTGCAGTGAATCAGGTGGGATGCGAGCGCGGGCTGCGGCCGCGGCGCTCGTTCTCGCGCTTGCCGTAGTCCCCGCCTTCGCAGACAACGACACTACGCAGCAGGAGCAGCCGTTCACTCTTGACGGCCAAAACCCGTGCTTGGTCACCGACCATTTCCACGTCGAAGGAACGACCAACACGGAGACCCGGGTCAAGGACCAGGGAAATGCCGGCTCGGAATTCCGCACGCGCAGCCGCAGCGAAGGCGAGGGCTTCGGCTTGCCGTCCGGGGCACGCTACACCTACCGCGAGGATACGCTGAACGTCTTCAGGTTCGGTCCAAAACGGCCCACCAAGGTGGAGAACCGACGCGACGAACGCTTGATCGCGCACGACAACATGGTACCCAGCTTCTTCCACACGCACCGCGAGAAAACGGTAACCGGCGCCGATGGCCGTCCCATGGTCTGTCATTTCCGCGAGGAGTGCCGCTGCAGCCGGAGCGATCCGCAAAGAGTGGAGTGCGAGCCCTCCACGCCGAACAACTGCCAAGCGCAAGGGTGATCTCGTGAAAAACATTCGCCACGCATTCATCGCAGCCGCGGCTCTCCTGGCGGCGACGCCGGCCGTAGCGCAAGTCATGCTGCTCGATCTGACGACGAGCGTGCCGCTGGCCGCAACCTTCGACAACCCGTGCACCGTGGAGCCCGAAGTGATCGTGTTCCAGGGCGCGACCGACTTGAGCCAGCGCGTGTGGCTCCTGCCCGACGGCAACCTGCGCCTGCAAGTGGCCGAGCGTACGAGCCTCGACGGCTATAGGACGGGCACGCTACTGGGCCAGATCGCGAAGTACACCGTCTCTGCCCACAGCGAGAAGGACCTCGAGTTCGACCCGGTCGGTTTCAGCATCCTGCTGTTCAAGAAAGTCGTGCGTGAAGGGGCGAACGACAATTTCCATGCCGTGTTGGTCATGGCGTTCGATCCGCAAAACCTCGGGCTGCAACTCGGCCTCGAGGCGGCGTGCGACAACGGCATGCCCTAAGCGCAATGCCCGCCGCCATTGCCCGTGAAAATCGTGCGCTTCAAGACCCCCGCGGGCATGCGCGAGGGCCGGGTCATCGACGAATACGTGCTCCACGGCCGCACCCGCTACACGGTGCAGACCGAGTTCGGGGAGGTCTACGTCTATGCCGAGGATACGGAGAACGTGACGCCGCCGCAGCCGGTCAGCCGGCACCGGCAGAAACCGCCTTAGGCGCGGCGCCTTCTGGCCGCCGGACGCGAGCCATTCCTCAGCATCTGGTGCCGGATGACCGCCGCCACTGATTGCATTACGCGGGCCGGCGGGCGGGCGCCGCCCGTGGTCCATTTTGCAATGCGTTCTGAATCTACTCCCAGATACGCCGCGAGGGCGCCCGGTCCGCCGAGGATTTCACCCGCTCTACGGAGTGCGCGCTTGTAGAGATCGGTCGGCATAGGCTGGGAACAGCGCTTGCTCGCCTTCCGGGGTCGTGTCCAATGCTTCCGGCGTGCAAGTGCGTTTGAACCTGAGGATCAGGGGAAAAGCGTACTTGCTGACCATCGATCCCGAAGGCTTCCGGCTGGTCCTGAAGGGCCAGCGCAAAGGCATCGAGATGCCCTGGGCCGTCTTCGTCGAAGACGACGCCATCCTGTACAGCGAGCTGCAGGCCTCCATCCGCAAGATCCTGCGCCCCAAGTCTTGACGCCAGGGCTCCATACCCTCTTCTCAGCAAGCGTGGTGCCGCTCTCGGCATAGGGCGGCGGAGTACCGCTGTCGTCGTCATGCGACTGCGTATCCTCCCTGCCGACGCCCCGTGAGCGTGCGGCATGAGAATACGCGTAGGGCGAAGGATGAAGCGAAGCTGCCGGTGTTAAAAGTGGTCAGGCGGCGTGGTCAGGCGGCGAGGCTGGCGATGTCCTCTTCCGCCAGCCGCCGCTGGCGCGGCAGACACACCCGCGCCAGATCGAAGCCCTCCACTACGGTCCGGCGTGCCTGCTCGCCCAGGCGGCGCGCCGCCGGGCGGTCGGCCAGCGCCCGCTCGACCTGCGCGGCGATGTCCTGCGGCGAGAAGAAGTCGGCCAGCAGGCCATTTTTGCCGTGCCGCAGTACTTCCTCGACCGGCGCGGTGCGCGAGCCGATGACCGGCGCGCCCGCGGACATTGCTTCGAGCAGCGACCAGGAGAGCACGAACGGGTAGGTCAGGTAGACGTGCGCGGACGAGATCCGCAGCAGCGCGAGGTAATCGGCGTACGGAATCTGTCCGGGCATGAAGACGCGGGCGTAGTCGATCGAGCTGCCCATCTCCTTCATCAGCCGCCCGCGGTAGGTCTGGCCGGCCGGCAGCCGCGGCGAATAGCTCACCGCGTCGCCGCCGACGATCACGATCTTCGCGTTGGGCCGGCGCCGCTGGATCTCAGGAATCGCGCGCATGAAGCTGTGGAAGCCGCGGTAAGGCTCCAGGTTGCGCGCGACATAGGTCACTACCTCGTCCTGCGCAGTCAACGCAATTCCCGCTGTGGCGAAGCGCGCAGCTGCGTCGGGCGCCACCAGGCGCGTATCGATACCGTCGTGGATCACGCTGATCTGCGAGGCGTAGCGCGCCGGGAACTGCGCGTGCTGCCAGCGCGTCGGCGCGATGCCGTGGTCGGCCGCGTCGAGCGCCATCAGGAACGGCGCGTTGCGCACGCGCAACCGCAGCACGGCGTCGGGCGCGACCGAAAACTCCGGGTCGAATCCCACGTCCGCACCACGCGCGCGATAGAAGAACTCGCAGTAGAGCACCAGCCTCGCCTGCGGAAAGACGTCCTTCAGGAAGCTCGCCTCGCCCCATCCGGGATGCGCGAACATCACGTCGGGCGCGAAGCCTCCACCGCGCAATACCGAGGCGGCGCCCGCGGCGGCGTGACCGCGTCCGATGGCCGAGCTCAAGCCATCGGCCGAGCGCTGCGCCGGCGCCTCATATCCAAGCAGCCTGATCCCCGGGACCAGCGTGCGCTGCCGGCGCAGGTTCACCTTGTCGCCGATGGCGGCCACCTGGTGGCCGCGCCCGGCGAGGTCCAGCGCTAGATGACGGTACTGGCCGGGGAAGTTCTGATGGACGAAAAGGAACCGCATTCCCTCAGACGGATTTTTTGGCTTCCGCTTGCTTCGCCTTGCGCTCGGCGCCGCGCTTGGCAAGCGTAGTCATCATGCGCCCGAGCTTGCTCGACAGGTCGAGCGCCGCGCTCAGCGGCAGCACCACGCGGGCCGCGGTCTGGCGCCGCCCGGTGAGCTCGCTGCTGCCTTTCTTCGGCTCGTCCATGCGCGTCACGCACAGCTCGAGGCGCACGCTCTGCCCGTCGAAGATCATGCCCTGCACGGTGTCGGCGTAGGTTTCGTTGATGGCGGGTACATCCACGTATTCGATCTTGGGTTGCGCCATGGCGCTCTCCTGAAAAGGATTCGGTGCGCGAAGCTTAGCGATGCGGGTAGGGATTGACTGGTAGGGAAACACCCCATTCCGCGCGCCTTCCTACCAGCGCCTGCGCCTCCCTGGGGTATCTCCCAGCGGGTGATTCCGTAGTTCACCTGAGCGTGATCAATATCACGCGCCGATAGCATCGCCGCCATACCTAAAGCAGTGCGTTCCTATTTCTCAGGGGGAGAAACACACGTGATCAAGCTGAACGGCGCCGACCTCAGGTTCATTCTCGAGCAGATCCTCATCGCCGAGCAGCATGCCGCCGGCACGCCGCTGCGCTCGCTGCTGCCCAACTCGCAGGTGCCCTTCGGCCTGCGCACGCTCGACGGCAGCTTCAACAACCTGGCCTTCGGCCAGAGCCAGTTCGGCGCCGCCGACAACCTGTTCCCGAGGCTGCTCGACCCGTATTTCCGCCCGGCGCAGCCGGTGAGCGTCGACTTGGACGGCCCCGGCCCGATGACCATCGGCACGCCGACCTCCTACCAGCAGACCAGCGGCTACGTGTTCGACTCCGAGCCGCGCGAAATCTCCAACGCCCTCGTCGACCAGACCGCGAACAACCCCGCCGCGGTGCAAGCCGCGGCCGGCGAAGACGGCGTGCTCGGCACCGAAGACGACACCGGCGAGCTCGTCACCAGCCCCGGCCTGGACGGCGAGTTCGGCACCGCCGACGACAAGGAAGTGTTCTTCATCCCGAACAGCGCGCCCGACGTCGGCCTGTCGGCGCCGTTCAACTCCTGGATGACCTTCTTCGGCCAGTTCTTCGACCACGGCCTGGACCTCGTCGCCAAGGGCGGCAGCGGCACCATCTTCATCCCGCTGCAGCCCGACGATCCGCTCTATGTCGAAGGCGGCCACACCAACTTCATGGTGCTGACGCGCGCCACCAACCAGCCCGGCGCGGACGGCATCCTCGGCACCGCCGACGACGTGCACCAGCACACCAACCTCACCTCGCCGTTCGTCGACCAGAACCAGACCTACAGCTCGCATGCTTCGCACCAGGTGTTCCTGCGCCAGTACGCGCTGAACGCCGACGGCCAGCCGGTCTCCACCGGCAATCTGATCACCGGCGGCCCGAATGGCGGCATGGCGAACTGGGGTCAGGTCAAGGCGCAGGCGCGCGACCTCCTCGGCATCGACCTGACCGACGCGGACGTGGGCAACGTCCCGCTGCTCGCCACCGATCCCTACGGCATGTTCGTGCGCGGGCCGAACGGATTCGTGCAAGTCGTCAAGATGAACGCGGATGGCAGCACCTTCCTCGAGGAGGGCAATCCGGCGGCGCCGATCAGCCTGGCCAACGCGGTGCGCACCGGCCACGCGTTCCTCGACGACATCGCGCACGCCGCCGCGCCCCGCAGCTCTTCGGGCGCCGCGCTGACCGCCGATGCCGATAGCGAAGTCGGCAACGCGCCGGGCGCCGGCTTCTACGACAACGAGCTGCTCGATCGGCACTTCATCGCCGGCGACGGCCGGGTGAACGAGAACATCGGCCTCACCGCCGTGCACCACATATTCCACGCCGAGCACAACCGGCTGGTCGAGCACACCAAGCAGGTCGCACTCGACAGCGGCGACCTGGAGGTGCTCAACGGCTACCTGCTCGAACCGGTCAGCGAAATTCCGTCCGATCCCTCCACCCTGGTGTGGAACGGCGAGCGCCTGTTCCAGGCGGCCAAGCTCGGCACCGAGATGCAATACCAGCACCTGGTGTTCGAGGAGTTCGCGCGCAAGATCCAGCCGAACGTCGACGCCTTCCTGGGCCCGAACGCCTTCGACCCGACGATCGATGCCTCGATCGTGGCGGAATTCGCGCACACGGTGTACCGCTTCGGCCATTCGATGCTCACCGAGACCATCGACCGGCTGGATCCGAATTTCCAGTCGAGCGAGATCGGCCTGATTGCGGCGTTCCTCAATCCGCTCGCCTTCGACGAGAACGGCACCCTCACCCCAGAGCAGGCCGCCGGCGCCATCGTGCGCGGCGTGACGCGCCAGGTGGGCAACGAGATCGACGAGTTCGTCACCGAAGCGGTGCGCAACAACCTGCTCGGCCTGCCGCTCGACCTCGCTGCGATCAACATCGCGCGCGGTCGCGACACCGGAATTCCGTCGCTGAACGACGCGCGCCGCCAGTTCTTCGAGCTGACCGGCGACAGCCAGCTCAAGCCTTACGAGAGCTGGGCGGATTTCTCGGGCTACCTCAAGCACGAGGCTTCGATCTTCAATTTCATCGCGGCATACGGCACGCATGAAAGCATTACCGGCGCCGAGACCCTGGCGGACAAGCGCGCTGCCGCGGCAGCGCTGGTCCTCGGCGGCACCGGCACGCCAGCCGACCGCCTCGATTTCCTGCACGGCACCGGCACCTGGTCCGGCGTGGAGAGCGGCCTCAACCTGGTCGACTTCTGGATCGGCGGCCTGGCCGAGGAGAAGATGCCCTTCGGCGGCATGCTCGGCTCGAGCTTCAATTTCGTGTTCGAGACGCAGATGGAGTCGCTGCAGAACGGCGACCGCCTGTACTACCTCGCGCGCCTCGCGGGCACCAACTTCCTTTCCGAGCTGGAGAACAATTCGTTCGCCAAGCTGGTGATGGCGCACACCGATGTCACGCGCCTGCCGGCCGACATCTTCTCGACCCCGGGGCTGATCCTCGAGGTCGACCAGACCCGCCAATACAACGACGGCCTGGGCAGCGCCGACCCGGTGGACGAGGGCAACCCGTACTTCGACCTCGTCTCGCGCGACGACCGCTCCACCGATGCGGTGGAAGCGAACTACCTCAAGTACACCGGCGACCAGCACGTGGTGCTCGGCGGCAGCGAAGGCGACGACGTCATGATCGCCAGCGAGGGCGACGACACCCTGTGGGGCGACGGCGGCAACGACCGGCTCGAGGGCGGCTACGGCAACGACAACATCGAAGGCGGGGCCGGCGACGACATCATCACCGACTCCGGCGGCGACGACGTGCTCAAGGGCAACGACGGCAACGACGTGATCCAGGGCGGCCAGGGCGAGAACCTGATCATCGGCGGCACCGGCAAGGACTTCATCATTACCGGCGAGGACTTCTCGGAAGTGTTCGCCGGGGAGGGCGACGACTTCATCCTCGGCGCCAAGACCAACCTGCAGATGATGGGCGGGGAGGGCAGCGACTGGCTGGAGATCGGCGCGCAGGACGGCGCGCCGGGCGACAATTTCGACCCGTTCGCAGAAGACCGCAATGCCGGCGACGACGTGTTCATCGGCGCCGGCGGCTTCGACGAGTTCCTCGGCGAGGGCGGCGACGACATCTTCGTCGGCTCCGACGCCGAGGACCGCATGGAGGGCGCCTCGGGCTTCGACTGGGTGACCTACAAGAACGACCGCTTCGGCGTGATGGTCGACATGAACCTGCGCGCCTTCGACGAGGCGCCGCTGCCGGCATCCAGCCACTCGGTGCTCGATCGCTTCGAGGAGACCGAAGGCCTGTCGGGCTCGGCATTCGGCGACGTGCTGCGCGGCAGCGACGTCGATGCGCTCACCATCATCAACCACGGCGGCTTCCTCGGCAGCCTGCTGCAGAACCCGGCGCTGATCGAGGGCCTGCAGGAATTCCTCGGCGACGTGGTCACCAGCTTCGGCGGCGGCAACATCATCCTCGGCGGCGGCGGCAGCGACATCATCGAGGGCCGCGGCGGCGACGACCTGATCGACGGCGACAAGTGGCTGAACGTGCGCGTCAGCGTGCGCGACCCGAACGACCACAGCGTCGAGATCCGCAGCGTCGACAGCCTGAAGGAGCTGATTCCGGACATGATCGCCGGGCG
>DATFDV010000285.1:0-11615 GCA_035251855.1 Burkholderiales bacterium | reverse complement strand
TCGTCGTGTCCTGCGAGAAAGCCGACCTGCGGCCGCTGCCCACCGGGGTGATGATCTACGGCGATAGCGAGCAGCGGATGGAGGCGGTACCGCCGCCCGAGGTGCCGCGCGTCGAGGTCATCGACGAGCTGTATGGCGCGGTGGTCGAAGGCCTCGCGCCCCTGCATAGCGGCGAATCGGCCATGGCGACCCTGCAGGTATGCTTGGCCATGCTCGAGTCCTCGCGCCAGGGCAAGGAGGTCCTCCTATGAAGCAGCTTCGCCTGACCCTGGCGTGCTGGGACTATGACCGCACGCGCGCGCTGATCGACGGCTCGGTGGCTCCCGACGGCATCGACCTCGTCTACCTGAATCAGCCGGTGGAAGAGACCTTCTTCCGCATGCTGCGCTACCGCGAGTTCGACTGCTCGGAGATGTCGCTTTCGTCCTATTGCGCGTCGCTGCATGCGGAGCGCCCGCCGTTCATCGCCATCCCGGTGTTCCCGTCGCGCTACTTCCGGCATTCGTGCATCTTCGTGTCGGCGAAGAGCGGCATCCGCCAGCCGGCGGACCTGAAGGGCAAGCGCATCGGCGTGCCCGAGTACCAGATGACCGCCCCGGTATGGATCCGCGGCATCCTTTCCGACGACTATGGCGTCAAGGTCACCGACGTGCAGCACCTCTCGGGCGGCGAGGAAGAGCCCGGCCGCGACGAGAAGTTGAAGATCAACGTGCCGCCCTCAATCCGCCTGCAGCCCATTCCCGGGGACAAAACCCTGTCGTGCATGCTCGCCGACGGCGAGCTGGACGCCCTGGTGACGGCCCGCGCGCCGTCGACCTTCCACAAGGAGCCCGACAAGGTCAAACGGCTGTTCCCGAACTACGTGGAGGTCGAGAAGGAGTACTACCGGCGCAGCAAGCTCTTCCCGATCATGCACACCATCGTGATCCGCCGCGACGTCTATGACGCGAACCCCTGGGTCGCGCAGTCGCTCTACAAGGCCTTCGGCGCCGCCAAGGCCAAGGCCTACGAGCTGTACAACCAGACGGCGGCACTTCCGGTCATGGTGCCCTGGCTCACCGCGCAAATCGAAGAAGCAAAGCGCGAAATCGGCGCAGACTGGTGGCCGTACGGCCTGGAGGCGAACCGCGCCGTGCTCGACACCTTCCTGCGCTACCACCACGAGCAGGGCCTGTCGAAGCGGCGCCTCGCGCCCGAGGAGCTGTTCGCCCGTGAGACACTGACCTCGTTCAAGATCTGATGTACAGAGGAATGGACAAAGCGGCGCTGGACGCCGCGTACAACAACGGCGCCGCGGTCAGCGACAGCGCGCAGATCGTCGCCGGCTGGGAAGCGCGCAGCGCCAAGCTGCGCGCCGCGCATCCCGACGGCATGGACCTGCGCTACGGTCCGGACGAGCGCAACCGCATCGACTACTTCGCCGCGCGGCGCGACGGCCCGGTGCTGATGTTCATCCACGGCGGCTACTGGCAGAACCGCGCGAAGGAGCTGTTCGCCTTCGTCGCGCAGGGGCCGCTCGCGTGGGGAATCAATGTCGCGCTGGTCGGCTACACGCTCGCGCCGCAGAAGCGGCTCGACGGCATCGTCGCCGAAATCGACGCCTCGCTCTCTTGGTTGTATGAATCGGTGCCGATGCTCGGCGGCGACCGCAGGGCAATCCATGTCTCAGGCTGGTCGGCCGGAGGTCATCTCACCGCGATGGCGATGCGCCACCCCGCGGTGCGCGGCGGCCTCGCCATCAGCGGCATCTATGACCTCGAGCCGATGCGCCTCTCCTACATCAACGACAAACTGCGCCTTGACGAAGACGAAGCGCGGCGCAACAGCCCAGGGCCGACGGATAAGCCTATTTTTATCGCCTATGGCGCGGCTGAGCTTCCCGAGATGTGCAGACAGTCCGAAGACTATGCCGGTCTCGTGAAAACAAGGGCCGAGGCCATTCCAGGTCGCAACCACTTCACGGTGCTGGAAGATCTGGCTTCGCCGCACGGCGCCCTTACCGCGCTGGTGCGCAAGCTAACCGCCTGAAAAGGGGTCAGGACCCTTTTTCCGAAAAAAGGGTCCTGACCCCTTTTTTTCCCTTTTCTTCCGTTAGGGCTCGAGCCGCACCAGCTTGCCGTTGCTCTCGTCGGTCAGCAGGTAGATGAAACCATCAGGCCCCGAGCGCACGTCGCGGATGCGGCCGAGGACGCCCTTCAGCAGCCGCTCCTCGCTCACCACCTTCTCGCCGTCGAGCTTGACGCGCACCAGCATCTGGTCGCGCAGCGCGCCGACGAAGAGGTCACCCTTCCAGCGCGCGAATTTGTCGCCGGTGTAGAACGCCATGCCCGAGGGCGCGATCGAGGGCACCCAGTAGTGGAGCGGCTGCTGCATGCCTTCCTTGCGCGTGCCCTCGCCGATCCTGGTGCCGATGCCGTAGTTCACGCCGTAGGTGATCACCGGCCAGCCGTAGTTCGCACCGGCGCGCATCACGTTGATCTCGTCGCCGCCCTGCGGACCGTGCTCGTGCGTCCAGAGAACGCCGGTCTGCGGATGCAGCGCCGCGCCCTGCATGTTGCGGTTGCCGATGGTGAACTTCTCCGGCTTCCAGCCCTGCCGCCCGGCGAACGGGTTGTCCTTCGGCACGCGGCCGTCGTCGTGCAGGCGGATCAGCGAGCCGGCGTGGTCGTTGGGACGCTGCGCGCGCTGCATCTCGCCGCGATCGCCGAGCGTGAGGTACACGTGGCCCGCCCGGTCGAAGACGATGCGGCCGCCGAAGTGCTGGCCGCGCGAGCCCTTGGGCGCCTGCCGGAAAAGAACCTGGACCTCCTCCAGGCGATGTCCCGCCAGGCGGCCGCGTGCGAGCTCGGTGCCCACGCCATCGTTGCCGCGCGCCGCGAACGAGAAGTAAACCAGCTGGTTGCTTCCGAACTGCGGATGCAGCACCACGTCCTGCAGTCCGCCCTGCCCATGCACGGTGACCTCCGGCAAGCCGCCGATCGGCGTCGGATGCAGCGAGCCGTTGGCGATCAGCCGCAGCCGGCCGGCTTTTTCCGTCACCAGCATGCGCCCGTCGGGCAGGAAGGCGAGCGACCAGGGCTGCTCGAGGCCCTCGACGAGCGTGACCACGCGAAACGAGTGCTCGCTGGAACGGTAGGTTTGCGCCGCCGCCGTGAGCGGGACTATGCACAAAAGGGCGCAAAAAAAAGCTTTCATGGATCCCATGATACCGTCGGCCCGTGAAGCGACTTCTCGCTCTATTGGCGATGCTGCTGCAAGGATGCGTCTACCTGCCGCGCACCGCGACGGTCTATGACGAGACATGCGACGTGCATTACCGCGAAATGTCCCTGCAGCCCTACCAGGTCGCGCAATTCGCCGGCTCGTGCCATCACCGCGACTGCGCGTACCTCCTCGTAGCGCTCGGCGCCGTCAGTGCCGCGAGCGCGATCGTCTCCGGCAGCATCGTGGTCGCCGGCAACCTCGTGTACTGGTTCGAGAAGCAGGGCCAGTGCGCGGCGAGCGCCGTCCGGAGCTGAGCTTCCTAGCGCTTCGCGCTGTAGCCCTTGTCCTGCATGCACTTGACGATGCGCTGCTCGTCCTGCGCGTCGCGCTCCTGGCCGCGGTCCGTGAGCGGCGTCGCCGACGAGGGCGGCGCATGCCCAAGGACGTGCGGCTGCGGTGCGAGCCGTGCCTCGACACGGCACCGCTGCTCGTCCTCGTCGATGGCGGTCTGGCCGGCACCGGCCTTATCCCACCGCGGGCTGCTGGCGGCGCACGCCGCCAGCAGGGGAACAATCAACCAACTATGAGCGAGTCTCATGGCTGCATTTCAGCAGATTCGGGCTCGCCGATCTACCAGTTCGGGATCGGACGCTGCGCAAACCCCGCGCTGTAGCCTTCCTCGTATGCCGCGGCGTCGACCTGCGTTCCGCAGCGAGCGGTGTAATTCGCCGCCTGCGAGCCTGCGTTGATGCGCCCGTCGCGCTGGCCAACCGAGCGCCAGTCCGGTCCGCAGTCGCTGCTGCCGCCACCGGCGCAGCTGGCTAGTGCAAGCAGGGCGAGGATCGCGAGTCGTCTCATAGGGTCTCCGTTCCTGCGCAAACAGCGGCGCGCGATGAGAATTCCGTGCAAAAGATGCTAAAAGAGCCTCCATGCGATTTCTTTCGCCGGCTCTTGTCCTATCTCTCATTCTTCCCGCCGCCGCGGTGCGCGCCGCGGAGGATCCCCCGCGCAGCGAGCTCGGCACGCTCCTCGGCCTGGGCGTGCGCTCGCTGCCCGAATACGACGGCTCGAGCAAGCAGGAGCTCGAGGTGATTCCGGTCGTGCGTTATTACGGCCGCACATTCTTCGCCCGCACGACGCAGGGCACCCTGGAAGGCGGCGCGCGCGCCGAACTCGCCAAGGGGCTGTTCGCCGGCGTGCAGCTGGCCTACGTCGGCGGCAACGACCGCACCGACGTCGACCCCGGTGCCGCCATCGGCGCGCACCTAGAGTGGGACACCGCCGTCGGCCCCGCGCCGGTCAACGTCCTGCTGCGCGTCGGCCGGCACCTGGACAGCGACCTTGGAACGCAGGCCGATCTGCGCGGCACCGTCGGCGTCTACGGTAGCCACGGCCTGCTGGTCGGCGTATTCGCGCAGGCGACGTGGGCGAGCGATGAATGGGTCAGGTCCTACTACACCGCCGGCAGCGGTGGCCTCCTCTACAGCGCGCTCGGCGTGGAAGGCGCCTACGACCTCAGCCGGCAGTGGGTCATGCTCGCGAGCACTCACGTGCGCCGGCTGCACGGCGACGCCGCGTCGAGCCCGATCACCGAGGAAAAGACCAACTATTACCTGAGCCTCGGGCTTGCGTACCGCTTCTAGCCTTTTTGTTCTGCTGAAGGTGGCCCTGAGCCGCTGGTCGGTAATTTCCTCGGCGCCTACCAGCGCGGCCGCGAGCTGCACGAGCTGCACAGTCAGCTCGGCGCTCTCGAAAGCGAGATCGCGCGCAGCAAGAAGGCATTGACCGACGGCATCCCGAATCTGCGCTCCCGCGCCGCCGAGCTGGACCGGCTGGAAGCATTGACGCGGGAAGCCCAGCAGGTTGAAACTCGCATTCAGCAATTCCGATAGGAGGAGTCATGCGTAAAGTCCGCGTCGCCCCCAAGGGCATGGGCCTGAACGATTTCGTCGCGCAGGAGGAAGGCTTCTTCGAAGCCGAGGGCATCGAGGTCGAGTTCGACATCAAGACCTTCCGTGGCACGCAGGCGAGCTGGAAGGGCCTCGACTACAAGTCGCGTCCGCAGGACAAGCCCTACGCCGAGGGCGACAAGAACCTGATCCAGTGCGCCTGCGTGTGGGGCAGCATCTCCAACGCGAGCGCCGGCATGGGCCGCTTCGTGCCCGACTGCTACGGCGTGTCGCCGTGGGCGATCTTCGTGCGCCCGGATTCGAAGATCCGCAAGCCGCAGGATCTCGCCGATGTTCCGGTCTCGGTCGGCATGCGCGCCGGCAGCCATTTCAACGTGCCGTTCCGGCTGGAGAAAGTCCTGCCCCTGGAAAAGATCAAGGTGGTGAACAGCGGCGGCTTTGGCGCGCGCCTGCGCGCGCTGCTCGACAAGGAAGTCGAGGCCGCCAGCCTGCTGCCGCCGCAGATCGACATGGCGCGCGAGCTCGGCCTGCGCATGGTGATGGAGGACGAGTTCCACACGCTGTGGTGGGTACCCGAGACGGCGGACAAGGACGACGTGCGCGCCTATCTGAATGGCTTGCAGAAAGCCGAAGCTGCGCTCGAGGCGGATCTCCCCAGGTACCTGCACCTATGGGAGAAATGCGTCCCGCCGGAGTTCAAGGACGCGCACAAGTGGGACTTCTCCAGGTTCACGCGCGGCGAGCGGTTCGTCTTCAAGCCGATGCCGCGCAGCGAATTCGACGAGGTGATGGTGCAGGTGAACCGCTGGGGCCTCGACGACCATCTGAAAGAGCGTTCGTTCGAGAAGCTGACCTACCGCGTCTAGCGGGGAACAAACCGCGCCTCCTTGCTGTTCGCCCGGCAAGGAGGTGCTTATGCGCCTGATCCGACTTATCAGCGCCGTGCTGCTGCTGGGCGTGGCGGCTTGCTCCACTACCCCGGGCGACAGCGGCAGCCTGCTGATCGACCAGCCAAGCCCACCCTTCCCCTACAACTCGAGATTCTGCCCTTAGTAAGCCGTTGCCTTCAGGAATCGCACGGTGTGCTCCAGCGCTTCGCGCCCGGCACCCGAGTCGAGGTTGAACTGGTACTCGTGCGGCAGCTTAGGCCTGTAGTCCTCGGGGAAGAAAAGGGTGTCCAGCTGCACGCCGCGTGCGGCTAACGCATCGGCCAGCGCCTTCGAATGCGCGAGCAGCGGGTCGTCGTTGCCGGCCGAAATGAACGCCGGCGGAAACTCCGCGGTGACGACGCGCGGGATCGACAGCTCCGGCGGGCGCGCCTCGTCGCCGAACTCCTTGCGCCCGCTGTAGGACCAGACGATGGTGCGCATCAGATGGCCGAACGGGCCGTCGAACCTGGCAAGCCCAAGGTCGTACATGCCGCAATGCAGGATCACGCCGCGCAACTGCCGACGCTGGATGGACGGGGCGATGCCGACGGTCCTGGCGTAAGGCGCGGCGCTGATCACGTTCGCGAGCTGCGCTGCAACCTGCGCGCCGGCCGAGTCTCCCGCCAGGAAAAAGCGCTCGGGATCGACGTGCAGCCGCTCGGCATTCTTCTCGAGATAGGCGAGCGCAGCGTTCGCCTGCCGCACCGGCGTCGGATACTGGCGCGCGGGGGCGAGCGAGTAGCCGAGGGCGACGGTGGTATAGCCGCGCGCCGCGAGGATCTTCAGATAGGGCGCGACCAGGCCCTTGTGACCTGCCAGGAAGCCGCCGCCGTGCACCCAGACGATGGTCGGCAGCGGCCGAGCGGCGGTTGCCGGAAAATAGACGTCGAGCAACGCATCCGCATCATCCGCGTCGTATCGCTCGTCCAGGCGGCTCTCGATACCGGCCGGCACGTGCTTCTGCATCGCCTGGCTCAGGACTTCGCCGCCGTGATTCATGAACCAGCGGTAGACGAACGCCGCCGGCCACGGGCTGAGCTCCAGCGCGGCGTATGCCGCGATGGCGATTACCACGGCGACGCCGCCAATCCATGCCGCAACCAGTTTCAATGGTTCGCCGGTTCGAGCTCGTAGATGCCGCCATCGGCCATCAGCGAGAGGAACAGGTGTCCTCCTCTTATGACGTAAGAGCGCACGTGGGGCCATTGCCTGACGATATGGTCGTGCAGCGATCCCGGCGGGCACTGGGCACGCGTGAGCGCCATCGGGCCGAACTCGATCTGGTTCCTGCCGGCGGACTTCCAGGTGCCGCGGCCGCGGTTGCAGTCGAGGCGAGCGCTGACGAAGCCGTCGGCGCCGAACGCCAGGGTGTACTTCGTCTTATCGTCGGGCATAAGGACGCTATTGTCCCCGCCCTGGAACTTCACGAGCTGCCACGAAGTGCCGGCCAGTCCGTCCGGCGCAGGCTGGGCGGGCATCTGAACGCAGCCGGCAAGCAACAGCAGGAGCGCGGCCTCGAGCCGCCGGCTCATGCCACTAGGGCTGTTTCACCCGGGTCAACAGCGCCTTGCGCAGGGTCTGGCTCTTGCCGAACCTGGCTTCGAACTGCGCGCTCGCCTCGCGGTAGTCGTCCGCGATCGTGATACGAGTGATTTCGAAGAATTCATCGCGGTGGTAGCGCAGGGTGCCGATGTACACGGCGCGGTCGCCAGGCTTCGCCGCCACCTGGAAGCCGCCGGGGAAATAGGCCTTCTGCTGGCTGCTGCCGCCGATGTCGAGAAACAGCACCCCGCCCAGGACGTACGACGGGACGGCCTTGCTCCGAACGAAGAACGTGCTGCCGATGAGCGCCTCGATGCGGCCGGCATAGTCGGCGATGCGCGGCTCCTCGGGCAGCGGGCGCAGCTTCTCGTCCATCATCAGGTACATGCGGTTCTCGAAATCGCCGACCACCATGCCGCGGATCTTCTGTTCGCCTTTGCGCAGCGCCGGCACCAGCTCCACCTTGCCGACCAGCACCACCTCCTCGCGTCCCAGCGAATCGAGCGAGGTCAGCGGCGCGCGCGGCGGCGGTGCGCAGGCAGCGAGCGTCAGGACGAGCAGAGGGGCCAGCGCGCCGGCGAGGCCTGACCTGATCATTTCTTCAGCCGCGCGATGCGCTGGCGGATCTTGTCGGCCCACACCGAGCCCTTGATCTCGCCGTCGGTCTCGAGCAGGCGCTGCAGCAGCTCTGCCTCGCTCGGGCTCGACACGCGCTCGATGGCGAACTTGCCCTGCTGGAACATGCCGGTGCGCACCGACTTGTACTTGTAGGCCCCCAGGAAGTAGATGCCCGGCTTCTCGATGCGCGCGGTCGTATCGCCGCCGCCCTGCCGCGGGAAGTTGTACTGGTGCTCGCCGCCGAGGAAGCTCGAGCCGTGCAGGGTCGCAAGGCGATACGAGCCCGGCGGCAGGTAGTAGGTATAGAACAGGCCGTCCTTGACGTCGGTGCCCCAGTAAGGCTTATCGGTGGGCGGCGCGACCTGCATGATCTGCGCACCGCTCACCTTGGTGGGCGCATCCGACATGTCGACGAAGCCGAACACCAGCGAATTGCTCGGATCGTTGATGTCCCTCCCGTGTCCCCCGCCCGCGCAGCCGGCCAAAGCCGCAAGCGCGGTCGCCACAAGCAGCATCCCGAGTCGATTTATCATTTTTTCTCCCTTGGATGTCGATCAAAAAAGCCAGCGGGAGTATAGCGAATGCATCCGATCGGACGCGCGGCAAAATTCCTCGACCCCGCTAGAGCGTATAGACGCGGGTCGGCGCGGCGCGGCCGCGCACCGCGATCTCGTCGACGAGCCTGAACGGAAATTCGCCGCCGGCCGCGCGCACCGCGCTTTCCGAGGCCAGCAGGTAGGTGCCATATTTCTTGTTCAGCTGCTCGAGCCGGGCGGCGATGTTGACCTCGTCGCCGTGCACCGTATAGAGAAGGCGCTCGGCGGAGCCGACGGCGCCGGCGACGATGCGCCCGGTGTTGATGCCACAGCGCGTGCGCATGCGCACCGCGCCGCCGAACAGCCGCTCGCGCGTGAGCTCCTGGATCTCGAGCGCGGTGCGCACCGCCTTCGCCGCATGGTCCGGATCGTCGCGCACCGTATTGAAGGTGATCAGCATCGCGTCGCCCTGGAACTGGGTGATCACGCCGCCGTGCCGCTCGACCGCGCCGGAGACGGCTTCGAAGTACTCGTTGAGCAGCATCACCAGCTGCTCGGGCGAGACCTTCTCGGCAAACGTGGAGAAGCCTTCAATATCGGTGAACAGCACCGTCGCCTCGCGCACTTCGCCCTCGCCGGCCCGCAGCCCGCGTTCCGAGGCGCTGATGCGCGCGGCCACCTCCGGCGCGACGAAGCGCGACAGATCCTTGGCGAGCACGCTGTCCAGCACCGCCCGATAAAGGATGCGGCGCGAGCGCGCCAGGGCAAGGGCGAGAACACCGGTGACCATCAGGATGGCGATGATCTTGTCGATCTCCGCGCCGATCAGCACGCTGTTGGAGGTCAGGTAGCGCACATAGTCGCGCGTCACCACCATCTCGCCGGAGCTCGCTGCGTAGGCGAGCATCGCCAGCCAGCCGGCCGCCGCCGACAATCCGGCGGCGATGACGTAGACCGGCTCGAAGCGCAGCGCCCGCAGCGAGATGAAGATGAAGACATAGAGCAGCGTCGGCACCTTCAGATAGAACGGCGCCGGCTGCTGGTATTGCAGGTGGAAGCTCCAGATGAGCCCGAGAAGCAGAGCGATGTCGAGGCACACGCCGGCGATCAGGAACGCTGGGTTGAGCCAGCGGCGATAGGCGAGCGCGAGCCGCAGCGCGGTGACGCCGAGGAAGGCGCCGAGCACCCAGGGCACCGGCATGAAACGCGTTCCGGCCGAGGTCTTGGGCGACACGGTGTAGAGCACCAGGAAGAACAGCACCAGCGCGAAGCCCACCCAGCCGATCAGGATCTCGCTTCGCACCTGCTGCTCGACGATCAGCCAGCGCACGCGCTCGGGCGGCGTGCCCTTGGGCCCCTCGCCGAGCGCGAACGAGACCAGGCGGTTCCACATCGTCACTTCACGACTTTGTTGCGCAGAATTCCGATCCCTTCGACTTCGAGCTCGACCACATCGCCCGGCTTGAGGAAACGCATCTGCTCGAGCCCGCAGCCGTTGCCGACGGTTCCCGAGCCGAAGAACTCGCCGGCGTGCAGCGTTTCCGAGCGCGAGGCGTGCGCGATGCAGTCCTCGAACTTCCAGTGCATGTCGCGCGAGTTTCCGCGGCCCCATTCCTCGCCGTTCACGCGCACCGCCATCTCCAGGCGGTACGGGTCGCCGATCTCGTCGGCGGTCACCAGGCACGGCCCCATCGCGTTGGCGTTGTCGAAGTCCTTGCCCTTGCCCGGCCCGAGCTGTCCGGCCATCTCCTTCGACTGCTCGTCGCGCGCGGAGAAGTCGTTGAAGATGGTGTAGCCGAAGATGTGCTCGCGCGCCCTCTCCTTCGCGATGTCCTTGCCCGGTCTGCCGATATAGCAGCCGAACTCGAGCTCGAAGTCCAGGCGCTCGGTGTACGCCGGCCACGGCACCTCGGCATCGGCCCCGCAGACCGAGAAGCGGCTCGGGTGGTAGAAGATCGGCCGCTCGTACCAGGCCGCCGGGGGATTCTTCCCAATGGCGCGGAAGGCCTGCACCAGGTGCTTTTCGAAACAGAGGAAGTCGCGCAACTGCGGCGGGTGCGGAATCGGCGCGAGCAGGGTGACGTTGCCGAGCCCGAGCAGCGCCGGGGAGTGCTTGAGCGACTCGTGGGCACGGTCCAGAGCGTTCTGCCCGCCCTCGACGATCTCCAGGATGCTGGAGAACCCCGGCAGCACCGCCACCTTGGTCCCGCCTTCGACCAGGACGCCCGGGACGGGGGCACGCCCCTCGCGGCCGCCAGCCATCCGAAACGTCACGAGTTTCACGCTGCTTTTGATAATACACTTCGCCATTCGAGAGGATAAAAAGCGAGGAGGGATTTCCATGCCGCGCCAGTTCACCGAAGACAACCTGACCGACGAAGTCGTCGCGCGCCTGAAAAAGACCAAGGACAAGCGCTTCCGCGAGCTGATGACCAGCGCCGTGAAGCACCTGCACGCCTTCGCCCGCGAAGTGAACCTGACCGAGGAGGAATGGTTCGAGGGCATCAAGTTCATGACCGCGGTGGGCCAGAAGTGCGACGGCAAGCGCCAGGAGTTCATCCTGCTCTCCGACGTGCTCGGCCTGTCGATGATGGTGGTGGCGCTCAACCACAAGACCGCGCCCGGCGCCACCGAGGCGACGGTGCTCGGGCCGTTCTTCGCCCACGGCGCGAAGGAGTTCGGCTACGGCGGCGACCTGCGCGAAGGCGCGACCATGAAGGGCGAGGACGTCTGGGTCAGCGGCCGCGTGCTGTCCACCGACGGCCAGCCGGTCGCCAATGCCACGCTGGACATCTGGCAGGCCAGGGCCGACGGCATCTACGACGTGCAGGAGCCCGAAGGCGAGTTCGAGCTGCGCGGCCGCGTCAAGGCCAACG
>DATFDV010000284.1:0-2002 GCA_035251855.1 Burkholderiales bacterium | reverse complement strand
TTGCACCGCCGCCGCGCGCTGGGCGACCGCGGCCTGGGCGGCGCCGCCGGCGGCTTTCGCCTGGTCGGCCGCCGCCTTCATCTGCGAGGGCCGCAGCACCATGGTCTTCTCGAAATCGGCCTTCTCGCCGCCGGCGCCCGCGGGCGCGGCGTCGCCGATGAACTTGAGCTTGTACTTGCCGAGCTCGACCACGTCGTTGTTCTGCAGGAAGTGCTTCTTGATCGGGTTGCCGTTCACCACGGTGCCGTTGGTGCTGCCGAGGTCTTCGAGGAACGAATCGTTCAGGATCGTGACGATGACCGCGTGCTCGCCGCTGACCGCCAGGTTGTCGATCTGGATATCGTTGTGCGGCTTGCGCCCGATGGTGGTGCGCTCCTTCGTCAAGGGAATCTCCTTGAGAACGAGCCCATCCATGCTCAATATCAGTTTCGCCATAGCGGGTCCCGGGGGGTTATTTTAGCCAGCCGAACACCTTGGCCATGACGCCGCGGGGGCCGGGGTATTCCCGGAGGACGCGAACCAGTATAACCGAAACGTTATCCCGCCCGCCGTTGTCGTTGGCCATCTGCACCAGCTGCTGCGCGGCGAGCTTGAGATTTCCGCCGAGCGTCTGCAGCGTCATGCCGATGTCCTCGTCTTCGACCATGTCGCAGAGGCCGTCGGAGCAGAGCAGGAAGATATCGCCCGCTTTGGTCGGGTACTCGTGGATCTCGGGCTCGACCGTCGGGTCGATGCCGAGCGCCTTGGTGACGAGGTTCTTGTGCTGCGCCTTCTTCGCCTGCTCGGGCGTGATGATTCCCGAGTCGATCTGCTCCTGCAGCAGCGAATGGTCGCGCGTCACCTGGCTGAAGCCGCCGTCGCGCAGCCGGTAGAGCCGCGAGTCGCCGAGGTGCGCGACCAGCATGCGGTTGTCGTAGAACAGGCAGACCACGAGCGTGGTGCCCATGCCCGCGTATTGCGGCTGGCTCTGCGCCGCCTGGTAGATGGAGCTGTTCGCCTTAAGCACCTGCTCGCGCACCAGGCTTGCGGCGATCTCCTCGCTGGTGCGGCTGTCGACTTCGTAAGGCTTGGCGCTCTGCAGGATCTGGCGCATCTCGGTGACGATCACCGTGGTCGCCATGCCGCTCGCGACCTCGCCGGCGTTGTACCCGCCCATGCCGTCGGCGAGCACCACCAGGCCGTTCGCGGGATCGGCGGCGATCGAGTCTTCGTTGTGCGAGCGCACCATGCCCGGATCGGTGCACGTTGCGATCTCGAGGTTCTGGCTGAGATCCATGCCCGCTACGGCAGCCCGCCGAGTGTCTGCAAACCGAACTCCAAAAGCGCCCCTCCCCGCTTATCCCCGGGGCGCATTGTTGCAGCCCAATGCTAGGAGAGTCAACGATTTAGCTGAGGATTTGCCCCGCTTTGACCGCCCCGGAAGCCAGCAATTCGGCGGCGGCGACTTTCTTGCCGTCGCCCAGCTTGGCGCGCAGCACCTCGATGCGCCCGCCTTGCGCCGTCACCTGGAAGGACTTGTCCGTCGCTTCAACTACTTCGCCGATCTTTCCCTTGACCGCGCCGAAGGTGCGCACCGGATGCTTGCGCGCGTCGAACAACTGCAGCTCTGTTCCGTCGAACGTGCACCAAGCACCCGGCGCCGGATTGCAGCCGCGGATCAGGTTGTAGACGAAGTCGGCGTGGTTCGCCCAGTTGATGCGCGCCTCGGCCTTGCGGCACCAGCCCTCATAGGTGGCCCTGGACTCATCCTGCCCGACTTCCTGGTGCTTGTTTCTGCTCACCAGATCGGCAGCTTCCAGCATCGCCTGCACGCCCATCGGAAACAGGCGATCGAAATAGACCGTGCCGAGCGTGTCGTCCGGGCTGATCGGCGTCTCCTTCTGCAGGATCACCGGCCCCTCGTCCAGCCCGTCGGTCGGCCGGAAGATGGTGAGGCCGGTCTTCGTGTCGCCGCGGATGATGGGCCAGTTGATCGACGAGGGCCCGCGGTATTTCGGCAGCA
>DATFDV010000283.1:0-2252 GCA_035251855.1 Burkholderiales bacterium | reverse complement strand
CGTGCCCACTATTAGCGCAGGAGGAGTGATGGAAGTCGCCGTTGGCGGCAGCCTGCTGGGCAGCATCTCGGATTTCTGCCGGCGCACGGGCATGGCCGAGTCTACGTTCGGCCGGCGCGCGGTGAACGACGGCAAGTTCGTGGCGCGGCTTCGGGACGGCGCGCGCGTCACTCCTGAGACCCTGCAGCGGGTCAATCAGTTCATGGTGAAGCACGGTGCGCCGGGCGCCGGCGAGTCGCCGCCCGAGCTGCTGCCGCTCATCAGTGGCACCGGCGCGCCTCGCCTCATGCCGGCGGCGCCGCAGTCGCGCGACGCGCCGCCCGAAAAGAACTTCCGCTTCTTCGACAACCGGCAGAAGTACCTGCTGTTCGTCAACACCTGCAGCGAGAAGGACGTGGTGGCCAAGCGCGTCGGCCTCGAGCTCGGCCACATCCATCCGCGTCCGCCGGCGGTGCGCCTGTTCGACGCCGGCATGGGCGACGGCACCGTGCTCGCCCGCGTGATGCGCGAGATGCACCGGCGCTTCCCGACCGTGCCGTTCTACATCGTCGGCAAGGAAATCAGCCTGGAGGACGTGCGCCTCTCCCTGCGCAAGATGGTCGACCGCTTCTACGAGCATCCGGCTACCGTCCTCGTCGTCACCAACATGTATTACACCGAGGCGCCGTGGCTCACGCCGCGCTCGGTGAGCGCAGCCACCTCCATGGTCTGGGAAGAGCTCGCACTCACCGGAACGACGGCGCACGATTTCGCCGAGCAGATTTCCTCCCTCGAGCCTTTCCTCGCGAAGAACTGGCAAGCGCGCCATAGCCCCAAGACCGGGAACCCCATATACGATCACCCGACCGCGCTGGTCATCTACCGCGACGACTACCGCTTCCTGCTCAACGACGTAATCCCCAAGCGCGGCGAGGGCAAGGCCGACTACGACATGGTGATCGCCTCCCAGCCCTACCGGCTGCGCGCGCCGCTGGAATTCAAGGCGCAGAGGGTGGTCGGCCCCCTGGTGCGCGCGCTGGGCAAGGGCGGGCGCCTGCTCGGCATCCACTCGCACGGCCAGGACCCCGGCCTCGAGATCATCCAGAAAGTCTGGCCGGGCGAGAACCCGTATACGCAGAGCCGCCACGACATCCTGCGCGCCACCAAGAGCGAGCTCGGCAAGGAGTCGCGGCGCTACAACTTCAACGCCTACGCCGATGCGCGCGCGCTGTTCCGCTACGAGATGCACACGCTGCCCTCCGAGATCTCGGCCAGCATCGGCACCTCGACCCTGTTCGCGGCCTGGAACGCGGCAATCTACGTTGCGCAGATCGACGACGCGCGCCTCTCCGAAGTCCTGCGCGACAACCGCTACCTCGACGCTACGCGAGAAGTCCTGCAAAAGCATGGCAGCCTCTGGTTCCTCGACGAATCCTATGTCGTCTCCCGCAAGCGCGATTGACCAGGGCGTCCAGGCGCGCCTGTCCGAGCTGCTGATCGGCGGCTCGCTCGAGCTGATGCCGCGCGAGATGCACCGCGCGTCGCAGATCGCCGCGCTGCTGCCCAAGGACACCTGCGTCTACGTGCCGTCGCTTCCCGGCCTGCCGCTCGCCCGCACCCTCGAGGCAGTGGCGACGATCCGCGCCGCCGGGCTCGATCCGGTGCCGCATGTGTCGGCGCGAAGAATCCTGAACAAAGACGACTTCCGCTCATTCCTCAAGGAAGCGGTATCCAGGTACGGGGTTCACCGCGTCCTGCTGCTCGGCGGCGACGAGCCGAAGCCCAAGGGTCCTTTCGCCGACAGCCTGCAGATCCTCGAGTCCGGCCTGCTCGTCGACTCGGGCATCCGCGAGATCGGCGTCGCCGGGTATCCGGAAGGGCATCCTCGCATCCCGGCCGCGGACCTGGCCGCTGCCTTCAAGACCAAGCAGAAGCTCACCGCCGAGCAAGGCCTCGGCCTGTACGTGGTCACCCAGTTCTGCTTCGCCCCCAGCCGCGTGGTCGAGTACTGCGCGCAGCTCGCCCGCAGCGCCCCTCAGGTCTCGATCTACGTCGGCGTCGCCGGTCCGACCGACCCGGTGGCGCTCGCGCGCTACGCCCAGCGCTGCGGCGTCAGCGCCTCGCTGCGCGCCCTGCGCAACCTCGGCAGCGGCATCGCCCAGCTCGTTACCCACTCCGATCCG
This sequence comes from Burkholderiales bacterium, assembly GCA_035251855.1. Taxonomy (GTDB): domain Bacteria; phylum Pseudomonadota; class Gammaproteobacteria; order Burkholderiales; family SG8-39; genus SCGC-AG-212-J23. The sequence goes on along the minus strand of DATFDV010000283.1, from coordinate 90 downwards.
ACGGAGCAGCTCGTCACGCTGGCGCGCTACAGCATGCAGCGCGAGCCAAGCAACGTGGTCGGCGTTCACATCTACAGCTTCGGCGGCGCC
>DATFDV010000282.1:0-23044 GCA_035251855.1 Burkholderiales bacterium | reverse complement strand
TACGCCGTGACCGTAGCCCATCGTGGCCTGCTCGATCGGGCGCCAGCTCTTGAAGTGCCGCAGCTTGCCGCCTGCCGCGCCGGGGAAGCCGAGCTCCGGCGCGGTGCCGAAGCCGACGCGGCGGAAAAAATCCCACATCGTCTCGCGCGGAAGCGACAGCGCGATTTTCGCCGCACCGACGTTGGAGGAGCGCGCCAGCACCTGGGCCACGCTCTGCTCCGCCGCGGGGTGGATATCGCGAATGGTGTAATTGGCCAGGGTGAGGCGGCCCGGGCCGGTGTGGATCACCGTACGCGGGGTGATTTTTCCGATCTCGAGCGCAAGCGCCACCGTGAAGGGCTTGAGGGTGGAGCCGGGCTCGAACAGATCAGTGATCACGCGGTTGCGCAGCTGCGCGCCGGTCAGGCGCGCACGATTGTTCGGGTTGTACGAGGGCATGTTCGCCAAAGCGAGGACTTCGCCAGTGCGCACGTCCACCGCGATCACCGCGCCGGCCTTGGCGCGATGGCGCTCGACGGCCGCCTTGAGCGCGCCGAAGGCGAGGCTCTGGATCTTGCTGTCGATGGACAACGTGAGGTCGGCGCCGTCCTGCGCGCCGCGGATGGACTCGACGTCCTCGACGATGCGGCCGAGCCGGTCGCGGATCACGCGGCGGCTACCCGGCTTGCCGCCCAGGATGTGCTGGTGGGCGAGCTCGATGCCCTCCTGCCCGGTGTCGTCCACGCCGGTAAAGCCGATTACGTGAGCGGTTACTTCACCGCCCGGGTAATACCGGCGATATTCCGGGTGATGGTGGATTCCCTTCAGGCCGAGCGCCTGCACCGCGGCGGCGGTTTCGGGGGGCACCTGCCGCTTGAGATAGACGAAGTCGCGCGAACCGTCCAGGCGCTTGTCGAGCTCGATCTTCTGCATGGCGAGCAGCGAGGCGAGCTTGCGTCGCTCGCGGTCGCCGGCGTCGATGTCGGCCGGGATCGCCCACACCGACTTCACCGGCGTCGACACCGCGAGCGCCTCGCCGTTGCGGTCGAGGACGCGTCCGCGCGTCGCCGCGATCTCCATCACGCGCGAATAGCGCGCCTCGCCCTTCTCCTGCAGAAAATCGGTTTCCATCGCCTGCAGGTAGACCGCGCGCCCGGTCAGCACCGCGAAGCCGGCGCCGAGCGCGATCAGCACCAGGCGCGCGCGCCACACCGGCAGGCGCACCAGGCCCTGCGCAGCGCTGCTCACCGAGCGGCGTCTCGCCCGACGAGGCGCACGCGGCGCGGGTCGGCCGCGCGCAGGCCGAGCGAGCGCGTGGCGAGCCTCTCGACCCGCGAATGCAGCCCCCAGGTGCTGGCTTCGAGCTGCAGGCGGCCGTATTCCGCCTCCAGCTCGCGCGCGGCGGCCTGCTCGCGCTCGAGCTGCGAAAACGCGCGCCGCCCCTTGTGCTGCGAAGTGACGAGCCCGAGCGCGCAAGCGACGAGAACCGCGAGGAGGAGGAGGTTCAGTTTCGCCACCGCGCGCCGGGCTCGATTCGAGTGTTGGGTGCAATGAATGGGGCCGCGGTGCGCTCGGCCACCCTGAGGGTGGCGCTTCGCGCCCGCGGGTTTCTTGTTGTCTCTTCGCTGGACGCCCGGATGGCACGTCCCAGCAGCTTGAGCGTCGGTTGTGGCATTTCGCTGGCTTTCAGCGGCAATCTTCGGGGCATCTCAGGACGCGCCGCGGATTGCAGGAACCGCTTGACGATGCGGTCCTCGAGCGAATGGAAGCTGATCACGGCGAGCCGCCCCTGCGGCGCGAGTCGCGCCACGGCCTGGGGCAGCATCACCGACACTTCCTCAAGCTCCCGATTGACGTGAATCCGTAGAGCTTGAAAGGTGCGCGTCGCCGGGTCCTGGCCCGGCTCGCGTGTACGGACCGCCTGAGCCACGAGCTCGGCAAGTTGCCGGGTGCGGACGATCGGTTCGCGGCTGCGAGTAGCAACAACCGCCGCTGCAATCTGTTTAGCAAACCGTTCTTCGCCATAGTCGTGGATCACCCCCCTGATTTCTTGTTCTTCTGCGCCGGCCAGCCAGTCGGCGGCCGACATCCCCTGCGTCGGGTCCATGCGCATGTCGAGCGGACCGTCGTGGCGGAACGAGAATCCCCGCGCAGGCTCGTCGAGCTGCGGCGACGACACCCCCAGATCGAAGAGCATGCCGTGGACCGCGGCCGCGCCGGCGTCATCCAGCGCGCGCGAGAGGCTGGCGAAATTGGTGTGCACGAAAGTCAGTCGTGAATCGGCGATTTGCGCCGCGGCGGCGGCCGCCTGGGGATCGCGGTCGAGCGCAATCAGCCGGCCTTGCGGGCCGAGCCGCGCGAGGATCAGCCGGCTGTGGCCGCCCCGGCCGAACGTGCCATCGACATAAATGCCGTCGGCGCGCAACGCCAGCGCCTCGATCGCTTCGGCAGCAAGCACGCTCTGATGCATCGGCGGGCCTCACAGCGAAAAACCTTCGATCCCGGCCGGCGGCGTAGCCGTACCGGCGAGCGCCTGGCCGAGCTTGGCCGACCAGACGCCAGAATCCCACAACTCGAAATAGCGCCCCTGGCCGACCATCATGGCGTCGCGCTCGAGCTTGGCGTGCTGACGCAAGGCCGGCGGCAGGAGGATCCGGCCCGAGCCGTCGGGCTCGACATGCTCCTCGAAGCCGAGCAGCAGGCGCTTCCACCAGCTCGCCTGTGGATGAAAGGCGGGGAATGTTTCGACCTGCGCGCGCACCGGCTCCCAGGCGGACTCGGAGTAGATCAGCACGCACCCCTCCGGGTGCGCGGTGAGCACCACCGATTTGCCGCCATCCAGCAGTGCACCGCGATGGCGCGTGGGGACCGCGATGCGTCCCTTCGCGTCGAGCGTGATGACCGCGGCTCCGTGAAACGCTGTTCCCATATGGCTTTTTGCGCCACTATCTCCTACCTTTTGCCACTTTACGGCCAATATCTTGCAGGGTCAAGTGACTTTTTCCATGTCCGACAAGGACTTAGGCCGGCTTCTTGAAGCCAGAAACAGAGAGATTAGGTCCATTATTTTCAATGGGTTGCAAGACGTACTGAAAGTGCCTTCTGAGCACAGCCGCCTAGGACGGGAATGCCATAATTCCGGGCCCGATGATCAACAAATTCGTTGCCTCTCCCGAGGCCGCGCTGGCGGACGTACCCGATGGCGCCACAGTGATGATTCACGGCTTCGGCAATGCCGGCATGCCCTCGGCGCTGATTGATGCGTTGATTGCGCAAGGCGCGCGCAGCCTCACCATCGTGAATAACAACGCCGGCAATGCCGACAGCGGCCTGGCGGCGCTCATCGCCGCCAAGCGCGTGCGCAAGATCCTCTGCTCCTTCCCGCGGCAGGCGGACTCCTGGCATTTCGACAAGGCCTACCGCGCCGGGGAAATCGAGCTGGAGCTGGTGCCGCAGGGCACCCTGGCCGAGCGCATCCGCGCGGCCGGCGCCGGCATCGGCGCGTTCTTCACGCCGACCGCGTACGGCACCAAGCTCGCCGAGGGCAAGGAGACGCGGCGCATCGGCGAGCGCGACTACGTGCTCGAGTACCCGATCCACGCGGATTACGCGCTGATCAAGGCCGATCGCGCCGATCGCTGGGGCAACCTCACCTACCGCAAAAGCGCGCGCAACTTCGGCCCGATCATGGCGGCGGCGGCGAAGATCTCCGTGGTGCAGGTGCGCGAGACGGTGGAGCTGGGCGAGCTCGACCCGGAGCACATCGTCACGCCGGGCATCTTCGTCAAACGGGTGGTGAAACACTGATGAAAAAGCTCGACCGCAAGCAGATGGCCGCACGCGTGGCGCGCGACATTCCCGAGGGCGCGTACGTGAACCTCGGCATCGGACTGCCGACGCTGGTGGCCGATTACCTGCCCAAGGGGCGCGAGATCATCCTGCACAGCGAGAACGGCATCCTCGGCGTCGGGCCGAAGCCGGCGCCGGGCGAGGAAGACGAAGACCTGATGAACGCCGGCAAGGAGCCGGTCACGCTGCTCACCGGCGGGTCGTACTTCCACCACGCCGACTCGTTCGGCATGATCCGCGGCCGCCACCTGGATTTCGCCATCCTCGGCGCGTTCCAAGTCTCCCTCGCCGGCGACCTCGCCAACTGGCATACCGGTACCCCCGACAGCATCCCTGCTGTCGGGGGTGCCATGGACCTCGCCACCGGCGCAAAGAAGGTGTTGGTGATGATGGAGCACCTCACCAAGAGCGGCGAGAGCAAGATCGTCGAGCGCTGCAGCTACCCGCTCACCGGCGCGCGCTGCGTCGACCGCATCTACACCGATCTCGCGGTGATCGACGTGAAGTCAGACGGCCTTCACGTCGTCGACATGGTCGAGGGACTGGATTTCCAGGAGCTGCAGCGCCTCACCGGCGTGCCCCTGAAGCGGCTGGCTAGCGCGGCCTAGCCGCCGGATCGGTCACTGACCGTCGGGCGGCAGCAGCGTCCTTTCAAACTTTTCCTGCTCGTTCTTCCGCTGGAATCGATTCCAATAGTCGGTGTAGATGCCCTGCAGGCGCTGCTTATTTTCCGCAAACCAGGCTTCCGCGGCCTTGGGCTCTGCCTCGATCAGCTTGGTGCCCGATTTCCACTCCTGTGTTTCCTTCGAGTTCAGATCGGCGAAGCGGATCGGCGTGGGGGCGAACCCGCCGGTGCCCCAGTTTGGCCGCACGATCGAGTGATAGGTCTTACCGGACGAGAGATCGGCGAGCATGAAATCGGCCGCCGTGCCGTAGGCCATGAACACCTTCTTGCCCGGCGTGGTTTCGTAGGCGACCTTGTTCCCGGTCGGCAGCTGACCGATGAACTTGAGCTCACCGTTCACCACTTCGAACAGATCGCACCCGATCGCGGCGGCAACCATCGACGAGCGCATGAACACCACCTTCGCCTTGTCCGCGCCCGGCTGCGCGACGGTTTGCGACGGCGCGTCGCGCATGACACTCGCACAGCCCGACGCAAGCATGCATACAACCGCTGCTGCTGCCATTGATGCGGTCTTCATGTTTGTCCCCTGCGTGATTGAGCTACTGCGGCTTGATCCCAGCTGCTCGAACGACGCGCTGGTAGTCGTCAAGCTCGCTGCGCACGAAGCGCGCGAACTCCTGCGGCGACATGTCCATGGCGTCGTTGCCCAGATTGGCAAGCTTTTCCTTCACCCCGGGGTCGGCTAGCGCCTTGCGCACGTCGGCGTTGATCTTGCCGACGATATCGGCGGGCACGCCGGCGGGACCCCAGACGCCGAACCAGAGCGGGGCGTCCGCACCCCGCACGCCGGCTTCTCCGGTGGTCGGCACCTCCGGCAGCGCCGGGCTGCGCTTCGCGCTGCTCACCGCGAGCGCACGCAGCTTGCCGCTCTTGATGTGCGCCATGCCGGCCGAGATCGGCGCCCAGTAGCAATCGACCGAGTTGGAGAAAAGCGCCTGCACCACCTCGGGCGTGCCCTTGAAGGGAACCTGGGTCACCTTGATGTCGGCCGCCGCGATCAGCTTCTCGGTATTGAGATGCGTGCCGCTGCCGACCCCGGCATGACCGAAGTTGATCGCACCGGGCTTCGCCTTCCCATGGCTGACGAGGTCCATCAGCGACTTGTGCGGCGAAGCGACGGGCACCACCAGCACATTGGGCGCCATGGACAGCGGCACGATATCGACGAAGTCCTTCGCCGTGTCGTAGGGCAGCTTGGCGTAGATCGCCGGGTTGACCGAGTGCGCGTTGGAGTTGATGAGGAGCGTATGGCCGTCGGCCGCCGCTTTCGCCACCAGCGCCGAGCCGATGGAGCCGCCGGCGCCCGCACGGTTCTCGGGCACCACCGGCTGCCCCCAGTACTCGGCGAGCTTCGCACTGACCAGGCGCCCGACGATGTCGGTGGCGCTGCCGGCGGTAAAGGAAATGACCACGTGGACCGGCTTGTTCGGATAGGTCTGCGCGTGGGCGGGCAGCGCCCACGCCGCGATCAGGGCAAGGAGGATGCTTTTCATTGCGGCTTGATGCCGGCGGCTTGCAGGATGGTCCTGGTCTCGTCGATTTCCTTCCTGACGAACTCAGTGAACTGCGGGATCGTCAGGTTGCCCGGCACGGTGCCGAGCTTGGTCAGCCGCTCGCGCAGGTCCGGGCTGGCGAGCGCCGCGTTGACGTCCTTGTTGATCTTCGCCGCAATGTCGGCCGGGATTTTCGCCGGGCCCCACAGGCCGACCCACAGCGTGTAATCGAAGCCGGCGTAGCCCTGCTCGGCGACGCTCGGCACGTTCGGCAGCAGCGGCGAGCGCTGCGCCGAGGACACCGCGAGCGCCACCGCCTTGCCGCCGTTCACATGCGGCAGCGCGGCGTTGAGCGGCGCCCAGTAGCAGCACACGCGGCCGGCGATCGTATCGCCGATCGCCTCGGGCGTGCCCTTGTAGGGTATGTGCTGCACGTCGATGCCGAGGGCGAGTTTGAGCTTCTCGAGGTTGAAGTGCGTGCCGCTGCCCATGCCGGCGGAGGAGAAATTCAGCTTGCCGGGCGTGCGCTTGGCCGCGTCGACGAAATCCTTCAGCGTCTTCCAGCCGGTGCCCGGCCCGACCATCAGGACGTTCGGCCCGCCGCCCAGCAGCGCAAGGTTCACGAAGTCGCGCAGCGTGTCGTAGCGCAGGTCCTTGTACATGCCCGGGTTGGCGGCATGCGCCGAGGAATTCGCGAGCAGGGTGTAGCCGTCGGGATCGGAGCGCACCACGAATTCCGACCCCACCGTGCCGCCGGCCCCGGGGCGGTTCTCGGCCACCACCGGCTGGCCCCACACTTCCTGCAGCTTCGCCGCCACCGCGCGGCCGATGATGTCGGTCGAGCTGCCCGGGGTGAAGGAAATCACCAGTCGCACCGGTTTGGTCGGCCAGGCCTGCGCGAATGCGCCGCTCGCCACCACCGCCAACAGAATTCCGCAAAGCGCTCTCATCTGCTCCTCCTGGTTATTGCGGCGTCAGCCCGGCGGCGCGCATCACCGCGCCGAGCTCGTTGTATTCGCGCCGGATGAACGCGTCGGCTTGCGCCGGACTCATCGACATCGGCTCGGTGCCGAGCTTGGCAAGGCGCTCGATCACTTCCGGAGTGCTCAACGCGCGGTTCACCTCTGCGTTGACCTTCGCCAGGATCTCCGGCGGCGTCTTCGCCGGCGCGAGCAGCGCCAGCCAGAAGGTCGACTCGCCCTCGGGAAATCCGGCCTCGCCGAGCGTCGGCACGTTGGGAAGCGCCGCGACGCGCTTGCTGGTCGTCACGGCCAGCGGCTTCACCTTACCGTCGCGCACCGGCCCCATCCCGGACACCGCGGGCACCATCGCGTATTCGACGCGCCCGCCCATGGTCTCGGTAAGGATCGGCGGCGTGCCCTTCAGCGGCACGTGCACCGCTTTTACGCCCGCGGCAACATTGAACTTCTCCGTGCTGACGTGCGCGCCGCTGCCCACACCGGCGGTGGCGTAGTTGTACTGCCCGGGCTTCGCCTTCAGCATCGCCACCAGCTCCTTCACCGAATTGGCCGGGGAATTCGGCGGCACGATCAGCACGCTCGGCAGGCTGCCGAGCATCGCGACGCTGGCGAGATCTTTCAGCGTGTCATAGCCCAGGTCCTTGTAGAGCACGTGGTTCACGGCGTGGCCGGAGGAGACCAGCACCAGTGTGTAGCCGTCGGGATCGGCGCGCGTCGTGTCACGGATGCCGATCGTGCCGCCGGCGCCGGGCTTGTTCTCCACCACCACGGGCTGGCCCCACGCGGCGTTCAGACGCTCGCCGACGATGCGCGCCATGATGTCGGTCGCGCTGCCCGGGGTGAACGGCACGATGATGCGGATCGACTTGGATGGATAGCTTTGCGCCCAGACCGCGCTCGACCATACCCACATCAAAACAATTAGAAAGGCCTTCATACGCGCCTCTGCTTGGCCCAGTACTGCGGATCGGCCTTGGAGCGGCTGAGCTCTTCGGCGGTCTGATAGCCCGGCGCCATCGAAGCGGCAGTTCCGGCGAGCACCTGGTGATGGTCGATGTTGAGCAGGCGCAGCCAGCTCTGCTGGCCCATGGTGAGGGCGATGAAGCAGCCGAGCTCGACCAGCTGGGGCTCGCTGAAGTGCTGGTGCAGGCGCTCCCAGAACGCGTCGTCGGTGTCGAGGTGCCAGGTGATCGCCTCGGCATAGGCAAGCGCCGCTTTCTGCTTGTCCGAGTAGCGCGCCGACTTCTCGAAGTTGAGCAGGTCCTTGACGTCGTCCTCGATCATCCCCGCGCTCGCCGCCTTGATCGAGCGCTGGTTGCCGCAGTAGTCGCACTGCACCGAGCGCGAAACGTAGAGCCGGCACAGCTCCTTGATCGGGTGCTCGCAGACGCCGTTACGGAACAGGTCGCGCCACGAGTTGGCGAACGACCAGAATGCCGCCGGGACATGCGCGCGCACCGCTGAGCTTTCCGGCCGCGGCGTGCCTTCGCGCCGACAGCGGTCCATTTCCTTCTGCATCTCGGCGTCCATCTTGTCGAGGGGGAAGTAGCTGATGCGCTGGTTACGAGAGTCCATCGTTAACCTCCTTGTTCTCGGGCTTGAGCTCGATTCCCGAAGCCTTCGCCTGGGCGAGCAGCAGCGTGGAAAAGTCCTGCCCGGCCATCCCCTGCCCGATCATCTGCTGCAGGATATCGCGGGTGAGCGAGGTGAGCGGCATCGGCACCTCGAACTCGCGGCCGGCGTCGAGGCCGAGGTCGAGGTCCTTGCGCAGCAGCTTCGGCGTGAAGGTGACGTGGAAGTCGAGGTTCACCAGCGCCGGGGTCTTGTAGCGCGTGAACATCGAGCCCATCACGCTCTTGTTGAGGAAGTCGAGGAAGGCATGGCGCGGCATGCCGGCCTTCTGCGCGAGGATGGTGATCTCGCACAGGTTCTGGATCACCACGCCGAGCATCACGTTGTGGCAGATCTTGGCGATGCGCGCGAGCTCGCCTTCGCCGACGTAGCTCGAGCCCACGCCCATCATGTCGAGGTATGGCTTCGTTTTTTCGTACGCCGCCTTCGGGCCGGAGACGACGAAGGTCAGTTTCCCTGCCTTGATGACTTTGGCATTTCCACTCACTGGAGCTGCCAGATACTCCACCCCCTTGCCCGCAAGCATTTTGCGTAGCTCTGCGGAGCCTTCCAGCGAAATGGAGGAGCATTCGACGACCATCTTCGGCTTGCCCTTGGCGAGCGCCTTGCCGACGACTTCTTTCACGTCTTCATAAGTGGACACCATGACGAACAGGATGTCTTTGGTGGACAGCTCCTCGAGCTGATTCACCACCGTCGCGCCGTACTTCGACAGCGGATCGGCCTTCGCCTTGGTTCGGTTCCAGACCGCGATGTCGCAGCCGCCTTTCGCCAGGCGCTCGACCATGGCATAGCCCATGCGCCCCGTTCCGATCCAGCCGAGGCTTTGCTTAGTAGGGGTTGGCAATCGGCAGCTCCTCGGCGGGGTACAGCGAGATGACCTTGGCGCCGGTGGGCGTGAGGATCACTTCTTCTTCGATGCGCGCGGCGGATACGCCGTCGGTCGCCGGGCAGTAGGTCTCGACGGCGAACACCATGCCGGCCTTGAGCTCGATCGGTTCGCGCAGCGAGGTCAGGCGGGAAATCAGCGGCCGCTCGTGCAGGCCGAGGCCCAGGCCGTGGCAGAAGTTGAGGCCAAAGGCGTCCATCTCGCTCGCGAAGCCGATGTCCTTCGCTTCGGGCAGCGCACGCGCGATGCGGTCGCTCGACATGCCCGGCTTCAGGAGCTCGATCGCCTTGTCCATCCATTCGCGCGCCCTCTTGTAGGCGGTGCGCTGCGGCCCGGTCGCGCGCCCGACGTTGAAGGTGCGGTAGTAACAGGTGCGGTAGCCCATGAACGACTGGATGATGTCGAAGAACGCCTGGTCGCCCGGGCGGATCAGCCGGTCGGTGAAGTTGTGCGGGTGCGGGCTGCAACGCTCGCCGGAGATCGAGTTGATCGCCTCCACGCAGTCGGAGCCCATCTCGTAGAGCCGTTTGGTGGCGAGCGCGACGATCTGCGATTCCTGCACGCCGGGCTTGAGCGCCTCGGCGATGTCGGTGTAGACGCCGTCGACCATCGCCGCCGCCATGTTGAGCAGCGTAAGCTCGTCGACGTTCTTGACCTCGCGTGCCTGCAGCATCGTCTGCTGCCCGTCGCGCACCTCGATGTTCTGCTCTTGCAATGCGAAAAGCATCGGCGGCTCGACCACGTCGACGCCCAGCGGCAGGTTCGCCACACCCTCGGCCTTCAGGATCGACTTGATTTCCTTGGCGGCCTCCTTGAAAAGCGTCAGATCCGAGCCCACCGCGCCGCGCATCCCCAGCAGACCGGCGCGGCAGTGATCGTTCTGCAGCCACGGCGCGTAGAGCTTGTGGTGGCGCGCCGCGCTGCCGAAGTCCCAGATGTACGGCTCGCCGGTGCCGGTGAGGAGGGAATAGCGGGTGAGCTTGTCGCGCGCCCATTCGCCGATCACGGTGCTGGTGGTGTAGCGGATGTTGTGCTGGTCGAACGAGAGCAGCGCGCCGAGGCCGGAATGCGCGAGCGCAGCGCGCGTGCGGGCGAGGCGATAGTCGTGCAGGCGGCGGAAATCGACGCGCTCCTCGAAATCCACCTGTGTGCGGCCGGGCGCCTGCAGCGGCCGGTCCCAGCGGTGCTTGGGGTCGACGTCGTCCGGGGTCGGCTGTTTTGCTGCCGGCTTATTTTTCGCCATGGGGAGCGCGGGATAATACGACTTATGTACATCGCGGTCATGCCGGGCGACGGGATCGGCAAGGAAGTCACTGCCGAGGCGGTCCGGGTGCTGCAGGCGGTCGGCGGCGGCGCGATGAAGTTTGGCGAAGCGCCGATCGGCGCGGCGGGCGTGGCTGCCGCCGGGGTGCCGCTGCCGCCGGCGACGCTCGAGCTCGCGCGCAAGGCCGACGCGATCCTGTTCGGCGCGGTCGGCACGCCGGGCGACGAAAGCGGACCGCGCGACAAGCGGCCCGGGCTCGGCCTGCTCACGCTTCGGCGCGAGCTGAAGCTGTTTGCCAACTTCCGCCCGGCGTTCCTGTTCCCCGAGCTGGTCGGCGCTTCCTCCCTCAAGCCCGAGCTGGTTCAGGGGCTGGACCTCATGATCCTGCGCGAGCTCAACGGCGACATCTACTATGGCGAGCCCCGCGGCATCCGCGTCGGCGATTCCGGCCGCCGCGAAGGCGTAAACACCATGCGCTACAACGAGCCCGAGATCGAGCGCATCGCGCACGTCGCCTTCCGCGCCGCGCGGGCGCGTCGACGCAAGCTGTGTTCGGTGGACAAGGCAAATGTGCTGGAAACGATGCAGCTGTGGCGCGAAACCGTCGCCGCGGTCGGCAAGCAGTATCCCGACGTCGAGCTCACGCACCTTTTCGTCGACGCCGCCTCCATGCAGCTGGTGCGCGCGCCGAAGCAGTTCGACGTGATCGTCGCGCCCAACATGTTCGGCGACATCCTGTCCGACGCGGCGGCGATGCTCACCGGCTCGATCGGCATGCTGCCGTCAGCCTCGCTCGGCGAAGGCAACAAGGGATTGTACGAGCCGGTGCACGGCTCGGCGCCCGACATCGCCGGCAAGGACCTCGCCAATCCCCTGGCCGCGATCCTTTCCGCCGCGATGCTGATGCGCCATTCCTTCGGCCGCGAGGACGCGGCGAAAAAGATCGAGCACGCGGTGGCCACCGTTCTGGCCGACGGCTACCGCACCGCGGACATCCTGCAGCCGGGCATGAAGAAGATCGGCACGCGCGAAATGGGCGCGGCAGTGCTCGCCGCGCTCGCTCGATGAACCTCATCTTCGACCTCGGCGGTGTGGTGGTGCGCTGGGACCCGGCCGCCATCATTGCGAGCGTGTTCCAGGACCAGAAGCTGCGCGCCAAGGCGCGCGAAGGCGTCTTCGAGCATGCCGATTGGCTGGAGCTCGACCGTGGCACCCTCGGCCGCGAAGACGCCATCCGGCGCGCGGCGCAGCGCACCGGCATCGACGCCGCCGAACTGACCCGCCTGCTGATCGCCGTCCCGCCGTCGCTCGTGCCGATTCCGCAGACCGTCGAGCTGCTTTACCGGCTGAAGGCGGGCGGCTATCCGCTGTATTGCCTGTCCAACATGCACCTCGCCTCGATCGAGCACCTGGAGCGCGAGCAGAAGTTCTTCGAGGTATTCACCGGCCGGGTGATCTCGTGCCGGCTGAACCTGTGCAAGCCCGAGCCGGCGATCTACCGCCACGCGCTCCAGACCTACGGATTGCGCGCCGAGGACACGGTGTTCATCGATGACGTCGAGGTCAACATCCAGGCGGCGGCCAAAGTCGGCCTGCGCACCATCCAGTTCCGCGATGCTGCTCAATGCGAGCGCGAGCTTCGCGCGCTGGGCGTCAGCCTTTAGCTAATTTCTCGATGCGCGCGGCCTCGAGCTTGAGCTTCGCCCCCGCAGCAAGGATCTCGTTCCAGGTGTTGTCGTCGACCGAAATGCCGTCGCGCTCTCGCTTCGCGCGCGTCTCGCGCTCCGGCTCGCCGGCGATGCGCACCTTGTCGGCACCGGCCGCGGGGCGGCCCTTGCGCAGCCAGTCGAGAAACTGCCGTGCCTCGCTGCCGAACGCGTCCGCGGTGCCCAGGCGCACCGGATCGATCAGCACCGCGAGCATGCCGTTCAGCACGCGCTGCTTCTTGCTTTCGTCGTAGTGCCAGGTGCCGCCGCCGGTCAGCGCGCCGCCAAGCAGCTCGCAAGCCACCGCCAGGCCGTACCCCTTGTGGCCGCCGAAGGCGAGGATCGCGCCGAGCGGCGGAACCACGGCGTAGCGCGGGTCATCGGTGGGACGGCCCTGGTCGTCGATCAGCAGTCCTGCCGGCACTTTCTCGCGCTTGTTGTGCGCGACGCGCATCTTCCCCTGCGCCACCGCCGAGGTCGCCATGTCGAGCAGGAACGGCGCTTCGCCGGGCAGCGGGATGCCGATGCACACCGGATTGGTGCCGAACCGCGCGTCGCGGCCCGCGTACGGCGCGACGCGCGCGTGCGAGATCACGTTGACGAAGTGGATCGACACCAGGCCCTGCGCCACCGCCATTTCCGCCCAGTGCCCGATGCGGCCGAGATGATGCGAATTGGCGAGCACCATGACGCACGAGCCATGCGTTTTCGCGCGCTCGATCGCCATCTCCATCGACTCGTGGCCGATGGTCTGGCCGTAGCCCTTGCAGCCGTCGAGCGCAAGCAGCGCGCCGGCGTCCATCGTTGCCTTCGGATGCTGGTTGGCGGCAAGACCGCCTTCGAGCAACGCGTCGATGTAGCGCGGCACCATGCCGATGCCGTGGGAGTCGTGGCCGAGCAGGTTGGCGGTGACCAGGTTTTCGGCGACGAGGCGCGCCTCGCGTGTCTCGCTGCCGCCGGCGGCGATCACCGCCTCGACCGCCCGGGTCAGACCTTCCTTGCGAAGGATCATTCCGGCTTGATGCCGCCTTTGTTGACCACTTGCGTCCAGCGCTCGACCTCGGCCTTCATGAAGGCGCCGAATTCCTCCGGCGAGCTCGCCACCACGTCGAAGCCGATCTGGTTCATGCGCGCGCTGATGTCGGACGAGCGCAGCGCCTTCACCATCGCGCCGTTCAAGCGCGCCACCACTTCCTTCGGCGTCTTCGCCGGGGCCGCGGCGGCCTGCCAGGAGGTGACCACGAGATCCGCGGCGCCGGCCTCGCCGGCCGACGGCACATCGGCAAGCTGCGGATGGCGCGCCTTCGCGGTTACGGCGAGCGCCTTCATGCGGTTGGCCTTGATGTAGCTGGTGACCGCGCCGAGGTTCTGGAACGAGAAGTCGACCTGGTTGCCCATGATGTCGGTCTGGCACGCGGCGCCGCCCTTGTACGGGACGTGGACCGCGTCGGTGCCGGTGGCCTGCTTCAGCAGCTCGGCGGTGAGGTGATCCGAGGATCCGGTGCCGCTGGAGCAATACGACAGCTTGCCCGGGTTCTTCTTCATGTGATCGACCAGTTCCTTCAGCGAGGCGGCGGCCAAGGTCGGCTTGGTGATCAGCACGTTGGGCGTAGTGACCGCGAGCGTGATCGGCGCGAAGTCGCGCACCGGGTGGTAGCGCAGGTCCTTGAACAGCGCCGCGTTGATGGAAAACACGCCGATCGAGCCCACCAGCACGGTGTGGCCGTCGGGCTCGGCCTTGGCGACGAACTCGGCGGCAATCGCGCCGTTGGCGCCGGGACGGTTTTCCACCACCGCGGGCTGGCCGAGCTGCTCCTGGAGCTTGGCGGCGATCGCGCGGCCGACGATGTCGGAAGAGCCGCCGGCGACGAACGGGATGATCACGCGGATCGGTTTCGACGGGAAGGACTGCGCGGCAGCACCACTCGCCGCCAGGGCGAGGGCCAGTGCAATGAAACGGTTCATGGAGTCTCCGGTGGAAGCGGCGCAGTTTACTGCTAAAGTTCCGCGCGAGGACTGTCCCACCCGAGGAGACCCCCATGCGCGCCTTTCTGCTGCTCGTCGTTTCGCTTTTCAGTGCTGCCGTTGCGCTTTTCAGCCCTACGGTCGCAGCCCAGTCCTATCCGAGCAAGCCGATCCGCATCATCGTGCCGTATGCGGCCGGCGGCACTTCCGACATCCTCGCGCGACAGATCGGGCCCAAGCTGACCGAGGTGTGGAACCAGCCCATCATCGTCGAGAACAAGCCGGGCGCGAACGGCAACGTCGGCGCCGATTTCGTCGCCAAGAGCGCGCCCGACGGCTATACGCTGCTCCTCACTGATCTGGGCGGGCTGGTGATCAGCGCCAGCGTGTATCCGAAGCTGCCGTTCAATCCGGCCAAGGACTTCACGCCCGTGGTGATGGTCTCGTACTCGCCGCACGTGCTCGCGGTGAATCCCGAGGTGCAGGTGAAGACCGTAAAAGAGCTGGTGGCGATGGCCAAGGCCTATCCCGGCAAGCTCAATTTCGCCATCTCCGGCATCGGCGGCGCGCCGCAGCTTGCCGGCATCGAGTTCGCGCAGCGCATGGGCATCGACTGGACCTACATCCCGTACAAGGGCGGCGCCGACGCGGTCACCGGCGTGATCCAGGGGCAGGCGCACGTGCTGTTCAACGGCATGCTCGCCACCTGGCCGCATGTCACCGGCGGCAGGCTGAGGGCCATCGCCATCTCCAGCGCCGCTCGCGTGCCGAGCGCGCCGGACACGCCCACCGTCGCCGAGCAGGGGCTGGCGGGCTTCGAGACCGGCTCGTTCCAGGGCGTGGTCGGGCCGCTCGCGATCCCGCGCGAAACGGTTGCGAAGCTCAACGCCGAGCTCGACAAGGTGCTCAACACCGCCGAGATGAAGGCGCGTTTCGCCAAGCAAGGCACCGAGGTGCGCACCGGCACGCCGGAAAGCCTCGGCCAGTGGATGACCACGGAGCAGGCGAAATGGGCCAAGGTGGTGAAGGAGTCCGGAGCAAAGTTTGATTAAGAAAAAACCCGAGGAGCTCCGCAGCCACCGCTGGTACGGCGCGGACGACCTGCGCGCCTTCGGCCACCGCTCGCGCACCGCGCAGATGGGCTACGACCGCAGCGACTACGCGGGCAAGCCGGTGATCGCGATCATCAACACCTGGTCGGACATCAATTCGTGCCACACCCACTTCAAGCAGCGCGTGGAGGAAGTGAAGCGCGGCGTGTGGCAGGCCGGCGGCTTCCCGGTCGAGATGCCGGCGATGTCGCTCGCCGAGGTGATGCAGAAGCCGACCACCATGATGTACCGCAACTTCCTCGCCATGGAAACCGAGGAGCTGCTGCGCTCCTACCCGGCCGACGGCGCGGTGCTGATGGGCGGCTGCGACAAGACCACGCCGGGTCTGGTGATGGGCGCGACCAGCATGAACCTGCCGACGATCTACATGCCGGCGGGACCGATGCTCAGCGGGCACTGGCGCGAAAACACGCTCGGCTCGGGCTCCGATACCTGGAAGTACTGGGCCGAGCTGCGCGCCGGCAACATCACGCGCAAGGACTGGCAGGAAATCGAGGACGGCATCGCGCGCTCGCCGGGCACCTGCATGACCATGGGTACCGCGGCCACCATGATGTCGCTGGCAGAGGCGCTTGGCCTGACCCTTCCCGGCGCGGCTTCGATTCCCGCGCCCGATTCCAACCACTCCAAGATGGCCACGCTGACCGGCAAGCGCGCGGTCGAGATGGTGTGGGAAGACTTGAAGCCGCGCGATTTCCTAAAGAAAGAATCCTTCGATAACGCCATCGTGACGCTGATGGCGATGGGCGGCTCGACCAACGCCCTCATCCATCTCGTCGCGATGGCCGGCCGCGCGGGAATCAAGCTGC
The DNA here is from genome assembly GCA_035251855.1 of Burkholderiales bacterium. GTDB lineage: Bacteria > Pseudomonadota > Gammaproteobacteria > Burkholderiales > SG8-39 > SCGC-AG-212-J23. The sequence goes on along the minus strand of DATFDV010000282.1, from coordinate 6,678 downwards.
CGCTCGAGCGCTTCAACGAGTTCTCGGCGAAAGTGCCGCTGCTCGCGAACGTCAGACCCTCGGGCGAGCAATACCTGATGGAGGACTTCTACTACGCCGGCGGGCTGCGGGCGCTCCTGCATGAGCTGAAGGATTTGCTGTCCCTGGATTGCGGGACCGTCAACGGCAGGACCCTCGGCGAGAACCTGCAGGGCGCGCGCATCCATGACGAAGACGTGATCCGCAAGCGAGGCAATCCCCTGAAAGCCTCCGGCGGCCTGGTGGTGCTGCGCGGCAACCTCGCGCCCAGCGGCGCGGTGATCAAGGCCGCCGCGACGAGAATCGCCAAGCACGTCGGCAAGGCCGTGGTGTTCGAAGACTACAACGACATGGCGGCGCGCATCGATCGCGAGGACCTCGACTGCGACAAGGACTCGGTGCTGGTGCTGCGCAACGCCGGCCCGCTCGGCGGCCCGGGCATGCCCGAATGGGGCATGCTGCCGGTACCGCAGAAGCTTCTCAAGCAGGGCGTGCGCGACATGGTGCGCATCTCGGACGCGCGCATGAGCGGCACCAGCTACGGCTGCTGCGTGCTGCACGTCGCGCCCGAATCCTACGTCGGCGGCCCGCTCGCCCTGGTGAAGGACGGCGACCTGATCGAGCTCGACGTCGCGAAGCGTGAATTGAATCTGAAAGTGTCCGAGCAGGAACTCGCGAAGCGCAAAAGCGCCTGGAAGCCCCCGGTACGGAAATACGAACGCAGCTACGGCGTCATCTTCGCGCAGCACGTCAAGCAGGCCGACGAAGGCTGCGACTTCGACTTCCTCGAAGGCACCGCGCCGGTGGCCGAGCCGGAGATCCACTGATGGAGCTGCCGCCGAACGCGTTCAAGCGCGCGCTGCGCGCCGGCAAGCGCCAGATCGGCCTGTGGTCGACGCTGTCGTCGAGCTACACGGTCGAGACGGTCGCCGGCGCCGGCTTCGACTGGCTGCTGCTCGATACCGAGCATTCGCCGAGCGACCTCGAGAACCTCCTCACGCAGCTGCAGGCCGCCGCGCCTTACGCGTCGCACCCGATCGTGCGTGTTCCCTGGAACGATATGGTGACGGTCAAGCGCGTGCTGGATATCGGCGCGCAGTCCCTTCTCATCCCCTACGTCCAGGACGCGGAAGAGGCGCGCAATGCGGTCGCCCATACGCGCTACCCGCCGGCCGGCGTACGCGGCGTCGCCGGCACCACGCGGGCGACGCGCTTCGGCCGGGTGAAGGACTATGCGAAGCGCGCGCATGAGGAAATCTGCGTGCTGGTGCAGGTCGAGACGCAGCCGGCGCTGAAGAACATCGAAGCCATCTGCGCCATCGACGGTGTCGACGGCGTGTTCATCGGTCCGGCGGACTTGCATGCCTCGATGGGCTACGCCGGCGAGACCGCCAACGCCGCCGTGAAGCCGCTGATCGACGATGCCATCCGCCGCATCCGCGAGGCGGGCAAGGCGCCGGGCATCCTCACCCCCAATGAAGCCGACGCCCGCCATTGGCTCGAGTGCGGCGCGCTGTTCGTCGCGGTGGGCTCCGACGCCGGCATTCTCGCGCGCGGCGCCGACGCGCTCGCGGCAAAATTCAAATCATGAAACCAGAAATCATCCTCACCGCGAAAGGCCATGCCGGCACGATGGCCACCCTGCAGAGCGAGTTCGCCGCCCACAACCTGTTTGAAGCTTCCAACAGGGATGCGTTTTTACAGGAGCGCGCTGCGCGCGTGCGTGGCTTGGCTACGTTCGGGCCGATGCCGGTCGACGGCAAGCTGATGGACGCGCTGCCCAAGCTCGAGATCATCTCGAACTTCGGCGTCGGCGTGGACGCGATCAACCTCGCGGACGCCAAGCAACGCAACATCATCGTCACCAATACCCCGGACGTGCTGAACGAGTGCGTCGCCGACACCGCCCTAGCCCTGATCCTGAACACGCTGCGCAAGCTGCCGCAGTCGGAAAAGTACATGCGCGCGGGCAACTGGGCCTCTCGCGGCCCATACCCGCTCACCACCTCGCTCGGCGGCAAGGTGCTCGGCGTCCTCGGTCTGGGGCGCATCGGCGAAGCGGTGGCCAAGCGCGCCATGGCCTGCGGCATGACCATCCGCTACCACAACCGCCACAAGAAAGACGTGCCCTACCCCTACGATCCAGACCCGCTCACGCTGGCGAAGAATTCCGACGTGCTGATGGTCGTCACGCCGGGCGGGTCGGAGACCGCCAAGCTGGTCAACGAAAAGGTGCTGCAGGCGCTCGGCCCCGACGGCTACCTGGTCAACATCGCGCGCGGCTCGGTGGTCGACGAGCCGGTGCTGCTGCGCTACCTGCAGGAAAAGAAGATCGCCGGCGCCGGCCTGGACGTGTTCGCCGACGAGCCGCGCGTCCCGCCGGAGTTCTTCACCCTGGACAACGCGGTGCTCTTCCCCCATGTCGCCAGTGCCACCGTGGAGACGCGCAAGGCGATGGGCGACCTGCAGGTCGAGAACCTTCGGCGCCACTTCGCCGGCAAGCCGGTCCTCAGCCGAGTCGTTTAGTTAGTAGTTACTAACTCGCTACGCGGGCACCTCAGCCACTAAGGCAGGCAAGCTAGAATCCTCGGCTTAACGAGGAGGATTGAATGAAACTGCAACAGACGTTGATTGCCGCGGCCACCGCCGCTTTGTTCGCGGCCCCCGCCGCCGCCCAGCAAGTGACCTTCATGACCGGCCCGCAGGGCGGCTCCTGGATTCCGCTCGGCGGCGCGCTGAAGGGCATGTGGGAGAAGTCCGTCACCGGCCTGAGCATCACCCAGACGCCTGGCGCGGGCATCGCCAACGTGCGCGGCGTGGACGAAGGCAAAGCGCAAATCGGTCTCGCCAACTCCAACACCACGGTCGACGGCATCGAGGGGCGGCCGCCGTATCCGAAGAAGGTCACCAAGGTCTGCCAGCTGGCGAACCTGTACCCGCAATACTTCCAGGTGGTGGCACTGGCCGACGCCAAGGTGAACTCCTACGCCGACCTGAAGGGCAAGGCGCTGGTGACCCAGCCGAAAGGCAATACCGCCGAGATGCTGACCGACATGGTCCTAAAGGCGAACGGCCTCACCTACCAGTCGCTGTCGAAGACCAACTTCCAGGCTGCGTATACCGATGCCGTATCGATGATGAAGGACGGCCACGTGCAGGTGTTCACCCTCGGCACCACGGCGCCCGCTTCCGCGATCATGGACCTCGCCAGCGCGCGCGACGTCAAGCTGGTGCCGGTCGACGACAAGACCTTCAACGCGGTCAAGAAAGCCAATCCCGGCCACAACAAGCTGATCATCAAGGCCGGCACCTATCCGAAGCAGGACAAGGACGTGCCGGTGATCGGCTACTCGACCCATCTGGTGGTGGCGTGCGACCTGCCCGAGAACACCGTGTACCAGATGGTGAAGACGATGGCGGGCAACGTCGATTCCATGGCCGCGGTGGTGAAGTCGATCGAAGGCATCAAGCCCAAGGACATGGCGCTCGACATCGGCGTCCCGTTCCACAAGGGCGCCGCCAAGTTCTACAAAGAAGCCGGCGCGATGTAATCGCGCTTGGAAGAAGAAAAAGCGGCGACAGCGCCGCGCCTCAAGGGACTCAGGATCGCGGTGGCGCTGATCGCCATCGCGATGTCGCTTTATCACATGCATGCGGCCGCCTTCGGACCCCCGGAGGCGCTGATCTTCCGCGGCACGCATCTGCTGTTCGCGGTGACCCTGGTGTTCCTGCTCTATCCGACGCGACCCGGCGGGCGCATGGCCTGGCGCGCGCTCGACGCGGTGCTGATGCTCGCCGGCTGGGGCCTGGTGCTGCACATTTTCCTCAACTACGAGTACTACACCAACCGCATCATCTACATCGACGAGCTCACGCTGCAGGACAAGTTCTGGGCGCTGGCCGCGATCGTAGTGGTGCTCGAAGGCACGCGGCGCGTGCTCGGATGGGCGCTCCCGCTCACGGCGATCGCGTTCCTTGCCTACGCCGTCAGCACGCAGGTCACCTTCCCGGTGCTGATGGAGCAGATCTACCTCTCGACCGAAGGCATCTTCGGCTCGACGCTCGGCGTCTCGGCTTCATACGTGATGATGTTCGTGCTGTTCGGAGCATTCATGGAGAAGAGCGGCACCGGGCAGCTGTTCATGGATTTCTCGATGTCGATCACCGGGCGCTATGCCGGGGGCCCGGGGAAGGTGGCGGTGGTGAGCTCGAGCCTGTTCGGCACGGTCTCCGGCAGCGCCGTCGCCAACGTGATGGTCGACGGCCCGATCACCATTCCGCTGATGAAGCGCACCGGGTTTCGCCCGCCGTTCGCCGCGGCGGTGGAGGCCGTCGCTTCCACCGGCGGACAGCTGATGCCGCCGATCATGGGCGCGGCGGCGTTCGTGATGGCCGAATTCCTCGCCGTGCCCTACGCCCAGATCACCGTCTGGGCGATCCTGCCCGCGTTTCTGTACTACCTGGCGGTGTTCTCCGCAGTGCATTTCGAGGCCAAGCGCTACAAGCTCGCCGGCGTACCCGCCTCCGAGCTGCCGCGCTTTGGCCAGGTCATGATGGCGCGCGGCCACCTGTTCCTGCCCATTGCCATGGTGCTGTTCGGCCTGATCCTGGGCTATTCGGCGCCACTGTGCGCGCTCGCCGGCGCGCTTGTCTGCCTGCCGATCGCGCTGCTGAGAAAGACCACGCGCGTCGGCATCTCCTGGCGCAACGTGCTCGAGGCACTCGAGGAAGGCGCCAAGAACACCCTTGCGGTGGCGATGGCCTGCGCCGCCGCGGGCATCGTCATCGCCTGCGTCACGATTACCGGACTGGGGATCGTATTCACCCAGATCGTGATCGCCCTCGCGCAGGACACGCTGATCCTCGCGCTGATCCTGACCGCGATGGCCGGCATCATCCTGGGGATGGGGATGCCGACCACCCCGGCCTACATCATGATGGCGGCGCTGCTGATTCCGGCGCTGATCAAGCTTGGCCTTGCCGGCTGCCCGGTGCCGGTCACCCCCGAATGCAAGGGCGCGGTGGTCCCCGCCGCGCACATGTTCGCGTTCTACTTCGCCATCCTTTCGGCGATCACCCCGCCGGTGGCGCTCGCGGTGTTTGCCGCGGCGAGCCTCGCCAAAGCGAATATGTGGCAATCGGGATTCGCTGCGATGCGCGCAGCGGCGCCTGCGTACATCGTGCCCTTCATGTTCGTCTACGAGCCGATGCTGCTGCTGATCGTCAACGACTGGAGCACGCAGTGGGCTTTCGTGGTCTGGTCGGTGATCACCGCTTCGGTGGGCGTGGTGTGCCTGGCCGCGAGCCTGTTCGGCTGGCTCTTCACGTTCGCCACTACGTGGCACCGGGTGCTGCTCTTCATTGCCGCCCTGTGCCTGATCAAGCCCGGCCTGATCACGGACGCGATCGGCGTGGTCCTGCTCGCCATCGTTGCGACCGCGCAGCTTCTCGCTCGTCGTCGCGGTACGACGTCGTCGCCCCGCGAAAGACCGAACCCAGAAAACGCGACAATGTGACGCGGTGCGCGGCGATAGCGCGCAGCCCGTCACTTCTGCAGAATGGACCCCGAAATGAAAGAGGGCGCAGCCGCTAGCTGCGCCCTCCGGAACTGCCTCTCAAGCGGCGATCAAGCAGCGACTACACTTTGTTTGGCCCTACCGTGGACCGGGCTTGAACCGCTCGGTCTCTCGGGCTGGGGCTGCTAACAGCGTGCTGGCCACCTACCTGCTCGGTGTAGAAGCTGCTCTACACAGGTAGGGATGATGCTACTTCCGCACGGATCTTTCCATCCTCCTTTGAGACCGGCGGCGTAGTCCGGTCGGACTATGCGGCGAGGTCGGCAAGCAGCGCGGCGCGCTGCTCGGGGCTCGGCTCCATGCTGGCGCCGTACTCGGGGTGGTCGACACCGACCGTCAGCCGCGCGCCGCGGCGCAGGGCCTCGCGCGCCGCCGGCGGTACCTCGAAGCGCACAAAGTGCACCGCTGCGGTCTTCTCCTCGGTCTCCCGCTCCAGGTCCTCGTCGGCGATGGCGTAGATGCGCGGGGCGCCGTCCACCTGCACCCACGTTCGCCGCTCGATGCCCTTCAGCCGCTCGAGCATGCGCCGGCGCTGGTCCACGTCGGGGTACTCGATGAACATCGTCGCCTTCCAGTTGCCGCCGTCGGGCAGCAGCGGGTTGTAGGCGTCGAGCTCGCCCTGGATGCCGGCCTCCTCGAAGATGCGCTCGATGCGCAGCATCTCCTGGATCTGGTAGCGGATCAGCAGCTCGTCCTCGAACTGCAGGGTGACGTGCGCCCCGATGTGCAGCGTCCGCAGCTTCTTGTGCTCCATCACCTTCGCGCGGAACGCCTTGCGCTCGCGCGCGTAGGCCTCGAGCGATAGCAGCGATTCTCTGGCGATCATGGAGGCCGCCGGCTAGCCCGGGATCGGTTGCGGGCCGACCTCGCGGCTGCGGCGGTCGGCGGCGAGGTAGCGGTGCAGCTCGCCGAGCGCCTGGCGGTAGACCTCGCGCTTGAAGTCGATCACCAGGTCGAGCGGCACCCAGTACTCGTGCCAGCGCCAGGCGTCGAACTCGGGGTGTCCGCTCGCCCGCAGCTTGACGTCGCAGTCGCGCCCCACCATGCGCAGCAGGAACCAGATCTGCTTCTGGCCCCGGTAGGC
>DATFDV010000281.1:0-4263 GCA_035251855.1 Burkholderiales bacterium | reverse complement strand
GAGCTGCACGGCCTGTGGAGCCTGAGCGCGGCGAAGAAGATCTGCGCCGCGCTCGAGCCGATCGGCATGGACTGGGTCGAGGACCCGATCTTCATGGACCGGCTGCAGGAGCTGCCGGCGCTCGTCGCCGCGACGCGCGTTCCGCTCGCCGGCGGCGAGACGCTCGGCGGCCTGGGCCAGGTGCAGGCGCTGATCGATACTCGCGCGGTCGCCACGCCGATCGTCGACGTCACCTGGGGCGGCGGCATCAGCTTCGGGCGCAAGTGCGCGGCGCTCGCCGAAGCACGCGGGCTGCCGATCGCTTTCCACGACTGCTCGGGCCCAATCACGCTGGCCGCCTCCACCCATCTGGCGCTCGCCGCGCCGAACGTGCGCGAGCAGGAGATCGCGCGCGGCATGTACTTCGGGTGGTACGCCGACCTGGTGGATCGGCCGCCGCCCGTCGTGAAGGGCATGATCACCGTGCCGACGGGCCCTGGTCTCGGCCTCGCGCTGCAGCCCGGCCTGGAGAAGCGCAAGGACGCGGTCTCGCGCCTGACCGAAAGATGAAGCGCCCATGAAGGGCATCGTGCCGATGCAGTATGCGTTCTTCGGCGCGGACGGCCGGCTGGATCTCGGAGCGTTCCGCGTTCAGGTCGAGGCCTGCCTTCGCGCCGGGGCTCCCGGCATTGCGATCCTCGGCCTCGCCACCGAAGTCAGCAAGCTCGCGCCGGAAGAACGCTCGGCGCTGCTGGAGGCGGCGGCCGAGGCCACGCGCGGCCGCGCACCGCTGTCGGTCACGGTGTTCGGGCAGACGCCGGAGGCGCAGGTCGCCTTCGTGCGCGAGGCCGAGCGCGCCGGCGCGGCGAATGTGGTCCTGCAGCCGCCGCGCATCCCCGGCATCGGCGAGCACGAGCTCGCGCGCTTCTTCGGGCGCGTGATCGACGCCGCGGGAATTCCGGCGGGGATTCAGAATGCCCCGGAATACATCGGCGTCGGGTTGGGCGTGGAGGCGATCGTGGCGCTGGCGCGCAACCATCCGAATTTCCGCGTGCTCAAGATGGAAGGCTCAGCGATGCTGGTGCGGCGCACGATCGAGGAAACCGGCGGCGCGCTCACGGTGCTGAACGGCCGCGCCGGGCTCGAGCTGCCCGACAACCGCCGCGCCGGCGCGAGCGGCATGATCCCCGGCGCCGAGGTCTGCGACGTGCTGGTGCGCGTGTGGGACGGGCTCGGCGGCGAGGCGGCGGCGGCGCAGAGAGCCGAAGCGCTCTACCGCGAGGTACTGCCGCTCCTCACCTTCATCATGCAGTCGATGGACCAGTTTCTGTGCTACGGCAAGCGCCTGATCGCCCGGCGCCTTGGCCTCGGCGAGGTGCACGACCGCGCGCCGGCGCAGGCGCCCACCGCGTTCGGCCTCGACTGCCTCGAGCGCCACGCCGCTCGTCTCCGGCCGTGGCGGTGAAGATCATCGATGCCCATCATCATCTCTGGCAGCTCTCCGGCGGCCCGCTGTACTACCCCTGGCTGCAGGACGAGAAGCCTCACGAGTTCTTTCTCGGCGACTACCGCACGCTGAAGCGCGATTACCTTCCGCCAGATTACCGGCGCGACGCAGTCCAGCACGAGGTGGTGAAGACAGTGCACGTCGAGGCCGAGTGCAGCCGCGACCAGCAGGTGGCGGAGACGCGCTGGCTCACCGAGATCAACCGGCAGCACGGCATGCCGAACGCGATCGTCGCCCACGCCTGGTTCCATACCGGCGACACCGAAAGGATCCTCGAGCAGCAAAAGGCGTTTCCCCTGGTGCGCGGCATCCGCTCCAAGCCGGCCGACGAGGCGATGATGCGCGACCCGAAATGGCTCGCCGGCCTGCGCCTTCTCAGGAAGTACGGTTTGTCGTGGGACCTGCGGGTGAAGACCTGGGAGCTGGAGGCCGCGGCGAAGGTGGTGGCCGGCATTCCGGAGATCCCGGTGGTGCTCAACCACGCCGGCTTTCCCTGGGACCGCAGCGCCGCCGGCCTCGAGCGCTGGCGCAAGGGCATGCGCGCGCTCGCGGCGTGCCCGAATGTGTTTTGCAAGCTGTCGTGCTTTTGCCTGCAGGACGGACCTTGGGTCTACGAGGACAACCGCCGGGTGGTGCTCGAGACTCTTGAGATATTCGGCACCAGCCGCTGCATGTTCGCCTCCAACTTCCCGGTCGACGGGCTGCGCGTGGGCTATACGCAGATGTTCGACGACTTCAAGCGCATGACCGCCGCTCTGGCCGAGGGCGAGCGCCGGCGCTTGTTCCACGACAACGCGGCGGCTTTCTACCGCCTCTGAGCAGTTCGTATACATTAGGCCAATGAAAATCTGCGTACTGCCCGGCGATGGCATCGGCGTCGAGGTGATCGAGGCGACGCTGCCGATCCTGCAGAAAGTGCAGAAGGGGTTCTCGCTCGAGTTCCAGACCTATCCGGCGGGCGCGCAGCACTACAAGAAGACCGGCGAGGCGCTGCCCGAAAGGACCTTCGAGGCCGCGCGCAGCGCCGACGCGATGCTGTTCGGCGCCATGGGCTGGCCGGCGATCCGCTACCCCGACGGCACCGAGATCGCGCCGCAGCTCGACTTGCGCTTTCGCCTCGAGCTCTACGCCGGCGTGCGCCCGGTACGCGCCATTCCCGGCATCCCTTTACCGCTCGCCGATCCGCGCGCGAAGGACATCGACCTGGTGGTGGTGCGCGAGTCCACGGAAGGCCTGTTCGCCTCGCGCGGCAAAGGCGTGGTTGAGGATGACCGCGAAGCGCGCGACACCATGGTCATCACGCGCAAGGGCTCGGAGCGCGTGCACGAATTCTCTTTCCGCCTGGCGGCAAAGCGGCGCAAAAAAATGGTGACCTGCGTCGACAAGGCGAACGTATTCGCCTCGATGGCCTTCTTTCGCCGCATCTTCGACGAGGTGGCGGCGCGTCATCCGGGAGTGAAGGCCCAGCATCACTACATCGACGCCACTGCGCTCGACCTCGTACGCCGGCCGTGGGACTTCGACGTGCTCGTCACCGAGAACATGTTCGGCGACATCATCTCGGACCAGACCGCGGCGCTCGTCGGCGGCATGGGCATGGCGCCCTCGGGCGATATCGGCGACCAGCACGCCCTGTTTCAGCCCTGCCACGGCTCTGCGCCCGACATCGCCGGCCAAGGCAAAGCCAACCCGACGGCGTGCATCCTCTCGGCGGCGATGATGCTCGACTGGCTCGCCGAGCACTCGCGCAACGATGCGCTGGCGCAAGCGGCACGCCGAATTGAAAAGGCAGTCGACGTAATTTTCCAGTCTCAAAAGCTCAAACCGTTCGAGTTTGGCGGCAAGGCCGGCACGCGCGAGATTCGCGACGCAGTCCTCTCCAACCTGTGACCCGGCTGCGCGTCGCCGGCGTCGGCGCGGGCTATTTCAGCCAGTTTCACCTGCAGGGCTGGCGCGCGATTCCCGAGGTCGAGCTGGTGGGTTGGGCTGACAAGGAAGCCTCCCGGGTTCGCGGTGTGCGTGCATTCGCTGCCATGGACGAGATGCTTGCCAAGACCCAGCCCGACGTCGTCGACATCGTCACGCCACCCGAGACACACCTCGAGCTGGTGCGCCTAGCCGCCGCACGCGGGTTGCCGGTAATCTGCCAGAAGCCGCTGGCGCCGACGTATGCCGAAGCCGTCGAGGTCGTGGAGGTCGCCGAGCGCGCCGGCGTGCCGTTGGTCGTCCACGAGAACTTCCGCTGGCAGCCGTGGTACCGCGAAGCGCGCCGGCTGATCGACGCCAATCACTTCGGCAAGCTCCATTCCGTCGCCTTTCGCCTGCGTCCCGGCGACGGTCAGGGGCCGCGCGCGTATCTCGACCGCCAGCCGTATTTCCAGACCATGCCGCGGCTGCTGGTGCACGAGACCGCGATCCACTGGATCGACACCTATCGCTTCCTGATGGGAGAGGTGACCGCGGTTTATGCATCACTGCGGAAAGCAAATCCCGTAATCGCTGGGGAGGACGCGGGCTACCTCCTGTTCGACTTCAAGAGCGGCGCCACCGGGCTGTTTGATGGCAATCGCCTGAACGACCACGCCGCCGCCAACCCGCGGCGCACCATGGGAGAAATGTGGCTGGAAGGCGAGCGCGGCGTGCTGCGCCTCGATGGCGACGCGCGCCTGTGGTGGAAGCCGCATCAGAAGTCGGAAGCCGAGCACCGCTACGACCGCGGGCCGCACGATGCCTTCGGCGGCGGCTGCTGTGCGGCGTTACAGCGCCATGTGGTGAGG
>DATFDV010000280.1:0-8867 GCA_035251855.1 Burkholderiales bacterium | reverse complement strand
TTCTCGATCGTGCCCGACTCGAGCGCGCGCACGTCGACGTTGCGCTTGGCGAGCCGCGTGCGCATCACGTCCATCACCTGGCCGAGCTTGAACTCGTCGTCGGCGTAGACCGTCAGCACCAGCTCGGCCTGCTCCACCCGGGCATCCGAGCCCTTGAAGTCGAAGCGGTTGGTGATTTCCTTGTTGGTCTGCTCGACCGCGTTCTTCACTTCCTGGCGGTCGACCTGCGAAACGATGTCGAAAGAAGGCATGGGACTAGCTTACCCTCAGGTTACTTTTTTTGCGCCCACCATCGTTGCAACTGCTGCTCAATGGCTGGCGCGCTCCAGATCTGCGGCAGCGAGTGCCGCTCGTCGGACGGGGTCCCGGCCGGCGCTTTGAGCTCTCGTACTTCCATTTCCTGCACCAGCACCTCGGCCTTGCGGAAGGCGTCCTGGAACGAGCTCGCCTGCGGCAGCGCCTCCTTGAAGTAGGCGCGGCCGAAGTAGGTGAACTCGTTCTCGTCGGCGCAGCCGAAGGACTGGCGGTCGTGCCGCGCGGCGGTGATGACCATCGTGCCGTCGTCTTTCAGAGGATCGAGGAAGCCGCCGGAGTAGCAGGCCGAGATCACCACCACCTTCCAGCGGATGCCGCTTTCGCGCAGCAGCCGGCCCAGGTCGGCGGCGGACAGGTGTGGCAGGTCCATGCCGTTCTGGTCCAGGACCAGTTCGTGGCCGCGCGAGCCGTGGCTGGTGACAAAAAGGAACAGGATGTCCTGCTGCCGATCCATGCGCGCAGCGAAGGCGGCAAGCGCCTCGCGGATGCTGGTCGCCGTCGCCATCGGCGCAGTGGCCACGGTGCTGCGGCTGTTGACGAGCGCAATGCTGTGCTTCGCGGTGCCGAAGCGCTCGGCGAACTGGCCGCGCACGAACTCGACCTCGCGGCGGAACACCTCCTGCGAGCCGTCGCCGCCGATCGCCAGCAGGAACAGATTGATGCGCGCCGGATCGCGCGGCGCCAGCGCGCCGATTGCCTGCGCGAGCAGCGCGCGCTGGTTGTAGAGCGCGGTCTCGACGTTGACGGCGGCGAGCCGCCGCTGCTCGCGCTGCTCGGCCTCGAGCATGCCGTAGCGCCAGATGCCGCTCTGCTGCGTCGTGCCATCGGGACGCGCCTGGGCGAAGCTCAGCGTGCCCTGACCGTCATAGGTGCCATTGGCGAAGCCGCCGCGGTAGACATCGCCGTTGGCCAGGCGCAATTCACCCTGGCCCTCGAAGCGCCATTGCTTGAACTCCCCCGCATAGCGATTGCCTTGCGGGCCAGAGAGCGTTCCTTTGCCGTCGAACTCGCCGTTGACGAAGGTGCCCTCGTACACATTGCCGCCGGGATCGGTGAAGCGGCCCTTGCCGTGCATGCGCCAGTTGAGGAACTCGCCCTCGTAGCGCGCGCCGTTCGGCGCCGCGTAATGGCCCTTGCCCTGGAAACTGCCGAGCACGAAGTCGCCGCGGTACCTGCGCCCGTCCGGGTAGACGATCTCGCCCTGGCCGTTGAAAAAGCTGCGCTTGAACTCGCCTTCGTAGACCGCACCGTCGGGCGTGGTCATGCGGCCGCGGCCGTCCATCATGCCGTCGCGGAATTCGCCTTCGTAGGCCTGGCCGTTGGCCCAGCGCACCTTGCCGCGGCCCGACATCAGGCCATCGGCCAACCCGCCTTCGTAAACCGTGCCGTTCGCCCAGATGAGCTTGCCTTCGCCGTGCAGCTTGCCGTTCCTGAGCGGGCCGTAGTAGCGGGCACCGTCGGGGGTCAGCGCATCGGGCTTGGGCGCCGCCGGTTGCGCCAGCGCCGTCCCGGCGAGCAGCGCGCACACCAGGATCACTGCCGTTCTCACCGCGAATTGAGCCTCTTCAGCTCGTCGATCCAGCGAGCGGTGGTCACGCGGATCCAGTCCAGATCGGCCGGATCGTCGTACTGCGTATAGACCGACAGACTGAGTGCCTTGCCTCGCAGCAGCATCAGGGTGGTGCTGGAGAGCAGGTACTTGGAGCGCTCGAAGAAGCCGGCGCCCTTGGTGCGCGCGCCTTGCAGCACCGAGACGACGTCAGCATCTCTGCGCAGTTCCTGCAACAGGGTAGTCGCGCCGCTCGGGCGCGAGTCGAGGTGCTTGACCAGGTCCTTCTCGGCCGGGGGCGCGCCCAGCCCGGCGAGCGATTCGCCGATGAACTGCTTGAACATGCCTTCGCTCACCCGGTCGCGCTCCATGCTGCGCGGTGTGACCACGATCATGTAGCGGCGCAGCTCGACCTGGTCGCCGACCATGAAGCGGCGCAGGTCCGCGTCCGACAGCGCGAACAGCAGGATGCGGTTGGAGGCCGAGGTGAGCGACTCGCCGAGCTCCTGCAGCCGCGGAGAGCCAGTGAACTGCGTGTCGGCGAAGCCCGAAGGCGCGTCGAGGCCGATGCGCGCTTCGCCGAGCTGCACGGCGAAAGGCGCCCCCCCACACTGCAGGGAAATTCCCATCAGAAGGGCGGCGAATAAGCGCACAGCAGTCATTCTAGCCGCGGGCGGTATCATGGGGTTTTCGGAGACCGGACTTGGCGACGATTCTCGGCACGCTGCCTAAGGGAGAGAAGGTCGGCATCGCCTTTTCGGGCGGGCTTGACACCAGCGCCGCCGTGCACTGGATGCGCGCCAAGGGTGCCATCCCCTACGCGTACACCGCGCACCTCGGACAGCCCGACGAGTCCGACACCGCGGAGATCCCGCGCAAGGCGCTGGCCTACGGCGCCGAGAAGGCGCACCTCGTCGACTGCCGGGCGCAGCTCGTCGCCGAAGGCATCGCCGCCCTCCAGTGCGGCGCCTTCCACATCACCACCGCCGGCGCCATCTACTTCAACACCACGCCGCTCGGCCGCGCGGTCACCGGCACGATGCTGGTGGTGGCGATGCGCGAGGACGGCGTCGGCATCTGGAGCGACGGCAGCACCTACAAGGGAAACGACATCGAGCGTTTCTACCGCTACGGCCTGCTCGCCAACCCGGGCCTGAAGATCTACAAGCCGTGGCTGGATCAGCGTTTCATCGACGAGCTGGGCGGCCGGCGCGAGATGTCGGCGTACATGGCCAAGGCCGGCTTTGACTACAAGATGAGCGCCGAGAAGGCGTACTCCACCGACTCGAACCTGCTCGGCGCCACGCACGAGGCGAAGGACCTCGAGCACCTCGAGGAAGGCATGGCCATCGTGCAGCCGATCATGGGCGTCGCGTTTTGGCGTGAGGCTATAAAAGTAATCAATGAAAAAGTCACCGTGGAATTCACCGAGGGCGTGCCGGTGGCTCTCAACGGCCAGCGCTTCTCCGATCCGGTGAAACTGATGGAAGAAGCCAATGCGATCGGCGGCCGCCACGGCCTGGGGATGTCCGACCAGATCGAAAACCGCATCATCGAGGCGAAGAGCCGCGGCATCTACGAGGCGCCGGGAATGGCGCTGCTGTACATCGCCTACGAGCGCCTGGTCACCGGCATCCACAACGAGGACACCATCGAGCAATACCGCAGCAACGGTCGGCGCCTCGGGCGCCTCCTCTACCAGGGGCGCTGGTTCGACCCGCAGGCAATGATGCTGCGCGAGACCGCGCAGCGCTGGGTGGCCAAGGCCGTCACCGGCGAGGTGGCGCTCGAGCTGCGGCGCGGCAACGACTACTCGCTGCTCGACACCAGGAGCCCGAACCTCACCTACAAGCCCGAGCGCCTGACGATGGAGAAGGGGGAGGAAGTATTCTTCACGCCGGGCGATCGCATCGGCCAGCTCACCATGCGCAACCTCGACATCGCCGATACGCGCGACAAGCTGCGGGTTTACGGCGAAGCGGGGCTGCTCGGCGATGGCGGCGTACCGCTCCTCGGCGCGGAGAAGCCGAGGAAGAAGTAGCTACTTGCCCAGCGCGAGCTTCACGCCGAAGCCCACCAGCATCGTACCCGCGATCCGGTTCAGCCAGACGGCCACGCGCGGGCTGGCGCGCATGCGGTCGGCGGCGAAGTGCGTGATGGCGATCACGATCACGCAGTAGACGAAGGTGAGCACGGCGATGGTCGCCGCCATCATGCCGAAGGTGAGCAGCCCCTGGTGCCGCGCCGGGTCGACGAACAGCGGAAAGAAGGCCATGTAGAACACGATCGCCTTCGGGTTGAGCAGCGTGATCAGCATCGCCTGCCGGAAGAACTGTCGCGGCCGCATGTTGAGGACCGGGGCGTCGCCCTGCTTCGCTAGGACCATGCGCACGCCAAGGTAGGCCAGGTAGATCGCGCCGGCATACTGAACCGCCCCGAACACCGCCGGATTGGCGGTGAGCAGCGCCGCCACGCCGGCGACGGCCATCCACATCAGCACCTGGTCGCCGACGATCACGCCCAGCGTCGCCGCCAGCCCGCCGACGATGCGGCCCTTGCTGGTCGAGGTGATGATCGCCAGGTTGCCGACGCCGGGAATCGCGAGAAACACGATCACGGCGACGACGAACGCCCAGTAGTCGGCGACGCCGAACATCACTTCTTCCCGACCACCAGGAATTCGAGCAGGGCCTTCTGGGTATGCAGCCGGTTCTCCGCCTCGTCCCACACCACGCTCTGCGGGCCGTCGATCACCTCGGCGGCCACTTCCTCGCCGCGGTGCGCGGGCAGGCAGTGCATGAAGAGGGCGTCCTTATTCGCCGCACGCATCATCTCGGCGTCGACCTGCCAGTCCTGGAAGTCGCGCCGGCGCGCTTCGTTCTCCGCCTCGAAGCCCATCGAGGTCCAAACGTCGGTGGTCACCAGGTCTGCCCCCCGCACTGCGGCCATCGGGTCGGAAAATGATTCGCTGTTGCGATTCATCCTTTCCTTCTCGACTTCATACCCCGGGGGAGTGGAGATGTGGAGCTTGAAGCCGAAGATCTCCGCCGCCTGCAGCCAGGTGTTGCAGACGTTGTTCGAGTCGCCGATCCAGGCCACCGTCTTGCCGCGGATCGGGCCGCGGTGGTCGACGTAGGTGAAGACGTCGGCCAGGATCTGGCAGGGGTGGTACTCGTTGGTGAGGCCGTTGATCACCGGCACGCGCGAGGAACCTGCAAACCTTGAGAGGATCTCCTGCTCGAAGGTGCGCACCATGATCACGTCGCACATGCGCGAGATCACCTGCGCCGCGTCCTCCACCGGCTCGCCGCGGCCGAGCTGCGAGTCGCGCGTGAAGAGGTAGATCGCCGCGCCGCCGAGCTGGTGCATGCCGGCCTCGAACGACATCCGCGTGCGGGTCGAGGGCTTCTCGAAGATCATCGCCAGGGTGCGGTCCTCGAGCGGCCAGTAGCGCTCGTAGCGCTTGAACTTGTCCTTGATCCAGCGCGTGCGCGCGAACACGTGCTCGAGCTCTTCGAGCGAGAAGTCCTTGAACTGCAGGAAATGCCGCACACGCATCTGACGGCTCGTCTAAACCCGCGGTTTAACCACTACCGCGCGGCGGCAGTGGGCTCGGCGCTGCGCTCCAGGAAGGCGCGCACCAGCGGCGCGAGGCGCTCGACCACCAGGCGGCCTTCGGCTTCGCTCATCACCAGCGGCGGCAGCAGGCGCACCACACTGTCGGCCGTGACGTTGATCACCAGCCCGGCCTCGAGCCCCTGGCGCACCAGCTCGCCGCAGGGGCTGGGAAGCTGCATGCCGATCATGAGCCCCATGCCGCGCAGCTCCGAAATTCCCGCAATCTGGGAAAGGTCGCTGCGGATCACCTCGCCGACGCGCGCCGCGTTGTCGAGCAGGCCTTCTTCCTTGATGGTGTCGATGGTGGCGACGACGGCGGTCATCGCCAGCGGGTTGCCGCCGAAGGTGGAGCCGTGGTTGCCGGGCTTGAACACGCCCCGGGCGCGACCGCCGACGACGCAGGCCCCCACCGGCACGCCCGAGGCGAGGCCCTTGGCGAGCGGCACCACGTCGGGCAGGAAGCCGGCGTGCTGGTAGACGAACCACTTGCCGGTGCGCCCGAGGCCGCACTGCACCTCGTCGGACATGAACAGCCATTCCTTGCGCTCGCAAATCTCCTTCAGGCCGCGCAGGTATTCGAGGCGCGAGACGTTGATCCCGCCTTCGCCCTGGATCGGCTCGATGAAGATCGCCACCACGTTCTTGTTGTGCTCGGCCACCTGGCGCACCGCTTCGAGGTCGTTGAGCGGCACGCGCACGAAGCCCGACACCAGCGGCTCGAAGCCGGCCTGCACCTTGCGGCTGCCGGTGGCCGACAGCGTGGCGAGCGAGCGGCCGTGGAACGCCTTCTCCATCACGATGATCGCCGGCTCGGCGACGCCGCGGTCGTGGCCGTACTTGCGCGCCACCTTGATCGCCGCCTCGTTGGCTTCGAGGCCGGAGTTGCAGAAGAACACCTCGTCCAGCCCGGTGATCTCGGCGATGCGATCGGCGGCGGCTTCCTGGTCGGGGATGCGCCAGAGGTTGGAGGTGTGGAGAATGCCGCTCTCCACCCTGGCCATTAATGCTTTCTTCAGTCTCGGATGGCCGTAGCCCAGCGTGTTCACCGCAATGCCGGCCAGCGCGTCGAGGTATTTCTTGCCGGCGTCGTCCCACAGCCATACGCCCTGGCCGCGCACGAAGGCGACCGGCTGGCGGGCGTAGGTGTTCATCACATGGGACATCTCGCGTCTCCCAAAGGGCGTCTCGCTGGGGCGTCTCCCCAACTCGCAAAACTACCATGTTCTATCGCAGGCGGCGCAGGGTCTTCTCTTCCTCGGGCTTGAGGACCCGGATGCACGGCAGGTAGCCCTCGTGCACCACGCCGTGCATCTCCATGCGCTTGTGCGAGTGGAGCAGGCCGCCGAGGTAGTCGACGATCTTCTTGGTGATCAGCTGTCCGGGCACCAGCACCGGGATGCCCGGGGGGTAGGGCACGATCTGGTCGGCGGCGGTTCGGCCGGCGAGCCGCGGGTTGACGCGCTCGCGCTCGTCGAACACGGGGATCAGCTCACCGCCGCAGTAATAGGCATCTCTAGGTAAAAACTTTAACCGAGTAAAAGCGGGGATGTCCGGAGTCTGCACCAGCCGGTGCGGCGCGCGCCGCTCGCGCGCGATGCGCATCAAAGCGTCATAGAGGCGCGAGACCTTGGAGCGGGTGGTTCCGATCGTCAATAGCAAGGTCAGAGTGTTGAAGGTGGATTTCTCGACCTGGATGTTGAAGCGCTCGAACAGCGCCTTCTGCAGGTCCTCGACGGTGTAGCCGCAGCCCGAGATGTCGATGGTGACCTTGGTCGGGTCGAGCTTGATGCCGTCGCGGCGCACCGCCTCGGGCAGCAGGTCCTCGAGCTCGAGCACGCGGAATACGCGGGTCGAGTTGATGAGCTTGCGCACCTCCTGCGCCAGCTCCAGCGTGCGCGAAAGCAGCTTGTAGCCTTCCATCACCGCCTGCTTGCGCCCGACGTCGAGGCTGGCGATCAGTCCGTACTGCGGGCTGGTCGAGGTATGCATGTTGAAGTTCTCGCGGAACAGGTGCTCGCGGAACTCCGGGTCGTTGACATGGATCATCGAGGCCTGCGAGAAGGCCGACAGCACCTTGTGCGTCGACTGGGTGGCGTAGTCGGCGCCGGCCTCGAGGGCGGTGGGGCGAAACTGCGGATGGAAGCGCGCGAAGCCGTACCAGGCCTCGTCGATGATCACCTTGATGCCCTTGGCGTGCGCCGCCTCGACGATCGGCGCGAGGTCGTAGCGCAGTCCGTCGTAGGTGCAGGAGGTGAGGATCAGCGCCTGGGCGTCAGGATGCTTTTTTATGGAATTCAACAGCAGCTTCTTGGGGACGGGCCCGTACAGGCCGTACTTGCGGTTCAGCGCCGAGTCGAGATAGATGGGATGCGCGCCGGAGAGCACCACGCCGTGGTGCACGCTCTTGTGACAGTTGCGGTCGAGCAGCAGCTTCTCGCCGGGCGCGAGCAGCGTCTGGAAGATCACCTTGTTCGCCGTCGAGGTGCCGTTGGTGGCGAAGAAGGTGCGGCGCGCGCCGAAGGCCTTCGCCGCCATTGCCTGTGCCTCGCCGATCACACCCTTCGGCTCCATCAGCGAGTCGAGCATCGGCACCGAGACCGAGAGGTCGGCGTCGAACACATGCTCGCCCATGAACTCGTAGAAGTCGTTCACCCACGGGCTCCCGCGCAGCGACTCGCCCGACGAATGGCCCGGCGTATGCCACTGGTCCTTCGCCATCCAGACGTAGTTCTTGAGCGCGTCGTAGAACGGCGTGCGCGCGCGCTCCTGGATCTGCGCGTTCAGGATGCGGTAGATGCCGCGATAGTCGCGCTCCTCGCGGTAGAAATAGCCGTCGACCGATTCGGCGAACAGGGCGTCGACCACGTCGTCCTCTTTTTCCTGCGCGATGACGATGTACATGTCGAGCTCCGGACGCAGGCGGGCGATCCTCTGCACCAGCTCGAGCGCCGACATCTGCAGCTTCTTCTTCGCGTTGTCGCCGATCTTGTAGAGCGTGTCATCGACCAGCACCGCCTGCAGCTCGCCCTCCGATTCGATCAGCGCCAGGCCTTCCTTCACGGTGGTGGCGCCGATGAAGCTGATGCCCAGCGGGTTGTCGAGCGAGCGCGCGGCGGCGTTCAGGCCCTTGACGAACTCGCGCAGCACGAGGTGCTCGTCGTTGATCACCAGGATGCGGCTCGAGGGCTTGGCCATCAGGGCGCCACTATAATTAGCCGCGCATGGCCGCGACCGCCGAGATCGTCGAGTTCGTCATCGTGGGCACCACGCTCGACGGCAAGGCGTTCCGGCCGAGCGACTGGGCCGAGCGGCTGTGCGGGGTGATGTCGGCGTTCGGCGGCGACCACCGCATGCAGTATTCGCCGTTCGTCCATCCGGTGACGGC
>DATFDV010000279.1:0-4408 GCA_035251855.1 Burkholderiales bacterium | reverse complement strand
CCCGATGCGTGGGGCGAGACACTCGGCGAGGCGGCGGAATGCCTCGGCTTCCTGCTTTTCCTCTCGGTTCCGCTTTCGGCGCT
The DNA here is from genome assembly GCA_035251855.1 of Burkholderiales bacterium. GTDB lineage: Bacteria > Pseudomonadota > Gammaproteobacteria > Burkholderiales > SG8-39 > SCGC-AG-212-J23. The sequence continues at coordinate 4,325 of DATFDV010000279.1, read as the reverse complement.
GATGCTGGCGATGCTGCGCCGCGCGCGGCCGCTGCGGCCGCGGCTCGCGCTTGCGCTCGGTGGCCTTGCCTCGGCGGGCGCCGCGGCGGTGCTGCTCTCGATCGTGCATCCGCATCCGTCCACCGCGCTCGACCTCGCCGCGCACGCGGTGGCACTCGGCGTGATCGTCGCGTTCAACGCCTCGGCGGAGAGCCTGATCGCGCCTCGTTGAGGGTGGTGCCGCTGACGCGCACCACGCGGCCGTCGTTGGTGAGCTCCACGTACTCGCCCGCCATGAAGTGGCCGCGGTCGACGTCGACGGACTGCGTGCCGGCCGGCGGGTCCATGCGCAGGTAAAGACGATAAAGGTTGCGGTCCTCGGAGCCGTCTGCCGCTGGCCGCCTGTTCGGCAGCACGCCGACCTGCGTAATCTGCCCGGAGCCGGCCCTGAAATTGCCGGGCGAAATGATGTTGGCTTCCTGTTGCTCCGGGTTCCCGTACATGGTGCACGCCGCCAGGACCGCGAGCGCCGCGCACGAGAGGAGGCGAGTCGGTTCAAATCTCATCGGTTCGATAAGTTAACATGCGCCTATCAGCAAGCTTCTGCGCGCCTATCTCCTCGAAGCGATGGGGATGGCGACCATCGTGACCACCATGCTGTATGTTCCCGCGGCGGCGCTGCTCGCCGGGCTGTGCCTGCTCGCCGGCGTTTCGCTTTCCGCGTTCTTCACCTTCGGCGGCGCCCTGCACCCGGTGGCCGGAATGTTCTTGTGGTGGGTAATCTTCTACCTGCCGGTCGCCGTCTATAGCACCTTCGTCGTGTGGGGCAGCCGGGACGCCTAGCGGCTCAGGCTGAGGAATTCGCGCCGCGTTTTCGGCCCGTAGGTGAGGAAGTGCGGCTGCGGGTTCGCGGCGTATTCGAGTCTTTCCGTCGAGATCGCATCGCGCGCGAGGACCTTCTTCAGCTCGGCCGCGCCGATGCCGTAGACCTTCGCGCCGTTCAGGCCGAGCACCTTGGCGCGCAGCGCCGGGGTGATCTCGGAATAGCCGAAGCGCTCGCGCAATTCCTTCGAGATCTGGAAGGTGCGGAACGCCATTATCTGGTCCTGCGGCGAACCGTACCAGATGGAATCGGTGCCCCACAGCACGTTGTCTTCGCCGCAATACTTGAGCAGCTTTCCCAGTGCATGCGCGGCCTGCTCCGGATCGCGCATCAAGTGGCGCCAGGTCGAGCCGAGCTCGGCGTAGACGTTGCTGTTCGGTTTTACGTCGTTTTTCACCAGCGAAGAAATCAGCGTGTCGATGCCGTCGTCTTTGCCGTACGGACCCTCTTTCACACTGGTGACGTAGCCTGAGTGATAGATCAGGAACTTCACATCCGGAAAGCGCTTCGCCACCACGCCGATGTCGCTGCACTGGCTGTGCTCGTAGGACTGCCTGCCGAAGGGCAGGCCCTTGTGGACGCAGATCACTTTCACGCCGAGCGCGCGCCCCTTCTCGATGAAGCGCGTGCCGATGTCGTCGGAGAGGAAGTAGCCTTTGCCGCCCGGGCCGTATTGCGTGTAGGTCTTCCACGCGCTCACGCCCCACTTCTGCGCCAGCTCGTCCATGCCCTCGAGGTCGCCGGCCTGGTTCGGGTTGACGCGCCCGTGCAGCAGGAGGCGATGCGTGCCCTCGAGGCGATCCACCAGGCGGCGCACCGCATCGGCGGCCTGGATCGTTACCGGCTCGGCCTCGCGCGCCGAGGGCACGAAGGACAGCACCATCAGGTCGGTGTCGCTGTCCATGAATACATCCTTGATGAATACCTCCGGCCCCTTCGAGTTTCCCTTCGGCGTGTCGATGAAGTGGCCCTGCACGTCGAAGACAAATTCGCTCTTCGCCGGGCCGGTCTGCAATCGCGCGAGCTGCTGATCGAGGGCAGCCTCTTCCGGGATATCGAAGAAACCGCCCACCATGCCCGCATGCCCATGGGCCTGATTAAAGGCGAGCAGCGTGCTTGCCGTGCCGCAGGAAGAAATCAGGAATTTGCGGCGGGAGATCCCCAGCTTTCGCGCATTGGCGGTGGCGTATTCATGCGCCAGGCGATTGGCGGCAAGGTTGGCCGGCGCGAGCGGAACGGGGACGTACTCGCCGTTCGAGGTGGGATCCAGCTTGATCGGAAGGCGCGTGCCTTCAGGATCAATCACCATGGGTGATCAGTATCGCTGGTTCTTGATCGTCCAGGGAATGCGCGGGGCCTCTTCGCCGTTCTCGTCGAGGCGCCGCGTGCCCTTCTTGGGGCGGCCGGGCCGGAAGGTGACCTGGAAGATCTTGAGCGGCGGCACTTTCGGCGGGCTCTCGAGGAAGCGGCAGTCGGACTCCGCCGGCATGCTGAGCAGGGCGCCGAGGCGCTTGCCATTGAGCATCACGGTATAGCGCAGCATATGCGCCGAGCCGGCCGCAGGCTGCGCGCGGATGTCGTACTTCCCGACCTTGAAGTGCTTCAGGCGCGCTTTCTGCCCCACACCGCCCAGTATTCCTCGCCGGCGCGCTCGACCTTGAGCGACACCACGGTTTCCGGGTCGACGCCGTGCACGCTGCGCGTGCGGTCCTCCGGGATGTAGCCTTCCATCGTCTCGCCGTAGACCAGCAGCGCCTCGACCACCGGCGCGGCCACGGCGAGCTTGCAGTGCTCGAGGCGCTCCCTGCCGCCGGCCTTGTCGGACCAGGGACGAGAGCCGCCGGCGTTGGGCGCCCACAGCAGGTAGCGGCAGCTGCCGTCGCCGGACTCGATGCCTTCGGCCCAGATGCCCAGCACCACCGCGCCGTCGGACTTGCGCACCCCGCCCCAGCTCACGCGCGGATCCTGCAGCCACACGCCGCGCGCCTCGAAGGCGCGGATGCGCGACACCAGGCGCCGCGGGCGCTTCGGCTGGCGCGTGCCGCGTGCGCCGCGCGCGCCGCCTTTGGGCATCGTGCGCAGCGCTTCCTCGCACAGCACCACGACTTCGCTCGCGCCGAGCTTGCCGGCGTTGTCGCGCAGCTGCTCGATCTCGGGCTTGCGCAGGCGCTCGACGCGCTCGCGCGTCCATTCATAGCTTTGACTGCTGCGGAATACCTGCTTGGGACGCTGCATGGATTAGCCTAGTTGTACGCTATCTTGCCCGTGCTGGCGAGCGTTTTCTCGGGCTACGCGCGCGCGTGCAGCCTTCGGTCGAGCGCAAGGAGCAGCGCATTGATGCCGGCGGCGAACACCACGATCAGCAGCGTAAGCGCGAGGATGCGCTCGATGTTGTGCAGGCTCATCGCCTGCATCAGCAGGTGGCCAAGACCATGCTGCGAGCCGAACATTTCGCCGAGCAGCGTGCCGATCAGCGCGAGCGAAAAGCCCATCCGGATGCCGGTGACGATCTCCGGCAGGGTTGCGGGAATGAGAATTTTCCACGCCAGCTCCCAGGAAGAAATTCGCATCACGCGCGCCGTGCGCAGGTACGTGGGATTGATGTTGCGCACCGCATTCAGCGCGAAGATCGAGATCGGCACGATGCCGTGGATCGCGCCGAACGCCACCTTCGCCGGCATGCCGATGCCGAAGATCAGCAGGATCACCGGGTACAGCGTGACCTTGGGGATCGAGTAGAGCGCCACCAGGATCGGCTCGGCGACCTCGCCGGCGAAGCGCGCCGCGCCGAGCGGCACGCCGATCAGCAGCCCCACCACCACCGCGATGGCGAACCCCTGCGCGAAGGCGAGGCCGGTCTCGCGCACATGGGGGAGAAACCGCGCATCCGCCAGCAGCGTGTTCAGGTTTTGCACCGTGGCCGCAGGCGACCGGAGGGCCACATCGCCGACGGTGAGATAGAGCAATTGCCAGCCCGCGAGAAGAAGCACTATGAGGATGAGAGAGTCCTTCAACTTCATGTCATGCCCGCCGGCGGCGCGAGAGCAGCCGCTTCTCCCAGGCGTGCAGCGACATGTTCACGGTGATCACCAGCAGCAGGATGAACAGGATCATCGCGTACATCACCGGGTTGTCGAAGTTGTTGTAGGCGAACGAGATCTCGTAGCCGATGCCGCGGCTCGAGGTGATGAACTCGGCGCCCACCACGCCGATGAACGAGTAGGCCACCGCGAGCTTGAAGCCGGTGAACACATACGGCGCGGCGTAGGGCAGACGCACGCGCAGGGCGGCGGACACCAGCCCGAGGCGGTGCACGCGCGCGGTCTTCAGCAGCACCGCCGGCACGCGGTCGAGGCCGTTCAGGGTGTTGATGATCACCGCCATCACCGCGAGGAGGAAGCCGATGGCGATCTGCGGGAAGTCGCCCAGCCCGAAGATCACCAGCAGCAGCGGATAGAAGGCA
>DATFDV010000278.1:0-4172 GCA_035251855.1 Burkholderiales bacterium | reverse complement strand
CGGCCGCCGTGCAGCAGGCGGCGGCCACCGCCACGGCTGCCGGCGTGGCAGACAAGGACGCGGTGACCAAGCCGCCCTCTTCCCCTCCGGCAGGGCCGGCGAAGGCCCCGGAGGCGGCGCCGGCATCTGCGACCACCTCTCCCGCCCCCGCGCCGGCCGCCAAGCCCGGCCAGCCGCTCGGGGCGATCCAGCTGCTCTCCGGCGCCAACGCCGGCAAGGAGCTCGAGCTCACCAAGCCGCTCACCACGCTCGGCAAGCCCGGGGTGCAGGTGGCGGTGCTCACGCGCCGCCCGGCGGGCTACTTCATCACCCACGTCGAGGGCGCCAACCGCCCGACGGTCAACGGCCAGTCGATCGGCGCCGCGCCGCATTCCCTGAAGGATCACGACGTCATCGAGCTGGCCGGCGTCAAGATGGAGTTTTTCCTCAAGGCATAGTTGAGGGTCGCGCTCGGCCTCGCGATCACGCTGTTCTTCGTAGCCCACGCCGCGGAGTGGTTTCCCACCGCCGACGGCAAGCTGCGCTTCGTTTCCCAGCTCGACAACATCATCTACGACACGCGGCTGCGCATGACCATGCCGCCCGGCGTGGACGAGCGCCTGGTGATCCTCGACATCGACGAGAAGAGCCTCGGCGAGCTCGGCCGCTGGCCGTGGAGCCGGCGGCTGATGGCCGAGCTGGTCGACAAGCTGTTCGAGCGCTACGGCGTCGCGCTGCTCGGCTTCGACGTGGTTTGGGCCGAGCGCGATCCGAGCTCGGGGATCGAGGTGCTCGACGGGATCGCGCGCGACCTTCCCGCATTTCGATCTGCATACGCGAAGCTGCGCCCGAGCCTGGACTTCGACGCCCGCTTCGCCGCGAGCATGAAAGGGCGGCCGGTGGTGCTCGGGTACTACTTCAACAGCGAAACGCACGCGGTGAGGGCCAACGTGCTGCCGCCGCCGGTATTGCCGAAGGGCGCGTTCGACGGACGACGCGTCGACTTTCCGGTGTGGAGCGGTTTTACCGGAAACCTGCCGATCTATCTTGAGGATGCCGCAGGCGCCGGGCACATCAACCCGGTGGCCGATTTCGATGGCGTGCTGCGGCGCGTGCCGCTGGTGATCGAGTACCAGGGTGAGTACTACGAGGCGTTTGCCGTAGCCGTGGCGCGCGCGCTCCTCGCCAGCCAGACCGGCAATCCACCCGAGGTGGCCGTGGGACCCGACGGCGCGGCGCAGCTCGAATGGCTGCGCATCGGCGCGCTTGAGATTCCGGTGAACGAAACCGCCGCGGCGCTGATTCCGTACCGGCGCAATGGCTTCCGCTACGTCTCGCTCGCCGACGTGGTGAAGGATCGCGTCGCGCCGGAGCTGCTGAAAGGCAGGATCGCCATCGTCGGCACCACGGCGCCTGCGCTGCAGGACATGCGCGCCACGCCGGTGGCGGAAGTGTTCCCCGGCGTGGAGATCCACGCCAACATGATCGCCGGCATCCTCGATGAAGCGGTGAAGAAGCGTCCGCTGTACGTCGTCGGCGCCGAGGTGGTCCTGCTGCTGACCGGCGGCGTCGCCTTTGCCTTTCTCATCCCGCGTCTTTCGGCGCTGTGGGCGACGCTGGTCACGGCGCTGGGCATCGGACTGGTCACCGCGTTCAACTTCATGGTTTGGCAGAACGATCTGGTGCTGCCGCTCGCCGCCGCGCTGCTGATCGCCGGTTCGATTTACGTGCTCAACATGGCGTACGGCTACTTCGTCGAGTCGCGCTCGAAGCGCCGGCTGGCCGGGCGCTTCCGCGAGTACGTGCCGCCGGAAGTGGTGGAGAAGATGGAGCTCGACCCGGACAAGTACGACAAGCCGAAGAGCGCCGAGCTGACGATCCTGTTCTCCGACATCCGCGGCTTCACCGGCATCTCGGAGGCGCTGACCCCCGATGCCCTGCGCGACTACATCAACGAGTATCTGACCGAGATGAGCAGCATCATTCGCGACCGCCATCGCGGCACGCTCGACAAGTACATCGGCGATGCGATCATGGCGTTCTGGGGTGCGCCGGTGGACGATGCGCACCACGCCCGCAACGCGGTACTGGCGGCGCTCGCCATGCAGCGTAACTGCGCGGCGCTCAATGAGCGCTTCGCGGCCCGCGGCTGGCCGGCGCTGAAGATCGGCGTGGGCGTGAATTCCGGCACAGTGCGCGTGGGCGACATGGGCTCGCGGCTGCGCCGCGCCTATACTGCGATGGGAGATGCGGTGAACGTCGCCTCGCGCCTGGAAGGAAGAACAAAGGCTTACGGCGTCGGCATCCTCGCCGGCGAGGCCACGCGCAGCCGGGTCCAAGATGTGGTATTCAGGGAAATCGACCGGGTCAAGGTCAAGGGGAAGGACCAGGCCATCACGATCTATGAGCCTCTCGGGCTGGAAGGGGAGATCTCGCGCGATGAGCTGCGCCGCTGGACCGAGGTGCTGCACGCCTATCGCGCGTGCGACTGGGACGCCGCAACCATGAGCCTGAAGCGCCTGCTCGCCATCAACCCCACCCCTGGTCTGTACGGCGTCTATCTGCAGAAAATCGAAGAAAAGCGTCGCAACCCGCCGTCGTCCGACTGGGACGGCGTCACGGTGTTCGACGAGAAATAGCGCGGCAATGCGCCTGCGCGTGCTCGGATGCTCGGGCGGGATCGGCGGGCGCCACCTGCGCACCACCTCGTTCCTGCTCGACAGCGACATCCTCATCGACGCCGGCACCGGCGTCGGCGACCTGACGCTGGCCGAGCTGTCGCAGATCGACCATATCTTCGTCACGCATTCGCACCTCGACCACGTCGCGTCGATCCCGTTCCTCGTCGACACCGTCGGCGGCATGCGCTCCAAGCCGCTCACCGTCTACACCACGCGCGCCACCATCGAGATCCTGAAGAACCACCTGTTCAACTGGGCGATCTGGCCCGACTTCACGGAGATCCCGACCCCGGAGGCGCCGTTCCTGCGCTACCAGTCGATCGAGGTTGGCCAGACCACCACCATCGGCGCGCGCGACATTACGCCGATCCCCGCGCGCCACACCGTGCCGGCGGTGGGCTACCACCTCGACAGCGGCGCGGCGAGCCTGGTGTTCACCGGCGACACCGGGCCGAACGACGCGCTGTGGCGTGTGGTGAACCGCATCGCCAATCTCAAGTACCTGATCATCGAGACCGCCTTCTCCAACGCCGAGCGCCAGCTGGCGGAGGTCTCGCGCCACCTGTGCCCGCAGACGCTCGCCGAGGAGCTGGCCAAGCTCGAGCGCAATGCGGAGATCTACATCACCCACCTGAAGCCCGGCGAGATCGAGCCGACCATGCTCGAGATCGAGGAGTGCGCGGGGAGCTTTCGTCCGCGGATGCTGCAAAACAACCTCGTGCTCGAGTTCTGAAAGCCAGCCTTACACAGCTCGCCGCCCTTGCGCCCCTCGCCGGACTTTCGCCCGAGCGCCTCGCCGAGCTGGCCGACGTCGTGCAGACCGAGCGGGCCGCGCGCGGCAGCGACCCGCTCGCCGGTCGCCTGCAGGGCGGGCACTCCGTGTTCCTGCTCGCCGGCGAGGTGCTGCTGAGCTTGCAGGGCGGCGGCACGCTGGTGGTGGTGGGTGGCAGCGACGAGACGCGCTACGCCCTCAACCGGCGCAAGGAGAAGCTCGCGCGCGCCAAGTCGATCACCGACGTCGAGCTGCTGCTCATCGACGACGACCTGCTCGATATCCTCACCACCTGGGACCAGGTGGCGGCATCGGATCCGGAAGGCACCATCGCGCGCCTGCGCGGCGATGCGATGCGCTCGAGCGGCCCGTTCTCGCTCGGCAGCTTGCGCGCGGGCATCTTCGCGCAGCTGCCGGCGGCGCGCATCGACGAGCTGCTGCGGCGCTTCGAGCGTGTAAAAGTGGCACGCGGCGACACCGTGATCCGCGAAGGCGACGAGGGGGATTACTACTACCTGATCGAGTCCGGTCGCTTCCAGGTCGGGCGCATGCTGGGCGGCGCCGAGGTGGTGCTGGCCGAGCTCAAGGCCGGCGATGCGTTCGGCGAGGAGGCGCTGGTCTCGGAGGCCAAGCGCAACGCGAGCGTCACCGCGCTGGTCGGCGGCTATCTGCTGCGCCTGAACCGCAGCGACTTCAACGAGATGCTGCGCGAGCCGCTGCTGCGGCGCCTGGGCTACGGC
>DATFDV010000277.1:0-6564 GCA_035251855.1 Burkholderiales bacterium | reverse complement strand
GTCAGGCGGCAAGCAGTATCGCGTCGAGTCCGGCGCGCAGGTGCGCGTGGAATCGCTGGCGGCGGAGGTCGGCGCCGCGGTCGCGTTCGAAGAGGTGCTGCTGGTCGGCAGCGGCGATGCCGTCAAGGTCGGCGCGCCGCTCGTTTCCGGCGCCCTCGTCAAGGCCACCGTGCTCGGCCACGGCCGCGGCGACAAGGTGAAGATCTTCAAGCTGCGCCGGCGCAAGCACTACCAGAAGACCCAGGGCCATCGGCAGAACTACACCGAGGTCCGCATCGACGAAATCACAGGGTAACCAGCCATGGCACACAAGAAAGCAGGCGGCAGCTCGCGCAACGGGCGCGACTCCCAGGCGAAACGCCTCGGCGTGAAGGTGTACGGCGGCGAGAAAGTGAATGCCGGCCAGATCCTGGTGCGCCAGCGCGGCACGCGCGTGCATCCGGGCGTCAACGTCGGCATCGGCCGCGACCACACGCTCTACGCGCGCGTCGGCGGCCAGGTGCAGTACTCGGTGCGCGGCGCCGACAGCAAGAGCACCGTCAGCATCCAAGAGGAAAAAGCTCCGGCATAGCCGGTCCTTACTCAACGGAAAGCCCTATCGCAGTCCGGTAGGGCTTTTTCATTTCCAGCCCATGAAATTCATCGACGAGGCGAAGATCGAGGTGCACGCCGGCAAGGGCGGCGACGGCGCCGCGACCTTTCGCCGCGAGAAGTACATCCGCTTCGGCGGGCCGAACGGCGGCGACGGCGGCCGCGGCGGCAGCGTGTGGGCGCGCGCCGACCGCAACGTCAACACGCTGGTCGACTACCGCTTCGCGCGCATCCACCGCGCCGAGAACGGCGTGCGCGGCGCGGGGCAGGACTGCAACGGCCGCGCCGGCGTCGACGTGGAGCTGCGCGTGCCGGTGGGCACCGTGATCCGTGACGAGGAATCCGAGGCGCTGGTGGCCGACCTGGCGAAGGACGGCGAGCGCGCCCTGCTGGCGCGCGGCGGCAAGGGCGGACTGGGCAACATCCACTTCAAGTCGAGCGTGAACCGCGCGCCGCGCCAGTTCACGCGCGGCGAGGAAGGCGAGAGCCGGCGCCTCGCGCTCGAGCTGCGGGTGCTTGCCGACGTCGGCCTGCTCGGCCTGCCCAACGCCGGCAAGTCGAGCCTGATCCGCGCCGTGTCGAGCGCGCGGCCCAAGGTCGCCGACTATCCCTTGACCACGCTGCATCCGTCGCTCGGGGTGGTGCGCGCCGGCGGCGACCGCAGCTTCGTCATCGCCGACATTCCCGGCCTGATCGAGGGCGCCGCCGAGGGCGCCGGCCTGGGCGTCCAGTTCCTGCGCCACCTCGCCCGCACCCGGCTGCTTTTGCACATCGTCGACCTTACTGAGCAGGAACCGGCGAAGGACGTGCGCACCATTGCCGCCGAGCTGAAGAAATACGGCCGCGGCATCGAGCGCAAGCCGCGCTGGCTGGTGTTCAACAAGATCGACGCGGTGAACGACGCCGAGCCGCGCATCGCCAGGGCGGTGCGCGCATTGCGCTGGAAACGGCCATGGTTCAAAGTCTCCGCCATCAACGGGGACGGTTGCGAAGCGCTGATGAGGGCCGTCGCCAAGGAGTTGGCGAAAAAATGATCCACAAGGCGAGCACGCTGGTCGTCAAGGTGGGCTCGTCGCTCGTCACCAACGAGGGGCGCGGCCTCGACGCCGCCGCCATCGCCGGTCTCGCCGCCCAGGTCGCCCAGCTCGGCAAGATGGGCAAGCAGACCATCGTGGTCTCGAGCGGCGCCATCGCCGAGGGCATGCAGCGCCTGGGCTGGTCCAAACGCCCGCACGCCATGCACGAGCTGCAGGCGGCCGCCGCCGTAGGCCAGATGGGCCTCGCGCAGTGCTACGAAAGCTGCTTCCGCGGCCACGGGCTGCGCAGCGCGCAAGTGCTGCTGACGCATGCCGACATGGCCGACCGGCAGCGCTACCTCAACGCGCGCTCCACGCTTCGCACCCTGCTCAACCTCGGCGTGGTGCCGGTGATCAACGAGAACGACACCGTGGTCACCGACGAGATCAAGCTCGGCGACAACGACACCCTCGGCGCGATGGTGGCCAACCTGGTCGAGGCCGACGCCCTGATCATCCTCACCGACCAGGCCGGCCTCTTCGACGCCGATCCGCGCAAGAATAAGGAAGCGAAAATCATTGTGCAGGCGGATGCGAGCGACGCCTCCCTGGAAAAAATCGCCGGCGGCACGGGCAGCGCGCTCGCGAAGGGCGGCATGCTCACCAAGGTCCTCGCCGCGCGCCGCGCCGCGCGAAGCGGTGCCCACACGGTGATTGCCTCCGGCGCCGAGCCGGAGGTGCTGGTGCGCCTGGCCAAGGGCGAACGCCTCGGCACCCTCCTCACCGCGCAAACCGTGCCGCTCGCCGCGCGCAAGCAATGGCTTGCCGACCACCTCACCGTCGCCGGCCGCGTGCGCCTCGATGCCGGCGCCGTCAAGGCGCTCACGCGCGACGGCAAGAGCCTGCTGCCGATCGGCGTAAGCGAGGTCAGCGGGGAATTCCAGCGCGGCGAGGTGGTGGCCTGCCTCGACCCGGCAGGCCGCGAAATCGCGCGCGGCCTGGCGAACTACTCTTCCAGCGAGGCCCGCCAGATCATCCGTAAAGCTTCAGGCGAGATCGAGTCGATCCTCGGCTACGTCGACGAGCCGGAGCTCATCCATCGGGACAACCTGGTGCTGCTCTAGCGCCTGCCGGTGTACCTCGGGTCTTCGCTGAGACCCTTGGTGAGTGGATGCCCGCCCTGGCGCAGGGCCCAGACCCCCTCCTGGGCGCTGACAATCGGCTCTCGTTGCGGACAGAAATAATTGCGGGCGAGCTCATTGTGCCAGCGCGAAACGCTGCGCGGCTCGATCGGCCGCCAATCCGTCGGCCGCCCGACCCAGGCGCCATCGCGGCCAAGCGCATAGATGCGCACTTCGCTGGTTGTGCAGCGCATGCCTTCGAAGGACACGTTGTCCACGCCGCTGGGGCTGCGCGCCACCAGGACGTAGCGCACGACGCCGTCGTCGCTCACGCTCAGCGTCGCCGCGTCGACGAAGAAGCGAAATTCGCTGGTGGCCGCGACGAAGAACTCGATTAGCTCGCCGCGCTTCTGCGGCGGGGACGGCAGCGCGTCGCGCTGCTGCTCGGCGGCGGGCAGCTTCTCTTCGTTGGCGCGCTCCCAATCGCTCTTCGGCCCGCTCGCGCCGCAGGCAGCGAGCAAAAGCAAAATGCCGGGGGCGATGGCTTTGAGCGGTGCGTACACGCCGGTAGGATAAGCTCCTCGCAGATGCGTTGGCTACTCATCGTCGTTCTCTTTCTGGCGCCTGGCGTTGAGGCCGAAACGCTCTCGGGCACTGTGGTCAGCGTGGTCGACGGCGACACGCTGACGATCGTCGATACGCAGAAGCGGCGCTACCGGGTACGGCTCGGACAGGTGGATGCACCCGAGAGCAAGCAGGCGTTCGGCATCAAGTCCGCCCGCTCGCTCCATGGCCTGTGCTTCCGGAAAACCGCCAAGGTCGAATGGGAAGCCAAGGACCAGCACGACCGCCATGTCGGACAGGTCACCTGCGAGGGCGTCGACGCCAACGCGGAGCAGGTGCGCCGCGGGATGGCCTGGGTTTCTCCAAGGTCCACCCAACCGGGCTCGCTGCTTTACGAGCTCGAGGCGTATGCACGCGTACGAGGGATCGGGCTGTGGTCCGACCCTCAACCGGTGCCCCCATGGGACTGGCGGCCCCGAAAACAAGCTCGTTAGCGCATGCTCGCCGAAGAACTGATCGATGTTCACGAGAAGGCTCTGACCGTCCCGCCCTTCGCGGAGCGGCACCCCGGCCTTACTGCAGAGAGCGGATACGCCGCTGCGCGCGCGCTGCACGACTACCGGTTGAAGAACGCATGGCGACCGATTGGCCGCAAGGTCGGCTTCACGAACCGCACGCTCTGGGAGCGCTATGGCGTGCGCGAACCGATGTGGGGCACGGTCTACGACCGCACACTGATCAAGGCCGACAACGACCGCGCGACGGTGCCCCTCGAGGGGCTGGTGCAGCCGCGGATCGAGCCGGAAATCGCGTTCAAATTGGCGGCGACCCCAAAGAGTGCGGATCCAAAGGAGCTGCTGCGCTGCATCGAGTGGATGGCGCACTCGGTGGAGATCGTGCAGTGCCACCATCCGAACTGGAAAGTCACCATCGCCGATTGCACCACCGACAATGGACTGCACGGTCGGCTGATCGTCGGTACGCCGGTAGCAGCGGCAAAGGTGGCCGGACTTGCCGAGCTGCTGCCCTTCGTCGAGGCGCGGCTCTACAAGGGTGCATTGATGGTCGACAAGGGCGTGGGAGCCAATGTCCTGGGCAGCCCGTTGTTAGCGCTTGCTCACCTTGTGGAGCTGCTAAAACGCCAACCCGAGGCGCCGCCTCTGCTGGCCGGAGAGATCGTCACGACCGGCGTGCTCACGGACGCCCACCCGGCGGCAGCCGGCGATGAGTGGCGTACGCAGATCAGCGGGCTGCCCCTGCCCGGCCTGAAAATTTCGTTCCGGTGAGGCCGCTTGAAGGCATTACCGTCGTCGCGCTCGAGCAGGTAATCGCCGGGCCGTTCGCGACCCGCCAGCTGGCGGAAATGGGGGCGCGCGTGATCAAGGTCGAGCGCCCCGGCGGCGGCGATGCGGCGCGCGGGTATGACCAGACCGTCAACGGACTGTCCTCGCATTTCGTATGGACCAACCGCTCGAAGGAGAGCCTCACGCTCGACGTCAAGCACCCGGCGGCGAAGGAGGTGCTCGAGCGGCTGCTGGCGAAAGCCGACGTGTTCCTGCAGAACCTGGCGCCAGGCGCCGCCGAGCGCCTGGGGCTGGGCGCGACCGAGCTGCGGGCCAGGCATCCACGCCTGATCTGGTGCGGCATCTCCGGATACGGTCCCGCCGGCCCGTATGCGGACAAGAAAGCCTACGACCTGCTGGTGCAGTGCGAGGCCGGTCTTCTCTCGGTCACCGGCACGCCGGAGGCGCCCTCCAAGGCGGGAATTCCGGTCGCCGACATTGCCGCCGGGATGTACGCCTTCTCCTCGATCCTCGCCGCGCTGATCCAGCGCGGCCGCACCGGCGAAGGCGCGACGCTCGACATCACGATGTTCGAGGCGCTGGGCGAGTGGATGGGCTTTCCTGCCCTGTTCGCCGCCTATGGCGGCAGCGCGCCGCCGCGCTCGGGGGCGTATCACGCCACCATCGTGCCGTATGGACCGTTCAAGGCCGGCGACGGCGGCACGGTGTTCCTCAGCGTGCAGAACGAGCGCGAGTTCGCTCGCTTCTGCGACGTGGTCTTGCAGAATCCGTCATTGAAAACAGATGTGCGATTCGCTTCCAGCCCGGCGCGACGCGAGAACGGGCCGGCGATGCACGCGGAGATCGAGAAGGTGTTCTCCAGACTCACCACGGCCGGGGTAATCGAGCGGCTGGAAGACGCGGACATCGCGAACGCGCGGTTGAACGACATGGCGCAGTTCTGGGCGCATCCGCAGCTCGCCGCGCGCGGGCGCTGGGCGAAGGTCGGCTCGCCCGGCGGCGAGCTCGACATGCTCAAGCCGCCGTTTAACCTCTCGGGCTTCGAGCCGCGCCTGGATCCGATTCCGGCGCTCGGCGCACAAAGTCGCGCGATCCTGGCGGAGCTCGGCTATGGCGAGCGCGAGGTCGAGGCGCTCTCGTCCTCGGGGGTTATCTAGCGGGGCGAACCAAGGCGCAGCTTGCGCTCGCGGTCACCGGCGCTCCAGCCGGCCATGTACTCGCTCTCGGGCACCTGCACGCCGAGCTTCTGGCACTGGAACACGATCTGGTCGATCTGCGGCTGCAGGCCGTGGGTGAGCGCGTCCTGCTCGCCGAGGTGGTACCACTTGGAACTGCGGCATTCCTGCTCGGTGAAGGTGGTGCACCCGGCAAGGAGCGCGCAGGCGAACAACAGCCGTCTAATCGACCGATTCACTTCTGCGGCTGTCCGCTTCCCATTTGCCTTCCTTCCAGCCTTGCGCGTAGCGGGCCACGTCGACCTTGACGCCGCGCGGCTCGCATTGGGAAGCATAGACGTCATCCTGGCGCTGCATGGCGAAGATGGCGTCGCGGAAGCCCAGGTCGTACCAGTCGGCCTGCCGGCAACCGGCGTCGTCGAGGCCGGCGCAGCCGCAGAGGACCAGCGAAGCGAGCACCCAGGATCTCATACCGGGCCAACACGGCCGCCTGCCCGCTATTCCGGCTCAGGACTTCTTGGTCTCGATGCCCGCCGCGCGGGCGAGGTCGCGGTGGATGCGGGCGACGCGCTCGACTTCGCCCTTCGCGGGGAAGCGCTCGTAGAAGCCTTCCTCCTTGAACTGGCGTGCCATCTCGGTCCACGGACCGAGACGCTCTTCCCAGCGCTGCACGCGCCCGGCTTCGGGCTCGGCGTCGTCGCGCGCAAGGTCCGCGCATACCCGCACCATGGCCTTGATGGTCACCGGCTTGGTAACCATGTGGTTGTCCTTGCCCCACACGCCGTCGCCGAAC
>DATFDV010000276.1:0-14992 GCA_035251855.1 Burkholderiales bacterium | reverse complement strand
GTGCCACGCCTCGACCACCGTGCCCGGCAGCGGCGCGCCGTCCTCGTCCAGCACGCGCACCCGCAGGCGCACCAGCTGGCCGATGGCGCGCTTGTCGCCGTAGCCGGCGAGGTCGCCCTTCACCGGGGGAAGCCTGCGCGCCAGGTCGCGCGGCCCGGACAACTCGGCCGGCCCGAGCGGACGCCGGATCAGCGGCTGCGACGGCCAGCGCCGCGCGGTCTGCGCATAGCCGGCTTCCACGCCTTGCGCCTGGGTCAGCGGATCACGAGGCTCGATGCGGATCGCCATGGGGTCGTTGCACGGTAAACGAAACTAGTTGATGATGTCAACGATGCCCGCCGTAGTTCTCTGCGAGTGCTTCGCGCGCGACGGCCTGCAGCACGAGCCGGCCTTCGTGCCGACCGCCACCAAGCGCGCGCTGATCGAGCGCTTCGCCGCGCTCGGCTTCCCGCGTGTCGAAGCCACGTCGTATTCGAACCCGAAGGTAGTGCCTCAGTTCGCCGATGCCTCGGAAGTATTGAAATCCATTGAAAGAAAACCCGACGTCTATTACAAAGCGACCTGCGCCAACGTGAAAGCGGTGGAGCGAGCCCTCGCCGACCTCGACGCCGGCCACGGCGCGAACGAGATCAGCCTGCTCGTCTCGGCCACCGAGTCGCACACGCAGAAGAACCTGAACCGCAGCCGCGCCGAGCAATGGCAGAACATCGCTGCGATGGTCGAGGCCGCGAAGGGACGCTTCCGCCTGGTCGGCACGGTCTCGGTGGCTTTCGGCTGCCCGTTCGAGGGCAGGGTCGACATGGGTTCGGTCATCGCGGATGTCGAGAAGTTTGCCGAGCTGGGGGTAACGCATGTGGCGCTGGGCGATACGACCGGCATGGCGACTCCCCGATCGGTGGCCGGCATCTTTCAGAAAATTCCAAAACCAGTGGTTCCTATCGCCCACTTCCACGACACGCGTGGCACCGGCCTGGTGAACTACGTCGCCGCCTACGAAGCCGGGGTGCGCCACTTCGATTCCTCGTTCGGCGGTGTCGGCGGCCATCCGGCGAAGGTGAAGTACGGCGGCGGCTTCACCGGCAACGTGTGCACCGAGGACCTGGTGAATTTGTTCGAGTCGATGGGGATCGACACCGGCATCGATGTCGGCGGACTGCTCGGCGCGGCCGAATTCTGCGAGCAGGCGCTCGGCCGCGAGCTGCATGGCCGCGTCACCCGAAGCGGGCTTAGCCCATTAATTTAAGGTACGTCCACGTGCATTCGATGCGCCTGCAGGCCGGGCAGGAGGCGCTCGTCGCGCGCGTGCTGACCCGCGACGGCAAGGCGGGCTACGGCTTCAGCCTGCGGCTCGACGCGGCCGAAGCGCGGCAGATGGCCGAGTGGGATGCCGGTACGGGCACGGAGCGCCCGCCGTACGAGCCGGTGCTCGGCCACCCGTGGGAAACGGCTTTCGTGGCGGGGGAAACCGTACCGTGGGACTGCGAGCCCGGCTTCGCCGCGCTCACGTGGCTTCCGGGCTAGCAGCGCCGGGGCGCAGTGCATCGATCAGTGCGCGCAAGCGCACCGGGATGTTCCGGCGCGAGGCGTAGACCAGCGAGATCGGCACCGGCGGCGGCCGCAATTCGGCGAGCGCTTCCTTGAGGCGCCCGTCGCGCACCGCCTGCTGCGCGAGATAGTCCGGAACCTGGACCAGCCCCAATCCCGCCACGGCGGCGGCGACCAGGCCTTCGCCGTCGTCGACGATGTAGCGCGCCGGTGGCTGCACATTAATGGCGCGGCCCTGCTGGCGGAACTCCCACGGCCGTTCGCGCCCGCTGGTCGGGTTGCGGAACACTACGCAGTCATGGCGTTTCAACTCGCGCAGCGTGCGCGGCGTCTTGCGGGACGCGAAGTAGGCGGGCGAGGCGTAGAGGCGCATTTGCTGCTCGCCGACCGGCAGCGCCACCAGCCGCGAGTCGGCGATGCGGCCGACGCGGATGGCGGCGTCGAGGCCCTCGCCGATCACGTCGGCGAAGCGATCGGAGAGGCGGAGGTCGAGGCCGAGGGCGGGATGGCGCCGCGCAAGCGACGCGGCCAGCGGCACCAGCACCTGCCGCCCGTACACGATCGGCGCATCGACGCGCAGCACGCCGGAGGGCGCGGCGGCGGCGCCGGCGGCGCTCAGCTCGAGCTCGGCGAGCTCCCCCAGCACGCGCCGCGAGCGCTCGTACAGCGCCGCGCCTTCCTGCGTCAGCGTCACGCGCCGCGTGGTGCGCTGGAACAGGCGCAGCTTGAGGTGCTGCTCGAGGCGCTGCACGCTTTTCGCCACCGCCGAGGGCGACAGGTGCAGCTCGCGCGCCGCGCGCGCGAAGCTGCCGCGCTTCGCCGCCTCGGCGAACGCCACCAGCAGAGGTACGCTCGAGAGCTTCATTGCCGACAGAATGTCCTTGCTGTTCGGATTGTCCTTGCTCTTCCGGCGCGGGTAAACCCGCCGCACACTGGCGCCACCTCAATCAGGAGCCAGACCATGCAAGTGATCGACAACACCCGCCGGGACCGCGCGACGCTTCCGGGCATCGAGCACCTGACGCTCGCCGGCGGCGCGCAGGCGCTGACGCGCCTTTCGCTCTGGCGCCAGACGATGGCGCAGGGCAGCGCCACGCCGGCGCATCAGCACGATTGCGAGGAGGTGGTGCTGGTGCTCGAAGGCAGCGGCGAAGTGCGCTGGGAGGGGCGCTCGCTTGCGTTCGGGCCCGACAGCACGCTGGTGATCCCGCCGCGCGTCGCGCACCAGATCGTCAATACCGGCGCCGGGCCGCTCGTCACCGTCGCCGCGTTCTCGGCGACGCCGGTGGGCACCTTTCTCCCGGACGGCAAGCCGCTCGAGCTGCCGTGGGCCAGCTAGCGAACTACTGCTTCGGGATCTTGGCGGCTTCGACGACCTGCGCCCAGCGCTTCGACTCGCTGACGAAGAAATCCCTGAGGTATTCGGGCGTGCTCGGCCGCGGCTCGACGCCGAGCTCAGCGAAGCGCTTCTGCACCTCGGGCGCGGCGAGCGCCTTCGCCAGCTCTTCATGCACTCGGCGGATCACCGCCGCCGGCGTCTTCGCCGGCGCCGCGAGCGCGTTCCAAGAGGCGACGTCGTAACCCCTGACGCCCGCCTCCTGCACGGTCGGCACGTCCGGCAGCTGCGGCTGGCGCTTGCCCGCCGTGACCGCGAGCGCGCGCAGGTCGCCGGCCCGGATGCCGGAGATGAGCGGCGCAATGAAGTCGACGCCGACATCGAGGTTGCCGTTGCGCACGCCGATCACCACCTCGCCGGTGGTCTTGTGCGGTACCACCAGCGCGTCCATCCCGGCGCTGGAGCGGAACAGCTCTCCCGCCAGGTGCTGCGTGCCGCCCGGGGTGATGGTGCCGATGTTCAGCTTGCCCGGGTTCTGCTTCGCCGCCGCGATCACCTCCTGCAGCGTCTTGTACTTCGAGCTCGCGCCGGTGACGATCACCATGCTGAAATAGCCCACGGTGGAGATCATGGCGAAGTCGTTGAGCGGGTCGTAGGGCAGCGACTTGAACAGCGCCTGGCTCACTGCGTTGCCGTTGGTGAGCAGCAGCAGCGTGTGGCCGTCGGGATCGGCGCGCGCCACCGCCTCCGAGGCGCGAATGCCGCCGGCGCCGGGCAGGTTCTCCACCACCACCTGCTGGCCGAGGCCCTCGCTCATGCGCGGCGCGATGGTTCGCGTCGTGATGTCGGCGACGCCGCCCGGGCCGAAGGGCAGGACGATGCGGACGGGCTTTGTGGGATACGCCTGGGCATGCGCGAGCAGGGGTACAGCGAGCAGCGCGGCCAGCAGCTTTCTCATCGATAGCCTCCTCGGGGCAAACTTAGCCGAAGATGTCCGCCAAGTCGATTGCGTAGTGCGAACGCGGCACCAGCCCTTCCTTGCCGTGAAACTCGATTCGCTTCGACTGCGGAAACACGATCCAGACCTCCACCGCGCCGGCCTCGAGGTATGCCGCCACCTTCTCGCGCAGCTCCTTGCGCGAATTGGACGGCGAAACCACCTCCATGCACAGCTCAGGCGACCGTGTGTAAGGCGTTTCGAACCCGCGCGCGTGCATGAAGTCATCGCTCGCCCACGCCACGTCGGCGACCAGTACCCCCGCGCTCGTGACTACGGATGCTTCCACGAACACCCTTCCACCCAGCACGGCTAGCTTGCCCACCAACAGGGCTTGCAGCGCGCTGTGGTAGTTGCTCGCCGGGCTCATCACCATGCGGCCCCAGGCGTCGAGCTCTATTTTGCCAGGCACGTTCGCATAGCGCGGGTCGTCGCAGAGCGCACGGTACCGCGCTGCCAGCTCTTCGCTGGAAAGCGGGGCCTCGATCAGCTCGTGCAGGTTGCCCATGAGGATGATTCTACCTATTCGAAAAGTTCTTCCACGGTGAAGCGACGGGGAATCATGTTCTGCTTCCAGGCGCACTCGACGGCCACCTCCAGATTGCGCCGGTTGGCCTCCACGCCGTGCGGCAGCATGGGCGGATTGCCCGCCGCCTTCTTGCTTTCGAGCAGCAGGCCATAGATCTCGTCGGCGGTCGCCTTGGATACGGTGTCCTTCACCCCGACCAGGTGGTTGAGCTGGATCGCCCCGTGCTTCTCGCCCCACTTCTTTCCAGCGGCTTCGGGGTCCGGGATCACCGGCTTCAACTTCGGGTCGGTCGGCACGGCGCCGAGGATCGCGGCGTCGAGCTCGCCGGCGAGGAGCATGGCGTTGATGTCCTTGCCGGCGGGCGCGCGTTGCACATTCGGCGGGTCGCGAAACTCGGCAACATGCGCTTCCTCGAAGGTGACCCATTGGATCTTCGCGAGGTCGACACCGTAGTCCTCCGCGAGGATGCCCCGGATCCAGGCGCCGGTGGTCACGGAGTAGGAACGGACGCCAACTTTTTTCCCGGCAAGGCCCTGCGGCGTCAACTCAGCCGTTTTCTCCGCATTGAAAACCAGGTAAGGATGCTGAAAACGCGCCACCACCACGAACGGCAGCAAGCGGTACGGCTTGTTGAATGCCTTGGCGACCAGGTAAGTCATGATCGCCATCTCGGCGACGTCGAACTCGAGGTTGCGCACCACGCGCTTGAAGGCGCTCGCCACGCTGCCCTGGTACTGGCCGAACTCGAAGCGGTCGGTGCGGGTGCGGAATTGCTTCGTTACCGGGTAGTCCCCGATCAGCGTCTTGAGCATCAGCGTGCGCCCGGTACGCGGCGGGTCTTGAGGAACTGCTCGAGCGTCTCGCCGCGGAAGTGCGCCACCATCTCGGGATTCGATACCCCCCGGGTGCGCGCCAGCTTCTCCAGGCAGAAGAAGCTCGCGCCGTAGTCCTGCATCGCCTTCCAGTCGAGCCGGCGCACCATGTCCTGTTCCTCGGCAGACAAATCCTTCAGGGCTTCGTCCGGGTTCTCCAACAGCAGCTTACGGTTCGAAGCGCGCGTCAGACCGTGCAAGAACCGGTTGAGCCGCAGGCCTCTGGCGCTGCGTTCCAGATCGAAGACGTATTTACTCAAACAGAGCCACGGCCATCGCCGTGGTCATCGGCAAGTAGTAGTTCTGATGGAGCTTTTTTGCTTTCGCGTCGAGCGCGCCGCGCATGATGAGCCACATGATCACCTCGGCGCCCTCGTTGCCGCCGCGGCGCATGAAGTCCTCGATGGTCATGCCTGCGAGGCGCTCGGGGTCGCGGTCGATGAGGTCGAGGAACTCGCGGTCCCAGGCCTCGTCGTTGAAGCCGGCGCGCTCGCCGATCATCTGGTGCGACAGGCCGCCGGTGCCGACCATGGCGACCTTGAGGTTCTCGGGGTAGCTGGCGACCGCTTTTGCAATGGCCTTCCCTAATTTGTAGCAGCGCCGTGGCGTAGGCAGCGGCTGCTGAATCACATTCACCACCAGCGGGATCACCGCGCCGGGCCAGTCGGGCGCCTTCGGCCACATCAGCGTGAGCGGCGAGTGCAGGCCATGGTCGAGCGGCAGGTCCTGGAAGATGGTGAGGTCGAATTCGTCGTTCACCAGCGAGCTGGCGATGTGGCGTGCCAGCTTTGCATGACCCTTGAGCCTGGGAATGGGCCGCACGCCAAGCCCTTCATCCGCAATCCGGTAATCGTCGCTGACGCCGAGCGCGAAGGTCGGGTAGTGATCGAAGAAGAAAGTGGTGGCGTGGTCGTTGAAGCAGAAGAAGAGCACGTCGGGCGTCTTTTCCGCCAGCCACTTCGCCACCGGCGCGTAGCCGTCGAACAGCGGCTTCCAGTCGGGATCGTCCTGCTTGCCCTTGTCGAAAGCCATGCCGATGGTCGGCACGTGCGAGGTGCCGATGCCGCCGATGATCCTAGCCATGGGCGCGGACCATGACTTCCATCGAGCCGAGCTCGGGGCTCGAGGCAACCAGCTTGTCGCCGGGGCGGATGGGACTCACCCCCGAAGGCGTGCCGGTGAAGAAGACGTCGCCCGGCTGCAGCGTGTAGAAGCGCGTGGCGAACTCGATCAGCCTGGCGACATCCCAAAGCATGTCCGACGTATTCGTGTCCTGGCGCACCTCGCCGTTCTGGCGCAAGGTGATCTGCACGTTCTGCGGATCAGGAATCTCGTCCGCCGTGGTGAGCCAGGGCCCGAGCACCGTGTAAGTGTCGATCGATTTGCGGAAGCTGCGGTCCTCGCTTCCGCGCACCGTCACATCGAGGCCCAAGCAATAGCCCGCGACGTGATCCAAAGCCTTTTCTCTCGCAACATTGGAAGCGGTCTTGCCGATTACGAATACCAGCTCGACCTCGTGATCCGTGCGCCGGTCGAGGAAGCGCTGCGCGATGCCCTGCGACGGCCCGACCAGCGAGGAGGTCCCTTTGAGGAACAGGCCCGCCTTCTCGATGTCCCAGATGTTGAAGCCCGGCGAAATGTTGGCTTTCTTCATCTCCTCGATATGCGCCTTGTAGTTCACCGGCGCGGCGATGATCTTGCCGGGACGCTTGACCGGCGAAAGCAGCTTCACGGCCGACAGCGCCTTTTTCGGCAACCCGTCGAGGTTGGAGGGCACCGACGGTACGAGCGCATCGCCTGCCGTGGTGGTGATGTCGTACACCTGATCGCCGCGCACCAGGCCCACGCGGTTGTCATCGAAGCGGCAGATTTTCATCGGGTCCTTGCTCGAAGCCGTAAATTAGAAGCCATAAAGTCGGGCGGGATTATCCACCAGGATCTGCTTCTGCAATGCGGCGTCGGGCACCATCAGCGGGAAGAGCTCGAGCAGCGCGGCGTCGTCGGGCATCCATTTGACATTCGGATGCGGCCAGTCGGTTCCCCACAGCACGCGCTCGGGCGCCGCCGCGATCAGCGCCTGCGCGTAGGGCACGGCGTCGGTGAACGGCGGGCCTTCGGAGGAGACGCGCTCGGCGCCGCAAATCTTCACCCAGCACTTGGGGTTCTTCAGAGTATTCAGCAATACCTGGAAAGGCGGCTGCTTCAGGCCATCGGCGGCCTTCACGCGGCCCATGTGGTCGATGACGAACGGCACCGGCAGGCTGCGGAAGGTGCTCTCGAACTCGACCAGGTCCACGGCGTCGAGGTGCAGGATCAGGTGCCAGCCCAGCGCCTTCAGGCGCTCGACGGTCTTTTTGAAGAATCCCATGTCCGGCCGCCCACCGAGGTGGCGCACGAAGTTGAAGCGCACCGCGCGGATACCGCCCTTGTGCATGCGCTCGAAGTCGCGGTCCGAATAAGACGGATCGATGATGGCGCTGCCGCGGTACCGGCCGCCGGAGCGCGCGATGGCGTCCAGGGTGACGCGCATGTCGGCGCCGTGGCAGCTGGCATGCACAATGACCGCCCTTTGCAGTCCGAGCCGTTGATGGAGCGCCTGCAGAGCCTCGAACGGGGCGTCATTCGGCACATACGCTGCTTTGGGGTCGTACGGAAACTGCGCCGCCGGCCCGAAAACATGGCAATGCGCATCGCAGGCGAACGGGGGCGGTTTGAATGGCATGCTTCGGCAGATGAATGATAGCTTCGATGTGGCGGTCGTCGGGCTCGGTCCGGCGGGCGCCGCCTGCGCTGCGCTGCTGGGCACTCGGGGGGTGAAGACGGTGGCGATCGAGCGAAGTCGCGAGGTGTACGACAAGCCGCGCGCGTTCGCGCTCGACCACGAGATCATGCGGGTGTTCGAGGACCTGGGCATCGCCGAGGCGGTCGCGCCCCATACCGCGCCCTTCACCCCTTCCGAGTACTACGGCGCCGAGGGCCAGCTCATCAAGCGCCTGGATGCCCTGCCCCCGCCTTGGCCGCTCGGCTGGCCGCCGAGCATGGTGTTCGAGCAGCCGGCGGTGGAGAGGCTGCTGCGCAAGCGCGCCGCCGAGGTCGCCGAGGTCAGGTTCGACGAGGTGGTCGGACTCGGCGTGCGCGACGAATCGGTTGATTTGCATCTGCAGAACGGCAAATCCCTGTCGGCCCGCTACGTCGTCGGCTGCGACGGCGCCGCGAGCACGGTGCGCAAGCTCCTCGGCATCGACTACGTGGACCTCGAGTTCGACCAGGAATGGCTGGTCGTCGACCTGCGGGTGAACGAGCGCGGCCTCGCCAAGCTGCCGCAGGTCAGCATCCAGTACTGCGAGCCGGCGCGGCCTTCGACCTACCTGATCGGCGTCGGCTCGCACCGGCGCTGGGAGCTGATGCTGCAGCCCGGCGAGCAGCCCGACCCGTGGAAGCTGCTGGCGCGCTGGCTCACGCCGGACGACGCCGAGCTGTGGCGCGCCGCCGCCTACCGCTTTCACGCACTGGTGGCGCGCCATTGGCGCGGCGGCCGCGTGTTCCTCGCCGGCGATGCCGCCCACCAGCAGCCGCCCTTCACCGGCCAGGGCATGTGCCAGGGGATCCGCGACGTCGCCAACCTGAGCTGGAAGCTGCAGTACGTGCTGGCCGGCAAGGCCGGCGACCGGCTCCTCGACACCTACGAGCTCGAGCGCAGCGCGCACGTGAAGCGCCTCACCGCGACCATCAAGGAGATCGGGACCATCATCGGCGAGCGCGACCCGAAGGCGGCGCGCGCGAGGGATCGCCGGCTGCTCAAGGAGGCCGGCGGCAAGGTCGTCACGGTGCCGCGGCAGAACCTGATTCCGCCGCTCGAAGGGGGCTTCCGCTCGCCGCATCCGCATTCGGCGAACGGCACCCTGTTCCCCAAGGACGGCAAGGGCGGCATGCGGGTCGTGGTCAGGACCCCGGAGAACCCGCCCTATCTCCAAGCCTGGTTCGAGCGCCACCACGCGCTCGCGGCGATCGTGCGGCCCGACCACTATGTCTACGGCATCGCCAACAGCAATCCCGCGCTTGACCGCACGCTCGCGGGAATGGCAGAACAGCTCAAATGAGGCTGCGCAGCGTCGAGCTGGAGCTGCCGGATGTCGCGAAGGCGGCGGATTTTTTTACGGGCGTGTGGGGCCTGCTGCCGGCGGGCACTTCCGGCGGCACGCAATTCTTCCGCGGCACCGGCGATCATCCGTACATCCTGTCGATCAGGAGAGCCTCGGCTCCCGCAGTCGGGGCAATGACGTTTTCCGGCTCGATGTCCGAGCTGGAAAAAATTGCCACCCCAATCACTGCCTATGACGTCCCCGGCGGCGGACAGGGCTTCGAGATCCGCGGCCCCGAGGCGCAGAACTATCGATTCATCGTCGAGAATGAAACCGTCGAGCCGATCGTGGACCGGGATCGGCCGATCCAGCTAACGCATGCAGTGCTGAACACCGCCGAGCAGGACGCCGTGGAGCGCTTCGCGGTGGAGAAGCTCGGCTTCATCGTCTCCGACCGCACCGCGCACATGCGCTTCCTTCGCTGCAACCGCAAGCACCACTGCGTGGCTTACGCGAAGGCGGCGGTGCCGTCGCTCAACCACATCGCCTTCGAGATGAAGGACACGGATGCAGTGATGCGCGGCATCGCGCGGCTGCGCGAGGCGGGCTACGAGTCGGTGTGGGGGCCGGGACGCCACGGCCCGGGGAACAACGTGTTCGGCTACTTCATCGCGCCTTACGGCGGCGTGATCGAATACACCGCCGAGGTTTCCGAGGTCGGCGACGACTACCGCGTCGGCACGCCCGAGGACTGGAAATGGCCGCCGGGGCGCATCGACCACTGGGGGATTTCGAGGAAGGACACGGCGAAGACGGGTCCGGCCGAGGCGGTGCTGCGCTTCAAAGGTTGAATCGTCGTTCCCGCGAAGGCGGGAACCCATGTTTTAAAAAAAAGAAAACGGGGCCCCCGCCTGCGCAGGGGCGACGGCAGTCCTAGAGCGGCTTCTTGATCAGGTTGGCGATCTCGCCGACGATGCCGCGGCGGAAGGTGAGCACGCAGATCACGAAGATCACGCCCTGCACCACGGTGACCCAGGCGCCGAGCTGCGCCAGGTAGTTCGCCATGGTGACGATGACCGCCGCGCCGATCACCGGGCCGAACACCGTGCCCAGGCCGCCGACCAGCGTCATCAGCACCACCTCGCCCGACATCGACCAGTGCACATCGGTGAGCGAAGCGAGCTGGAAGACGAGCGACTTGGTGGCGCCGGCGAGGCCGGCGAGCGTGGCCGAGAGCACATACGCCATCAGCTTGTAGCGCGTCGTGTCATAGCCGAGCGAGATGGCGCGGGCCTCGTTCTCGCGGATCGCCTTCAGCACCTGGCCGAACGGGGAGTACACGGCGCGGTAGATGAGGAGGAAGCCGCCAAGGAACACGACCAGGACGGTGGCGTACATCGCCCAGACGTTGGACAGGTCGATGAGCCCGAACAGCCGCCCGCGCGGCACCGCCTGGATGCCGTCCTCGCCGCCGGTGAACGGCGCCTGAAGGTAGAAGAAGAACATCATCTGCGCCAGCGCCAGGGTGATCATCGCGAAGTAGATGCCCTGCCGGCGGATGGCGAGCAGGCCGGTGGCGATGCCGAGTGCGGCGGCGCCGCCGGTGCCGAAGAGGATCGCCAGCTCGGGCGTGAGGCCCCAGACCTTCGCCGCGTGGGCGGCCAGGTAGCTCGCCGAGCCGAAGAACATGGCGTGGCCGAACGACAGCAGCCCGCCGAAGCCGATGAGCAGGTTGAAGGCGCACGCGAAAAGCGCGAAGCACATCACCTTCATCAGGAACACCGGATAGACCACCAGCGGCGCAGCCGCGAAGAACGCCACCATCAGCGCGAAGACCCACTTCTGGTGCGTCATTTCTCTCTTCCGAACAGGCCCGCCGGCTTGAACATCAGCACGATGGCCATGATGATGAAGATGACGGTGTTCGACGCCTCCGGGTAGAACACCTTGGTCAGTCCCTCGATCACGCCCAGGCCGAAGCCGGTAAGGATCGATCCCATGATCGAGCCCATGCCGCCGATCACCACCACCGCGAACACCACGATGATCAGGCTCGAGCCCATCTGCGGGCTCACCTGGTAGATCGGCGCCGCCATCACGCCGGCGAATGCGGCGAGCGCCACGCCGAAGCCGTAGGTGAGCGTGATCATGCGCGGCACGTTGATGCCGAACGCCTGCACCAGCTGCGGGTTCTCGGTCGCGGCGCGCAGGTACGCGCCGAGCCGCGTCTTCTCGATCACGAACCAGGTGCCGAGGCACACCGCCGCCGAGGCGACGATCACCCAGGCGCGGTAGGTGGGCAGGAACATGAAGCCGAGGTTGCGGCCGCCGGTCAGCTCCTGCGG
Organism: Burkholderiales bacterium; assembly: GCA_035251855.1. Classification (GTDB taxonomy): domain Bacteria; phylum Pseudomonadota; class Gammaproteobacteria; order Burkholderiales; family SG8-39; genus SCGC-AG-212-J23. Next base: position 3,286 of record DATFDV010000276.1, on the reverse strand, counting down.
CATCGGGTACGGCTGGCCCGACGAGCCGTATTCGTTGCGGAACAGCCCCTCGATGATCAGCGCCAGGCCGAAGGTGAGGAGCAGGCCGTAGAGGTGGTCGAGCTTGTAGAGCTGCTTCAGCATGGTGCGCTCGATGACCACGCCGGTGATGCCGACGGCGAGCGGCGCGATGGCGAGCGACCACCAGTAGCCCAGCCCCAGCTTGTTGACCAGCAGGTAGGCGCAGAAGGCGCCCATCATGTACTGGGCGCCGTGCGTGAAGTTGATGATGTTGAGCAGGCCGAAGATGACCGCCAGGCCGAGCGAGAGCAGCGCGTAGAACGAGCCGTTGATGAGTCCGATCAGCAGCTGGCCGAACAGGGCCGAGGTCGGGATGCCGAAGATCTCGGGCATGCTCTACAGACCTCCGACGCAAATACTGGTGAGGTCGAAAGCCGTCGTCCCCGCGAAGGCGCGGACCCCGTTTTCTCGCTGAAAACGGGTTCCCGCTTTCGCGGGAACGACGGTTCGCTTCTTTTTCAAAGTGCTCTTTGTGCCGCTACTTGACGAGCGAGCAGCCCCCGTCCTTCTCCGGGCGGAACGCCTGCTCCGCCGGGATGGTGGCCCGCACCTTGTAGTAGTCGTACGGTCCCTTGGACTCGGCGGGCTTCTTGACCTCGAACAGGTACACGTCGTGCAGCTTGCGGCCGTCGGCGCGGATGCGGCCCTTGCCGAACAGCGGGTCGTCGGTCGGTGTCTTCTTCATCTGCGCGATCACCTTGCTGCCGTCGTCGCCCTTCAGCGCCTCGACCGACTTGAGGTAGTGCAGCACGGCCGAGTACACGCCGGCATGGTTCATCGACGGGAATTTTCCGCTGTTCTGCGAAGCGAAGCGCTTGGCCCAGGCGCGGGTCGAGTCGTTCAGGTCCCAGTACCACGCCTCGGTGAGGATCAGGCCCTGCGCGGTATTGAGGCCGAGGCCGTGCACGTCGGTGATGAACACCAGCAGCCCGGCGAGGTTCTGCCCGGCCTTGACGATGCCGAACTCGGCGGCCTGCTTGATCGAGTTGATGGTGTCGCCGCCGGCGTTGGCCAGGCCGATGATCTTGGCCTTCGACGACTGCGCCTGCAGCAGGAACGACGAGAAGTCCTGCGTGTTCAGCGGATGGCGCACCGCGCCGAGCACCTTGCCGCCGTTCTTCTTCACCACTTCCGAGGTGTCGCGCTCGAGCGCGTGGCCAAAGGCGTAGTCCGCCGTGAGGAAGAACCAGGTGTCGCCGCCGGTCTTCACGATCGCGCTGCCGGTGCCGTTGGCGAGCATCCAGGTGTCGTAGAGCCAGTGGATCGAGTTCGGCGAGCACGCCTTGCCGGTGAGGTCGGAGCTCGCCGCGCCGGTGATGAGGAAAGCCTTCGCCTTGTCGCGCGTCACCTGGTTGACCGCCAGCGCCACCGACGAGGTCGGCACGTCGACGATCACGTCGACGCCCTCGACGTCGTACCACTGGCGCGCGATGGTCGAGCCGACGTCGGGCTTGTTCTGGTGGTCGGCCGAGACGATCTCGACCTTGAGCTTGGACTTCGAGCTCTTCATGTAGTCCTCGACTGCCATGCGCGCCGCGAGGACCGAGCCCGGGCCGCCGATGTCCGCGTACAGGCTGGACATGTCGTTCATCACGCCGATCTTCACTACGCCGCCGGACACCTGCGCGAGCGCCGCTCCCGCGGCCGTCGCGAGCGCGACTGCGGCTGCAACCTTCTTCAGCTGGAACATCTTTTCTCCTTCAGGTTAAACGCCTAGATATTCGTGCACCCGGTGCATGTTCGCCTCGAGCTCGGCCCCGGGCACCATGTCTACGATTCGGCCATGCTCGACGATGTAATGACGGTCCGCCACGGTCTGCGCGAAGCGGAAATTCTGCTCGACCAGCAGGATGGTGAAGCCGCGCTGCTTCAGCTGGCGGATGGTGGCGCCGATCTGCTGCACGATCACCGGCGCGAGGCCCTCGGTCGGCTCGTCGAGCAGCAGGAGCTTGGCGCCGGTGCGCAGGATGCGCCCGATGGCGAGCATCTGCTGCTCGCCGCCCGAGAGCTTGGTTCCCTGGCTGCGCAGCCGCTCGCGCAGGTTGGGAAACAGCTTGAACACCTCGTCCATCGACAGTCCGCCCGGCGCCACCTGCGGCGGCAGCAGCAGGTTCTCCTCCACGTCGAGGCTCGCGAAGATGCCGCGCTCCTCCGGGCAGAAGGCGATGCCCATGCGGGCGATGCGGTTCGACGGCAGATTGATCAATTCGGCGTTGTTCAGCTTGATCGAACCCTTGCGCCTGCCGACCATGCCCATGATCGACTTCAGCGTAGTGGTCTTGCCGGCGCCGTTGCGGCCCAGCAGCGTCACCACCTCCCCCTCGGCGATGTCGAGGTCGATGCCGTGGAGGATGTGCGACTCGCCGTACCAGGCGTTCAGCCGCCTCACTTCAAGCATGGCCGGATCCCAGATACGCCTCGATGACCTGCGGATTCTTCGATACGGTGTGGTAATCGCCCTCGGCGAGAATTTCTCCGCGCGCCAGTACGGTAATCGTATCGGACAGGGTCGACACCACCGACAGGTTGTGCTCGACCATCAGCACCGTGCGGTTGGCCGAGACGCGCTTCACCAGCGCCGCGATGCGCTCCACATCCTCGGTCGTCATGCCGGCGGTGGGCTCATCGAGCAGCATCATTTCCGGATCCAGCGCGAGCGTGGTGGCGATCTCCAGCGCGCGCTTGCGCCCGTAGGGCAGCTCGACCGCCAGGGTGTCGAGGAACGCGGTCAGGCCGACCGCTTCGATCAGCTCGCGCGCCGGCGCGTCCAGCCTGCGCAGCTTCTTCTCGGAAGCCCAGAACTCGTACGAGGCGCCGCGCTTTTCCTTGCTCTGCAGCGCGATGCGCACGTTCTCGAGCACCGTCAGATGCGGGAACACCGCCGAGATCTGGAACGAGCGCACCAGGCCCATGCGCGCGATGCTCGCCGGCGCCGAGCCGGTGATCTCGCGGCCCTTGAAGAAAATCTGGCCGCGCGTGGGCTCGAGGAAATGCGTGAGCAGGTTGAAGCAGGTGGTCTTGCCGGCGCCGTTGGGCCCGATCAGCGCGTGGATGCTGCCGCGCTTCACCTTGAGCGACACGTCCTTCACCGCGATGAAGCCCTTGAACTCCTTGGTCAGCCCGCGCGTCTCGAGGATGATGTCCGGCGTCAATTCTTGATTCCCAGCTCCGGGATCAGCTTCGCATAGCGCGCGTGCTCGCCGCGCACGTAGGCGGCGAACTGCTC
>DATFDV010000275.1:0-3017 GCA_035251855.1 Burkholderiales bacterium | reverse complement strand
CCAAGCGCAACGTCGACGTGCGCGCGCTCGAGTCGGGCACGATCGAGAAAATCTCGGGCGACAAGGTGAAGCGACCGGTCACGGTGAAGGTCGGCATCCCGCAGGACAAGGCGAAGCAGATCCAGAAGCTGATCAAGGACTCGAAGCTCAAGGTCGCCGCCTCGATCCAGGGCGACGCGGTGCGGATTTCAGGCGGAAAGAAGGACGACCTGCAATCGGCGATTCAGCTGGTGAGGAGCTCCGTCACGGACGTCCCCATCCAGTTCATCAACTTCAGAGATTAGCGGTCCAGCGGTCGTAGATCCTGTCCGCGACCTGGTGCAGGCGGTCCAGGCGCGGCTCGAGATCGCGCTGCATCTCCTCGGGGGCCTGCACCGCCGGGCTCTTGCGGTGCTCCGCCAGCTCCTCGGCGCCGCTGCCGATCCAGCTGCGCACCAGGTCCGCGGTCATCTCCACGTGGCATTGCATGCCCAAATGCCGGCCGAGCGCGAAGGCCTGGTTGGGGCAGTGTTCGCCTTCCAGCACGCGCGTCGCGCCCGGCGGGATGCTGAAGGTCTCGCCGTGCCACTGGAAGGTCTCGAAGGCCTGCAGGCTGCCGAGCCATTCGCGCGCCACGCCGTTGTCGGCGACGCGCACCTCGCCCCAGCCGATCTCGCGCACCGGGTTGGCGCGCACCGTACCGCCGAACGCCCTCGACATCAGCTGTGCACCGAGGCAATGGCCGATCAGCGGCACGTCCTGGCGAACCGCGCTGCGCAGCGCCTCGAGCAGCGGCGCGATCCAGGCGAGCTCGTCGTTCGCGCTCATCGGCCCGCCCATCACCGCCAGGCCGTCATAGGCGCGCACGTCGCGCGGCACCGCCTCGCCCTCGTCCAGCGCGACGAGTTTCCACGGAATCGAGCGCCGCTCGAGGTAAGTGGCAAAATACGCCGGTCCCTCCGTGCGGGTCGTTCGAAAAATGGCCACCGGCTTCATGCCTCATTTTATTGCGATTTTGCTGCTTGTCCTGGCACCCGCGGCCTGGGCGGCCGACGTTGCCCTGATCGGCATGATCGGCGACAAGGCGGCGGTATTGGCCGTCGATGGAGGCGATCCGAAAACCCTCAAGGTCGGCCAGACGTGGCGCGGGATCAGCATCATTGCGCTCGAGCGCGGCGAAGCCACGGTGCAGATCGACGGCAAGCGGCGCGTGCTCAAGATCGGCCAGCACTACCGCTCGGCCGGAGCACCTTCGAGCGACGGCCAGAGCGTGACCCTGGCCGCTGACGCGCGCGGCCACTTTGTCAGCCAGGGCTCGATCAACGGCAGCCCGGTACGTTTCCTGGTCGACACCGGCGCCACCACGGTGGCGCTGCCCGCCGCCGAAGCGCAACGCCTCGGCATCGACTATCGCAAGGGGCAACGCGGCTTCACCAATACCGCCGGCGGCGTGGTGCCGGTCTACCGGGTGCGCTTCGACAGCGTAAAACTCGGCGCGATCGAGCTCTCCGGCATCGACGGCATCGTGATCGAGCAGGGGCTCGACATCGCGCTCCTCGGCATGAGCTTTCTCAACCGCGTCGAAATGAAACGCGACGGGCAGACGATGGTGCTGATCCGCCGGTTTTGAATTCGGGGACGGAGCCCTAACTACTTCCCGGGAACCAGCGGGACGAAGCGCACCGGCAGCACCCGCTTCTCGTCGACGCCGCCGTCGGCGCGCTTGGTGAGCAGCTTCAGGTACTGCATCTCCCCTTCGCCGCCCACCGGGATCACCATCCGCCCACCGGGCTTAAGCTGATCGACGAGCGCCTGCGGGACGCGCGGCGCCGCCGCCGTGACCAGGATGCCGTCGAATGGCCCCCGCTCGGGCCAGCCCGCGTGGCCGTCGCCGATGCGTATTTCTATATTGCCGTAACCGAGTTCCTCCAGTCGCTTCTGCGCGGCTTTGCCGAGGGACTCGATGAGCTCGATGGAGTACACACGGGAAACCACTTCGGCCAGTACCGCCGCTTGGTAGCCCGAGCCCGTTCCCACCTCGAGGACGACACTGGTCTTATCCACGCCGAGCAAATCGGTGGACAACGCCACGATGTACGGCTGCGAGATGGTCTGGCCGTTGCCGATCGGCAGCGGGTGGTTACGGTAGGCGCGGGAAGCTTCGCCGGGCGGCACCAGGCGGTGACGCTCGACTTTGCCGAGCGCATTGCGCACCGCCGGCGACATGGCGCGCAGGCCGGTTTCCGAGCGGGTCTCGGCATACATGGCGTCGACCTCCGACACCATGCGCGCGCGTTGCGCCGCGAAATCCTGACTTTGGGTTTGTTCCAGAAAGAATAAACCCGCTAGAAGCGCTGCTAGGGCGCGCGTTTGTCTTTCTCGATCAGCGCGTAGGCGCTGTGGTTGTGGATCGATTCAAAGTTCTCCGACTCGACGACGTAGCGCGTGATGCGCTCGTCCAGGTTGAGCACCGCGGCGACATCGCGCACCATGTCCTCGACGAACTTCGGGTTGTCGTAGGCGCGCTCGGTGACGAACTTCTCGTCGGGACGCTTGAGCAGCCCGTAGAGCTCGGCCGAGGCCTGCTTCTCGATGAGATCGATGATCTCCTCGATCCAGACGAATTCTTTGGTGTGGGCGGTCACCGTGACGTGCGAGCGCTGGTTGTGCGCGCCGTATTCGGAGATCTTCTTCGAGCACGGGCACAGGCTGGTCACCGGCACCAGCACCTTCATGGCGAAGCAGCGCTCGCCCTTCAGGATCTGCGCGATGAAGCTCACCTCGTAGTCCATCAGGCTGCGCACGCCGGACACCGGCGCCGCCTTGTCGACGAAGTAGGAGAAGCTCATCTCGATGCGGCCTTCCTCGGCCTCGAGCTTCTGCACCATCTCCTCGAGCATCACCTGGAAAGTCTCGACCGTGATCTCGCGCTCGTGCGCGTTCAGGATCTCGACGAAGCGCGACATGTGCGTGCCCTTGAACTGGTGCGGCAGGCCGACGTACATGTTGAAGGTGGCGATGGTGTGCTGCACCCGGCC
>DATFDV010000274.1:0-5067 GCA_035251855.1 Burkholderiales bacterium | reverse complement strand
CCGCTGCGCATCATCGTGGACAACGCCGGCGCCGAGCCTTCGGTGGTGCTGAACAAGGTGCTCGAGAGCAAGGGCAACCACGGCTTCAACGCGCAGACCGAGGAGTACGGCGATCTCGTCTCGCAGGGCGTCATCGACCCGACCAAGGTCACGCGCACCGCGCTGCAGAACGCTTCCTCCGTTGCCGGTCTGATGCTCACCACCGACGCGATGGTGGCCGAGCTGGTGGAGGAGAAGAAGGGCGGCGGCGGCCATGCGCATGGCGGCATGCCCGGCATGGGCGGCATGGGCGACATGGACATGTAAGTCGCAAGCCGTTTGCTGTACGAGAAAGGGCGCCTCGGCGCCCTTTTTCTTTATAATCCGCCCCTTCCCGCAGGAAGGCCAAGTAGCTCAGTTGGTAGAGCAGCGGACTGAAAATCCGTGTGTCGCTGGTTCGATTCCGGCCTTGGCCACCAGCCTTCTCTTTCCCGAAGCTTTTTTGCCTAGCGCCCGGCGTGCTTGACGGCGCGCGCCGGAAAGGCCGGCTCGTAGCGCGGATCGATCGTGATCTCGTCGTAGTAGTAGGTGTTCTTGGTGGCCGCGGCCTTCCTCAGCTTGGCCGGATCGAGCTCGCAGATGTAGATCGGCGTACGCACGCCGCCGGTATCGATCCAGCCGAGCACCGCCTTGGGACGCCCGCCCACGAACACCAGCTCGGAGACGCGGCGGAAAGTGGACTGGCCGGCGCGGTGACGGTGAATCACCTTGAGACCGAGCCGGACCTTGCTGCGATTTTGCATGGGAGCGACAGTCTCCCCATGCAGGGTTCATGCCGTTAGTGCAAGGGGCGACAGCCTCTAAGCGCGGGTGGCGACGAGGACCACGTTCGAGCCGCCGAATGCGAAGGAATTCGACATCACGGCGCGCGGAGGAGCGACCCGCTGGGCGGCATGCGCCACATGGCGCAGGCCGCAGGCGGGATCGGGCTGCTCGAGGAACCCGGTGGGCGGCAGGATGCCGTGCTCGAGCGCGAGCAACGAAGCCGCGAACTCGAGCGCTCCCGAGCCGCCCAGCAGGTGGCCATGCAGGGATTTGGTCGAGCTGACGGGCAGCTCGCCGGCGGCAGCGCCGAACACCGCGTTGATCGCCTCGGCTTCGACCACATCGCCGACCGCGGTCGCGGTGCCATGCGCGTTGATGTAGCCGATGTCCTGCGGCGAGAGCTGCGCCTCGGCGAGCGCCTGCTGCATGGCGCGGATCTGGCCGTCGCGGTCGGGTCGCGACATGTGCACGGCATCGCAGGAATTGCCGTAGCCGGTGAGCAGCGCATAGATGCGCGCGCCGCGGGCGCGGGCGCGCGACTCGTCCTCGAGCACGAACGCGGCGGCGCCTTCGCCGAGGACCAGGCCGGCGCGGCGCTTGTCGAAGGGCTTGCAGCTCGCCGCGGGGTTCGACGCATCGGCGGGGGCGAGCGTGCGCAGCGCCTGCCACGCCACCAGCACGCCGGGCGTGAGGAGCGCTTCGGAGCCGCCGGCGATCATCGCGTCGGCGCGCCCGGCGGCGATGGTGCGCATGGCTTCGCCGAGCGCCATCGCCGAGGAGGAGCACGCCGTGGAATAGTTGCCGAACGGGCCACGCAGGCCATGGCGCACCGCTACGTTCGAGCCGGCGGCGTTCGCCATTCCCATCACCACGGTCAGCGGGCGCACGCGCCATTCGCCCTTGCCGTACACCTGCTGGTAGCTCGCTTCCTGGGTTTGCGCGCCGCCCATGCCGGTGCCCCACGACACGCCGATGCGCTCGCGTACCGCGCCGGCCGCCGCGAGCAGGCCGCTGGCGGCGAGCGCCTGCCCGGCGGCCGCCAGCGCAAACTGCGTGACGCGGTCGAGGTTGGCGGCTTCGCCTTCCTTGAACAGCTCGGCGGGATTCCAGTCGATGGTCGCGCCGACCTGCACGCCGGTATGCGCGGTGAGCTCGGGCGCAAGGCGGCGGATGCCCGAGCGTCCGGCCGCCAGCGAATCGTGGAATTTCTCGAGGGTGGTGCCGAGGGGCGAGACTACGCCGGCTCCGGTGACGGCGACGCGCCGCATGCGCGCGCGATCAGGCCTTGCCGGCGGCGGCGAGCGCGGCGGCGACGTGCCGCTCGAGATCGGCGAGCGTCTTGATCGCTTTCAGGTCTTCGTCGGATACGCTCACGCCGAACTCCTCCTCGACCTTGAACATGAACTCGATGAAGCTGAGCGAGTCGATGCCGAGCGTGTCGAGCGGCGCCGCCGGGTCGAGCCCGTCGGGATTGATCGAGAACTCCTTCGCCGCCAGCTGGCGGATGCGCCCGAGCGTGTCCATCGGGGATGAATTATAGTCTGCGGCGGGGGACCGATGGCCGCTGTACACCCGACGCTGCAGGATGTCCCGCCGGATTCCGGGGCGCTCTATCGCTTGCTGGCCGAGCTGCGCGCGACGCAGGAGCGGCTGCGCGCGCTGATCGACACCGAGCCCGAATGCGTCAAGCTGCTCGACGCGCAAGGCCGCCTGCTGGAGATGAACGCCGCGGGCTTGCGCATGATCGAGGCCGACGCCGCCGAGGCGGTGCTCGGCCAGTGCGTCTACGGCCTGCTGGTGCCCGAGCACGCCGCGGCATTCCGCCGCCTGACCGAGCGCGTGTGCCGTGGCGAGCGCGGCACCCTGGAGTTCGAGCTGATCGGCCTCAAGGGGACGCGGCGCTGGCTGGAGACCCACGCCGTTCCGTTTCGCGACGAGGGCAGCGGCGAGACGCGCCTGCTCGCCATCACGCGCGACATCACCGAGCGGCGCCGCCTCGCCGAGGCGCTGGCTGAAAGCGAGCGGCGCTTCCGTACGTTCATGGACAACGCGCCGGCGGTTGCCTGGATCAAGGACGCGGCCCTGCGCTATACGTACGTGAACCAGGCTTTCGCGCACTACCACGACCGCTCGGCCCAGGAGATGCTGGGGCACGATGATTTCGAGCTGTTTCCTTCCGAGCTGGCGAGCTACTTCCGCGCGCACGACGACGAGGTGCGCAGCAGCGGCGGGGCGTTGCAGACGCTGCGCAAGATGCCGCAGCCCGATGGCAGCACGCGCCACTGGTTGGCGGTAAAGTTCCCGTTCGCCGATGCCGCGGGGGCGGACGGCCTGGCCGGCTTCGCTATCGATGTCAGCGGGCGGGTGGAGGCCGAGGACAAGGCGCGCCGCTATGCCGATGACGTGCGCAGCCTGGTCAGCCGGCTGGTGCAGGCGCAGGAAGCCGAGCGGCGCCGCGTCGCCGACGAGCTGCACGACCTCATCGGCCAGAACCTGACCGCGCTCGGCATCGACCTGCAGGCGCTCAAGCACCGGCTGCAGTCGGGCGGCGACCTGATCGCCGGTCCGCGCCTGGACGCCATGGCGACGCTGGTGGAAACCACCATCGACGCGATCCGCGGCGTGATGACCGATCTGCGGCCCGCGGCGCTGGACGAGTTCGGCCTGGTGCCCGCGCTTCGCTGGCATGCCTCGCTCTTCAGTGAGCGCACCGGCATCAAGGTGAGCACGCAGACCACCGGCCCGGCGGTGCGCCTTTCGCGCGACGCCGAGCTCGCGGTGTTCCGCATCGTGCAGGAGACGCTCACCAACGTCGCCAAGCACAGCGGCGCGGCCAACGTGAAGGTCACCATCCGCTACGGCGACGGGGTGTCCCTCAGCGTGGAGGACGACGGCCGCGGCTTGGCCAACGCGGCGGGCGCCTCCAGCGCCAAGCTCGGCGGCTTCGGCCTCACCACCATGCGCGAGCGCGCCGAAGCCTTTGGCGGGCGCCTGCGCATCGAGTCTCCCGGCCGCGGCACGCGCGTAGTGCTCGAGATGCCGAAGGAAGGCAATGCAGATTAGCGTCCTGCTGCTCGACGACCACGCCGTGGTGCGCGACGGCCTGCAGGCGCTGCTCGGCGCGCAGCCCGACATCCGGGTCGTCGGCAGCTTCGGCGATTCCGGCCACGCCATGGCCTTCGCCGCGGAAACGCCGCCGGACGTGGCGGTGCTCGACATCGCGATGCCGGGTCTCGACGGCGTCGAGGCGGCGCGCCGCATCCACGACCTGTGCCCCGACACGCACATTCTCATGCTGTCGATGCACGCGAGCCCCGAGCACGTCTACCAGGCGCTGCGCGCGGGCGCGAGCGGCTACGTCCTCAAGGAATCGGCAGGCGGCGAAGTGGTGGAGGCGGTGCGCGCCGTCCATGCCGGCCGGCGCTATCTCAGCGAGAAGCTGTCGGCGCGCGTGCTCGATGAATACATCCGCGAGCGCGGGCCCGACCATCCGCTCGAGCGGCTGAGCCGCCGCGAGCTGCAGGTCCTCAAGCTGATCGTCGAGGGCAACACCAGCAGCCAGGTGGGCGCGCTGCTCGGGCTTTCGCCGAAGAGCATCGACACCTATCGCAGCCGGATGATGAACAAGCTCGACATCCAGGACCTGGCGAGCCTGGTGAAGTTCGCCATCCGCCACGGTGTCACCTCGGTGGAATAGCCCATGGCCACCCGCACGCGCCGCAAGACAGCCGCCAAGCCGACGCTGCGCATGTCCGCGCTGCTCGGCCTGCAGAAAGTGGATCTGTTCAAAAGCCTCGACAGCTACACCCTGCGCGAGATCGCCGCGCAGTGCAAATGGACGCGCTGCAAGCGCAACCAGGTGGTGGTCCACCGCGAGGGCAGCGACCGCGACGTGTACTTCGTGATCGCCGGCCAGGTGCGTGTCACCGCGGATGCCGGGCGCGGACGGCGCATCATCTTCCGCGAGCTGGGGCCGGGCGAGGTGTTCGGCGAGCATCCGGCGATCGACGGCCGCGCGCGCTTCGCCGACGCGGTGGCGCTGTGCGAATCGCTGGTCGCGTCGATGTCGCCCGAGGCATTCCGCGCGATCCTCGCCAACCAGGCTTCGGTGCGCGAGCGCCTGCTGCGCCGCCTGACCGGCTCGGTGCGCGAGCTGGCCGGCCGCCTGCTCGAGCTCGGCGCGCAGCCGGTGCCGCGCCGCACCTGGATCGAGCTGCTGCGCCTCGCGCGCCTCGCCGGGATCGAGGACAACCGCGCGCGGCT
>DATFDV010000273.1:0-2010 GCA_035251855.1 Burkholderiales bacterium | reverse complement strand
AGGAACTCGGCGCCCTGCAGCAGCCCGCCGGTGATGTCGGTGTAGCGGCTCGACTTCACGCTGCTGACGAACCCGTTCGTCGTATCGCGAAAAGCCCGCTTCTGCGCGTTGGCCTGCGACGGCCGGATGTCGAAGGTCGCCTTGGCGACGATGTCCTTCTCGCTGAAGCTGCGGTTCTCGACGCGCGCCACCGCAAGGGAGTCCCCGGGCTGCAGCGTGCCGAGCAGGTAGTTGACGACGACCTGCGCCTTCGAGGCCTCCTGCACGAAGGTGCCGGAGGTATCCACCAGGACGTAGACCGCCTGGGCGTGGTTGCGCGCGTCGCCGCATCCGGCCAGCGCCATCGACAGAAGGAATGCAGACAGGCATCGCATCATGGTGGCCTCCCTGTTCAACGAACCTGGTGCGCGGAATCGTCGAGGTCGACGGCGGCGCCGCGGCGTTTCGTAACCCCCGCGCGGCGGGTCCCGAGCCTGCTTTTCGCAAAGTGCTCCACCACGAGCGGCAGGACAATCGCGACGTCATAGATGGTCACCAGAACCCGCGCCAGGCGCCGCGCGATATTCGAAGCGATGCGCAGCACCAGCGCCAGGCTGTCGACCAGCCCGGCCAGCAGCACGCCGAGCACCGTGCGGCTCGAGTGGATCAGCGATTCGAGCGGAACGGCGATGAACGCGAGCGCGAAGGGCAGGATGAAGCCCAGCAGCATCTGGCCAGCCGTGGGGATGCGCCCGACCCATCCCTCGGCCGCGGCGGCGGGGGCCGCGGTGGCGAGCGACTGCAGCAGCGCCTGCTTGTCCGCGATCAGCATGTCGCGCATCAGGGCGAGCGCCGCCTCGACGCCGGCCAGCGTGACCAGCAGCACCAGCGCGATCCACATCATGCGCCGGCGCAGGTGCTCGCTCAGGCTGGCGATGCGTGGAAAGAGGTGCGTGATGCGCAAGGCTTCCATCAGGAACAGGCCCATCGACGCCTCGACCAGGATGATGACCAGCGCGGCCACCTCCGAGGTGCGCAGCGTGCTCGTCAGGTAGTCGCCGGCACCGACCATTTCGGACATCGGCAGGGCAATCAGCTTGAAGTTGATGAACGCGCCGCCGGCGGCAACCAGCATCACGAGCAGCGCAACGGCGAATTGCGTGAACGCGGACACCGTGAGCATCTGCTCGGCCTTGTCGGTCTTGGCGTTGATCGCCTCGTACTTTTCCATGTGCGCATCCACCGCGCTCGCGCCGTTCTGCAGCTCGGCGAGCTTCTTGTCGACCGCGCTCAGCGTCTTGTCGACCGAGCGCCAGAAGGGCATGAACCCCTCGAGGATCTTGTGCCGCGTCTCGTAGGAGCGCCGGTACTCACCGAGCGTCTTCTCGTGCATCTTGTCGACCGAGCGTTTGATCTCCTCGAGGATGCCCTGCACCATCTCGCTGCCGCTCTTCACATTGGCAACGGCGGCGACGGCTTCCACCCAGTCCGGCGGCGGCGGCGGCACTTCGCCGCACTTGCGGTAGTCCTCTTCAATCCGCGTGATCTCATCCAGCAGCTTGCGCTGCAGCGTCGGATAACCCTGCAGGTCGCGTCGCACCATGGCCTCGATGCGCTCGAACTCGCGCTCGATGCGGCTGCCGACCTCCTGGGCCCCATGCGCGAGCAGCACCGCCTTGTTGCGCAGCCTCATCGCGATGGCGGTGGCGGCGAGCCAGCGGCCGCCCATGCGCAACGGCCCGCTGATCAGCGCGCCCACGGCGTACAGCAACTGGTGCACCGGCCGGCGCGCGGCATACAGAAACACCATGCCGAGGACGGCGAGAATGACGATCGACAGTGCCGGGTTCTCCGGCCAGATCATCCAGGCTTGAGGTGTGGTCACGTTTTTCTCCCCATGATTTCCTCGAGCCTAGATCAAGCAGCGCCGGCCCATCCACTATCTTGCGCGGGTGAGGTAGTAAGTCTCGAATGCTGCAGGTGCACCGTGACTTCTTGACGTTACTTTTTCGCCGCAGTCAGCCGGCGGTA
>DATFDV010000272.1:0-7539 GCA_035251855.1 Burkholderiales bacterium | reverse complement strand
TCAGCGTTGAAATCTCTACCGGTTTGTTCACGCGGTTATATTAGCGCGACATGACAAACGTAATCGCCAAGTAGTGGCGAGTGCAGCGAGCCAGCGCCCGCCGCCGGGCGAGCTGTGTCTCGATCACCTCGGTCACTTCGTTCCGGACCTCGATGCCGCGGCCGCGGTATGGGAAAAGCTCGGCTTCAAGGTGACGCCGACCTCGGTGCACCAGGTGTCGGGCAAACCCGCCGGCACCTCGAACCGCTGCGTGATGCTCGAGGAAGGCTACCTCGAGCTGCTCGCCCCCACGCTCGATACCCCGAACGCGCAGCGCGTCCGCCATCGCATGCAGCTCTTCGTCGGCGTGCATCTCGCCTGCTTCGGCACGCCCGACGCCGCCGCCGAGCAGCGCCGCCTTGCCGACCACGGCTTCGAGCCGGAGCCGGTGGTGCATCTGCAAAGAACGATCGATATCGGCGAGTCGGTGGGATTCCGCGTCGTATACGTACCGCCGGGAAAGATGCCCGAAGGGCGGGTGCAGTACTGCGAGCACCTGACGCCCGAGCATGTCTGGCGCGAAGGCTTCGTCAACCCATTCCGCCTGCGCGCCGTTTATGTAGTGGCGGACGCTCCGGAGGAGGCCGCGGCACGCTGGGGGCGCTTCGGCGGCCTGCTGCCGCGACTGGAGGACGGCTTCGTGCGCCTCGACACCGCGCGCGGGCGCGTGATGATCGGCACCCGAAAGAATGTGGAAAGAATGCTGGGCAAGGCGCCCGCGCCGCCCGCGCTTGCCGGCTATGCGCTCGCCTGCGCGGCTCCGGACGCCTTCGCCGCGCGCTGCCGCAAGGCGGGTCTGGAAGTGGCGGGCCGCGTGGTTACGCTGCCCGCCAGCCTGGGCGGACTCTGGCTACTCGAATAGCGGGCGGGTCAGCCGACCCGCAGCTTGCGGTTCTCGCCGATGGCGTCCTTGTTGCCGGTCATGCGGGCCTTGGCCAGACCGTAGAGCTGCTGCACCTTGCCGCCGGGTGACTCCCAGTACTCGGCCTTCTCGATGCGCACGCACAGCAGCGCAAGGTCCGGATCGTCGATTCCCTGGGGGAACCAGACCTTGACCCAGGGGCTCCATAAGGCCTGCATGCGCTCGCGGTCGCGCAGGATCTCGCCCCGCCCCGAGATCGACGCGTAATCCTGTTTTCCGGTGTCCGCGTACGCGAGGCACACTTCACCGTGCTCGCGCTGCATCTCGTCGATCTTGGGCGAGCTGGCCGAGACGAAGAACCACAGCCGCCCCTGCTCGTCGGCCTCGAGCGTGTGCAGCGGGCGGCTGCGCATCATCCCTTGCGTATCTCTTGTAGTGAGCATCGCTACTTTGACGCGCGTTGCGATCTCGCGCAGCGTGCCCAGGTCGTCTTGCGCCATCGGACGCCTCGGCTATTCCGAGCGCCAGCTGTCGCAGGCTTCCCGGGCATTCTTGCGCAGGCGCACCTGCTCACCGTCGACGCCATCGACCCAGTCGCCGGGGATGTAATGGTGCTTGCCCTGGGCCTGCGGATCGTTCTTCGCCAGCTTGATCTCGTCGCCCTCGACGTGATCCACCGTGCCGACGGGCTGGCGGTCGGCGCCGACGACTTTCATGTGCTCGCGGATATTGGACAGGTTCATGGAATCTCCGTAGTGGTGGGAAAGGTGGGGAAAGCTGACCGCGCTCGATGCAAGCGCCGTACCTGCCCGCACCGGTTGCCGCTACAATCCGGCCACATAGGAGGAGCATCCATGAGAATCGTGAAGTTGCTGCTGGGAGCCGCGTTCGCCCTCTCCGCTGGAACCATTTCTGCGCAAACCATCAAGATCGGCTTCATCACCAGCTACTCCGGCCTGAACGGCAACCTCGGGCCGTACATGGAGCGCGCGGTGCGGCTGTACATCAAGGAGCACCAGAAGGAGCTGCCGCCCGGCGTGAAGATCGAGCTCATCACGCGCGACGACACCGGGCCCAACCCGGACAAGGCGAAGCAGCTGGCGCAGGAGCTGATCGTGCGCGACAAGGTGAACCTGCTCGCCGGGGTGATCTTCACGCCAAACGCGATGGCCATCGCGCCGCTCGCCACCGAGGCCAAGGTGCCGTTCGTGATCATGAACGCCGGCACCGCGGTGATCACCACGCGCTCGCCGTATATCGCGCGCACTTCCTTCACGCTGTGGCAGTCGAGCTATCCGCTGGGCCAGTGGGCGTCGAAGAAGTTCAAGACCGCCTACACGCTGGTGAGTGACTTCGGCCCCGGCCACGATGCCGAGAACGGCTTCACCCAGGCGTTCAAGGCCGGCGGCGGCAAGGTCATCGACAGCGTGCGCGTGCCGCTGCAGAACCCGGACTGGGCGGCGTATATGCAGCGCGTCAAGGACGCCAAGCCCGACGCGCTGATGGTGTTCATCCCGGCGGGCAAGACCGCGACCGCGGTGATGAGGAACTTCTCCGACCTTGGCCTGCGCGAGGCCGGCATCAAGCTGATCGGCCCGGGCGACATCACCACCGAGGAAGAGCTGCCCAACATGGGCGACGTCGCGCTCGGCGTCACCACCGTGTTCCACTGGTCGGCGGCGGGCGATCGCCCGGCGAACAAGGCGTTCATCGCCGCCTGGAAGAAGGAGTACGGCCAGAACGAGACGCCCAACTTCCTGTCGGTCGGCTCGTGGGACGGCACCGCGCTCATCTTCGAGGCGATCAAGCAGCAGAAGGGCAAGCTCGACCCGGACAAGACGATGGCGATCTTCAAGGGCTGGAAGAACCCCAACAGCCCGCGCGGCCCGATCTCGATCGACCCCGAGACTCGCGACATCGTGCAGAACGAGTACCTGCGCGAGGTGAAGAAGGTCAACGGCCAGCTCGCCAACGTCGAGCTCGAGACCGTCGCCACCGCGCTCAAGGATCCCTGGAAAGAGCTGCAGAAGAAGAAGTAAGCGCCTGGCGGAATTTCTCTCGTCTGTCGTAAGCGTCGCTTTCCACGGCGTCGCTTACGGCATGATCCTGTACGTCATCTCCGTCGGCCTGTCGGTGACGATGGGGCTGATGGGCTTCATCAACCTCGCCCACGGCGTGTTCGCCATGGCCGGCGGGTTCATCTTCTCCACCGTGATGGGCGATCTGGGCGTGCCGTTTCCGCTGGCGCTGGCGAGCGCTGCGGTTGCCGTGGCCATTGCAAGCGTTCTGCTGGAAAGGCTCCTGTACTCGCGCCTCTACGCGGAAGGCGAGCTGGCGCAAGTACTGTTCAGCATCGGCCTGATCTTCGCTTCGATGGCGATCGCCCGCCTCATCTATGGCGACCGCGCGGTGCCGGTGTTCCTGCCCGACTACCTGCGCGGCCAGCTGCACCTGCTCGGCCGGGATTTCCCCACCTATCGCGTTTTCTTGATTGCCTTTAGTAGTCTCTTGATCGTTCTGCTGTGGTTCGGCGTGGAAAGGACGCGCTGGGGCGCGATGGTGCGCGCCGCGGTGGACAACCGCGCGATGGCGCAATCGGTCGGCATCAACACCAAGCTGCTGTTCATGGCGACCTTCGCGCTGGGCAGCGGCCTCGCCGGTCTCGGCGGCGCGCTGGGCGCCGACATCCTGCCGGTGCAATGGGGCTATCCCTTGGAGCACCTGGTCTACTTCCTCATCGTGGTCGCGGTCGGCGGCCTGGGCAGCCTGCGCGGCCCCTTCATCGCCGCGCTGCTCATCGGCGTGGCCGATACCGCGTGCAAGTACTGGATCCCGGAGTTCGGCGCTTTCCTGGTCTATGCCGCGACGATCGCGATCCTGCTGTGGAGACCGCAGGGCTTGTTCGGAGTGCGCGCATGACCGAAAAAAATCGGGGTCAGAGCCCGATTTCCCATGGCGGGAGCGGAGATAGCGGAAATCGGGCTCTGACCCCGATTTTTTTCCCATGAGCGGATACAGCGCCGATCCAAGCATCCGCTGGACCGAATGGCTGCCGTGGGTCGCCGCCATCGCGTTCTTCTTCCTGATGCCGGGATACCTCTCGCTGGGCGCACGCATCCTGATCTTCATCCTGTTCGCCCTGTCGCTCGACCTGATCCTGGGCTACGCCGGCATCGTCACGCTGGGCCACAGCGCCTTCTTCGGCCTGGGCGCATACACCGCGGGCGCGCTCGGCGCGCACACTGGCATCACCGATCCCTTCGCGCAGCTGGCCGCCGCCGCGGCGAGCACCGCGGTGCTCGGCCTGGCGACCGGCGCGCTGATCCTGCGCACGCGCGCGCTTACGCTGCTGATGCTCACCCTGGCGATCACCGCGATCCTGCTCGAGATCGCCAACAAGTGGACCAGCATGACCGGCGGCGCCGACGGGCTGGCGGGCGTCAAGGTCGGGGAAGTGCTCGGCCTGTTCCGCTTCGACCTCTATGGCAAGACCGCCTTCCTCTACTGCCTGGCGACGCTCTTCGTCGGCTGGTGGGTAGTGCGCCGGATCATCTACTCGCCTTACGGCGCGATGCTCACCGGCATCCGCGAGAACACCACGCGCATGCACGCCATCGGCGCGCCGGTGTACTGGCGCCTGGTGCTGATCTATACCATCTCGGCGACGATGGCCGGCATCGCCGGCGCGCTGCTCACCCAGGTGAACCAGTTCGTCGGCCTCAACGTGCTCGGCCTCGAGCCCTCGGGCGACGTGCTGGTGATGCTGATCCTCGGCGGCGTCGGCCGCCTCTACGGCGCCTTCGTCGGCCCGGTGGTATACATCGTGGTGCAGGACACGCTGGCCAAGCAGTATCCCGAGTACTGGTACCTCGGCATCGGCGCCCTCCTCATCGTCGTGGTGCTGTTCGCGCGCGGCGGCATTCTCGGCATCGCCGATACGCTGGTGCAGAGCGCTCGGCGGAAGCTCCAGCCGTGAGGCGGCTGCTCTGCCTCGTCGCCGCCTGCCTGGCTTGCGCCGCCGCCGCCCAGCCCGCCGACCAGGCGCGCGAGCTCTACGAGCGGACGGTGCGCGGCGACGACGCCGCCCTTGCCCAGCTGCGCAGCGCCGCCGAGTCGGGCGACGCAGCGAGTGAATACTGGCTGGGCAGCGCCTATTTCCAGGGCTCCGCTACGCTCGCGACCGATCCGGCACTCGGCGTGCGATGGCTGGAAAAGTCGGCAATGCGGGGATACCCGGCGGCGCAATACATGCTCGGGCATCGCTATCTGCACGGCTTCGACGTGCCCAAGGACGCCAGCAAGGCATTGCTCTGGTGGACCAGCGCCGCGCAGGGCGGCTCCGCGCAGGCGCAGCTCAACCTGGGAATCGCGTACGTCGAAGGCCAGTTGCTGCCCAAGAACGATGCCCGCGGATTCATGTGGATCCATCAGGCTGCCGAGCAAGGCAGCGAAACGGCGATGACCTACCTCGGACGCATGTATGCCAACGGGGTGGGGGTGCAGAAGGATCCGGCGCAGGCCCTGCACTGGCTCGAGCAGCCGTTCCGCAAAGGCGAGCCCCGCGCCCGGGCGCTCTACGAGCAGCTGTGCCGGGAAAACGCCGGCCTGTGCGAAAAGCGCCAGCCATGAGCGCCGTGCTCGAAACGCGCAAGCTGTGCAAGAGCTTCGGCGCGCTGGTGGTGGCGCAGAACATCGACTTCCGGCTCGAGCCGGGGGCGCGCCACGCCCTCATCGGGCCGAACGGCGCCGGCAAGACCACGTTCATCAACATGCTGATGGGCGCGCTGGCGCCGACCGCGGGGCAGATCCTGCTCGGCGGCGAGGACGTCACGCGCACCCCGCAGTCGGCGCGCGTGCGCAGCGGACTTGGCCGCACCTTCCAGATCACCACCCTTTTCCGCAGCCTGCCGGTGCTCGACAACGTCGCGCTCGCGGTGGCCGAGCGCAGCGGCATCGCCCCGCGGCTCTGGCGAGCGGCGTCCGCGCACAAGGAAGTCATCGACGAAAGCCGCGGCCTGCTCGCGGCCCTCGGCCTCGCCGACGACGCCGCCACGCCCGTCGCCGACCTGCCCTACGGCAAGCAGCGCCTGGTGGAGATCGCCATCGCGCTCGGCCTGAAGCCCAAGGTCCTGCTGCTCGACGAGCCCGCGGCGGGCGTGCCCTCGCACGAATCGGAAAAAATCCTCTCCACGCTGGAAAGGCTGCCTTCCGAGATCGCGATCCTGATCATCGAGCACGACATGGACCTGGTGTTCCGCTTCGCGCGGCGCATCACCGTGCTGGTGCAGGGCGCGGTGCTGGTGGAAGGCGCGCCCGAGGAGATCGCGCGCGACGTGCGCGTGCACCAGGTCTACCTCGGAGAGCAGCATGCCTGAAATGCTTTCCCTGAAAGGCGTTCATTCAGGTTACGGGGAAACCGTGGTGCTTGAGAACGTCGACCTCGAGCTGCCGGCGCGCGGCTCGCTCGCGGTGCTCGGCAGGAACGGCGTGGGCAAGACCACGCTGCTGGCCACCATCATGGGCCACACCACTTTCCATTCCGGCCGCATCCGGTTCCAGAATCGAGAACTCCAGCAGAAACCCGTTTACGAGCGCTGCCGCCTCGGTATCGGCTACGTGCCGCAGGAGCGCCTGATCTTCTCGTCGCTCACCGTGCAGGAGAATCTCGACGTGGCGCGCCGGCCAGGCCGCTGGACCGTCGACGGGATCTACGAGCTCTTCCCCAGGCTGCGCGAGCGGCGCGCCGCGATGGGCAATCAATTGTCGGGCGGCGAGCAGCAGATGCTGGCCATCGGGCGCGCGCTGATGGGCAACCCGGCGCTGCTCCTGATGGACGAGCCGCTCGAGGGGCTGGCGCCGATCATCGTCGAGAGCCTGCTCGGCGCCCTGAAACGGCTGGTCGCCGACCATTCGCTGGCCATCATCCTGGTCGAGCAGCACGCCAAGCTCGCGCTGCAGGTGACGCAATCCGCGCTGGTCCTCAATCGCGGCCGGGTGAGCTATTCCGGACCGAGCGCCGAGCTGCTCGCCGATCCGCCGCGGCTCACCTCGCTCGTGGTTGCTCAATAGGCCCGCACGCAGGTCTAGCCGGGCCGGTGCAGGATCGCGGGCGCGCGGCTGAAGCTCATGCGCCCGCGCTTGAAGCCGTAGAGTGGGGGGGCGAGCTCGGCGACCGCCGCGGCCCGGTCGGCACAGTCGAACACCACCATGTCGGCCGGCCGGCCGACCGCCAGCCCGTAGTCCTCGAGGTTGAGCAGCTTGGCCGGCCGATCCGTGATCAGCTCGAAGCACTGCGCGATCGACTCGCGCGCGCCGAGCTGCGCCACGTTGGCGTAAAGGTTCGCCATGCGCAGCAGCGAGCAGTCGCCGAACGGGGTGAACGGGTTCAGCACGTTGTTGGTCGACAGCGAGCAGTTCACGCCCGCGGCAACCAGGCGGTGCGCCGGCGCGACGCCGCGCGGCACGCTGTGCTCGATGCCGCGTCCCATGAGAAACAGGTCCGTGGACGGCAGCACGGTCACGGCGACCCCGGCGTCGGCGAGGTGCCGCGCCGCCTGCGTGAAAAGCGGCGCCGGCATGGCAGAAAGCGTGCTGACGTGGCCGATGGCGACGCGGCCCTCGTAGCGGTGGCGGCGCGT
>DATFDV010000271.1:0-7396 GCA_035251855.1 Burkholderiales bacterium | reverse complement strand
CGCTCTTCAAGAGCGCCTTGCGATTGGTCGCGAACAGCAGGTCGTAATAATCCCATTCCGCCAGGCGGTCGGCTGCCTTCCAAGCCGCCCAATCGGCGCGCTTGCGTTCCCAGATAGGCGCATAGCTGCCCTCAACCGCGTGAGCGAGCGCCAGATTGTGGTCGCGGAGCGGGTCATCGAGCATGTACAGCCAGCGCAGCCACATCCCGGCCAGTTCGCTCGAGCTGAAGTCGACCGGCGCGATCTTGGCGATCTCCGCGGCCAGATGGTCGTGCACGTCGGGGCGGAACCACTCCGGCGCCGACAGCCGGTAGCCGAGGACGGCAGGCTCGGTCCATGCCGGCTCCAGAAGCTGCTTGCGACGTTCGACGAGTCGCTTGCGCAGGTTGTAGAAGTCATAGAGGTCGGCGAGCTCAATCTCGGCGATCAGGCGCTGGCCCCGGTCTTCGATGCCCGCCGCTGCGCGCTCCAAGTCGGGCACGTTTCCGTTGAGCGCGGCGGCGAGCGTGCGCGCAACCGCGGAACCGGGCGTTCCGAGACGCTCGAGCGCGTAGGGACGCCGATAGAGATGCAAATAGGCTCGGGCCTCGAGTACGCGCTCGAGCTCCGACTCGGCGGGCACGCGCCAGAGCGCAAGCAGGGAGCGCTCCCACAGCGCCTCGGCGTCCAAGCTCTCGCGCTCATGCAATGCCGCCAAGATCTGCAGGCGCAACGCTCGCTCGGCAGGCGAGCCGCTCGCGAGGGTGGTCAGCTGCCGCAGGTCGTGGAGCGGCGATTCGGTCGCTGGCGTCGCAGCCATTGCCTGCGGCGCTTGCATTGCGCCGATGCCAAGCTGATCGAGCAAGGAATCGACGGATTCCCGAAACACCACCGATGGAGGCAGGCGTTCGCCGTAGGCGAGCTTCTCGAGCTTGCCCGCGCCGGCCTGCTTCCAGCCGCCGTCGTCGCGGAGCCACAAGTCGGCCTGGACGCTGAACGTTCCGCCCGAGCGCCGCACCTTTGATGCGAGCAGCTTGCGTGCGCCAAGCTTCGAGGCCAGCCTGAAGGCGTCGTCGGGATCGAGACGGCGCTCGCGCACGCCGAGCGCTCGGGCGAGCAGTGTCGGATCTGGTAACGAAACCCCTGTGCGCTCTTCCGCGCGCATGGTGAGATAGCGGGTCATCAAGGAACGGGCCACGCGATCGAAGCTCGGGTCGTCGGCCTGCACCGGCAGCACGATCGTGTCGTAGCGGTGAGCCGAAAGCACCTCGCGGAAAAGAGTCTTTTCGCGCTCGAGCCAGGCGGAAGTTGCCGGTGGCACCGCTTCCGGCCACGGCAAACCGACACGCCGGTCGGCGTAGACCAGCGCCGCGCCCAGGAGGGCGAGCAGTATCGAGATCCGCGCCGCGCGCCAGCCTGGACGCACCGGGATGCGCCGCAATACGGGCGACAGGGCGAACCCGAGCGCCGCGCCGATTGCAATGCCGATCGAGAGGACGGCGAACGCGGCCACTCCGAACGCTCCCGCATAGCCGATCGGCAGGACGAGCCCATGTGCCGCCTCCGGCACGTAGTGCTCCAGCAAGGCGAGCCACGGCGCGGCCGAGCGGCTGGCGAGAACGCCGAGCTGCACGGCCGGCGGCCCGAAAAGGATGGCGCCGATAATCCCGCCTGCGAGCCCGCCGACGTTCACGACGTGCCGAACCTTTCGGCCGCCCTCGCCCGCGCGCGCGCAGCCTCGATTTCCCGATCCTTCGGCTCGGCGCTGGTCTCGAGCGAATCCAGCAGCTTGTGTGCCGCTGCAGCGACCTGCGCTACGGCGTGATTGAACGCCGCCTCGTTGGCGTGAGACGGCTTGTTAAAGCCCGAGATCTTGCGCACGAACTGCAGCGAGGCGGCCTTGATCTCGTCCGCCGTGGCGGGCGGCTGGTAGTTGAACAGTGTCTTGATGCTTCGGCACATGACCGGCTCCGAAAATTGCTAAGTTACCACCCGCCATGGCCGTTGCGCCGCCCATAGAACCGATGCTCGCCAAGCTCGCCGATCAGCTGCCGCCGGCCGGAAGCTACCTCTACGAGCCGAAGTGGGATGGCTTTCGCGCCATCGTGTTCCGTGGGGCGAGCGACGTCTATATCCAGAGCCGCGACTCGCGGCCGCTCGACCGCTACTTCCCGGAATTGCACGACTCGCTGCTCGAGCGGCTGCCGAAGAATTGCGTGGTCGATGGCGAAATCGTCATTGCCACCGGCAAAGGCCTCGATTTCGATGCGCTGCAGCTGCGGCTGCACCCGGCGGAGTCGCGGGTCGCCAAGCTGGCGAAGGAAACGCCCTCCTCGTTCGTCGCCTTCGACTTGCTGGCAAGCGGCAAGCGCGACCTGATGGCTACGCCGCAAGTCGAGCGGCGCGCGCTGCTCGAGCAGCTGCTTGGCAAGGTCAGGCCACCGGTCTATCTGACACCTGTCACACGCGACCGGGCCATCGCCGTCGATTGGCTCACGCGGTTCGAGGGAGCTGGCCTCGACGGCGTAATTGCGAAGCTGGAGTCGAGCCCTTACCTGCCGGGCAAGCGCGCGATGATCAAGGTGAAGCACGCGCGCACGGCGGAGTGCGTGGTTGCCGGGTTCCGCTGGCACAAGAGCGGAAAGGATGCGGTGGGCTCGCTGCTCCTCGGGCTGTACGACGACCAGGGCTTGCTGCAGCACGTGGGCGTCACTTCGTCGTTCACCATGGCGATGCGCAAGCAGCTCGTGAAGGAGCTGGAGCCGTTGCGCAAGAACGCCATGCAGGACCATCCCTGGCGCGACTGGGCGGGCGCCGCGGCGGAATCGAGCCGCATGCCCGGCGCGCAAAGCCGCTGGAGCGCGGGCAAGGACCTTTCGTGGGAGCCGCTGCGCATCGAGCGCGTGTGCGAGGTGAAGTACGACCACATGCAGGGCGATCGCTTCCGGCACGCCGGGATCTTCCTGCGCTGGCGGCCGGACAAGCGCCCGCGCGGCTGCCGCTACGACCAACTGGAGGTCACCAAGCCTTACGAGCTAGAGCGCATCTTCTCGTCCGGATCCAAAGGCTCCTGAGCCGGGCGCAGGTCCACCGGGACGTTCTGCAGGTTCACACGGATGCGCGTCCAGGTGCTGTAGCGGCCGCGCATGGCGTCGACCAGAACATCGGCGGGCGTCAGATGCGCCGCCGCCTTGGGGTGCCGCTTCTTCCAGCGCTGCAGGCCGGCCATGGCGTCGTCCCTGTGCTTCGCACGGCCGATTTCGATCAACGGTTTCTTCTGCTTTGACGGTTGAACGCGTGGCGGCTCTCCCGCCTGTTTCTTGTATTGCGGCGGCCAGGGCGCATCGCCGAGTCCCTGGCGCTCGAACAGTTCCAGGAGGGGCTCGAGGGAATGCGCATGCTCGTCGATACCGGCGTGGCGGTCGCCCAGTTTCTTGAAGCGCGCCGGCATGGTGGCGAGGGTGAAGTCCGCCGGGTCGCAGCCATCGACTTCTTCCCATGTCAGCGGTGCGGAGACACGCGCGTCTGCGGTGGGGCGCACTGAATAGGCGGCGGCTACGGTGCGGTCCTTCGCGTTCTGGTTGTAGTCGACGAATACGCCGTGGCGCTCCTCTTTCCACCACTTGCTGGTGGCGAGCTTCGGGGCGCGGCGCTCGATCTCGCGCGCGAGCGCGAGCGCGGCACGCCGGACTTCGTCGAACTCCCACCGCGGCTCGATGCGCACGGCAATATGCAGGCCCCGTTTGCCGGACGTCTTCGGCCAGCCGACCAGAGTGAACTGTGTGAGAACTTCGTGAACTACTGCGGATGTTTCTATTACTTGACCCCATGTGACCCCCGGCACGGGATCGAGGTCGACGCGCAGCTCGTCCGGATGATCGAGGTCTTCCGCGCGCACCGGATGCGGGTGCAGCTCGAGGCAGGCCAGGTTGGCGAGCCAGGCCAGCGCAGCGGCATCGCGCGGCACGACTTCCTCGGCGCTGCGGCCCGACGGGAAGCGGATGGTCGCGACCTCGATCCACGGCGGCCGCGCCTTCGGCGCGCGCTTCTGGTAGAAGAATTCGCCTTCGATGCCGTCGGGGTAGCGCACCAGCACGTTGGGCCGGCCGCCGGCGCCGCGCAGTGCGCCTTCGGCCACCGCCAGGTAATAGCGCGCGAGGTCGAGCTTGGTGTACCTGGGCTTAGGGAACAGCACCTTGCCGGGGTTCGAGATCACCACCTCGCGCCCCGCGATGCTGAGGGTTTCCTTGGCTACTTTGCTCGTAGCTGGGCGCGCGCGTCGCGCAGGAGCGTGCGCACCATGTCCACATGCGAGGCGGCCTCGCGCGCGGCGAAGACGTCGGCATAGGTGCGCTTCAGCCGCTTGGCGTGGAAATCGAAATCGGCCAGCTGCTTGGCGGCATTCGAGAGCTTCCTCGCCTCGCAGTACAGGCGGTAGCTGCGCGTACGCAGCGCTTCGGCCATGCCTTCCCACGTTTGCGCGAACAGGTTGCCCTGGAAGAAAACGCCGACCGCGTAGAAGCTGCGGCGGTGGATCTCGCAGGGGCCGAGGCGGCCGACGGCCTCCAGGTGCTCGCTGGTGGCATAGCCCTTGTGCTGGTCGAAGCCGTACTGCGGGAAGCGGTCGTGCAGCGCGCGCATCTCGGCGTCGCGCGAGGTCTTGGCGAGGATCGAGGCCGCCGAGATCGGCTTGTGGGTCGCGTCGCCGTCGACGATGGCGCGCGCCGCGCAAGCCAGGTCGGGGCGCATGTTGCCGTCGATCCACGCCTCCGAAGGTTTGACCTGCAACGATTCCACCGCGCGGCGCATCGCCAAAAGGGATGCGCGCAGGATGTTGATGCGGTCGATTTCGTCGACGCTGGCGTACGCCACCGCCCAGGCAATGGCGCGCTCCTTGATGCGGCCCGCCAGCACCTCGCGCCGCTCGGCGGTCAGCACCTTGGAGTCGGCCAGGCCGTTGATGCGCTTCGCCGGATCGAGGATCACCGCGGCCGCGTAGACCGGGCCGGCGATCGGCCCGCGCCCGGCTTCGTCCACGCCGCAGATCAAGTTCATTTGTCCACGACCTCGAGCACCGCATCCGCCGCCTTCTCCGCCGCATTCTGGCGCAGCAGGTGGTGGAACTCGCGGAAGCGCTCGACCTGGCGGCGCTGGGCGGCGGTGTCGCGCAGCAGGCTCAGCAGCGCGCCGGCGAGCGCGGCCGGGTTGGCGTCGTCCTGCAGCAGCTCGGGCACCAGCTTCTCCCCGGCGAGGATGTTGGGCATGCCGACGTACGGCAGGTAGACCATTCCGCGCATCAGGGCCGATGTTAGCGGAGACTGGCGGTAGGCGATCACCATCGGGGTCTTGAAAAGCGCGGCTTCCAGCGTGGCGG
This sequence comes from Burkholderiales bacterium, assembly GCA_035251855.1. GTDB lineage: Bacteria > Pseudomonadota > Gammaproteobacteria > Burkholderiales > SG8-39 > SCGC-AG-212-J23. The sequence continues at coordinate 2,043 of DATFDV010000271.1, read as the reverse complement.
TGCCGCTCGCCACCAGGGCGAGGTCGGCGGCCGCCAGCGCCTCGTGAGAGTGACCGAAAAGTAAGGTCAAGGGAAGGTCGGTGCGCTGCTCGACGTGCACCGTGCGCTCGAACATGTCGCGCGTCTCGCGCGTCACCGTCGGGCAGACGAAGTGCACGTCGTGCACCTCCTGGCGGAAGCGGTGGGCGGCGAGCACGAAGGCCTTCGCCATGTACTGCAGCTCGGAGCGGCGGCTGCCGGGGAGCAGCGCCACGATCAGCTTGCCCGGCGGCAGTCGCAGCGCGGCGCGCGCGTCGTGCTTCTTCGGCTCGAGCGGGATCAGGTCGGCGAGCGGATGGCCGACGTAGGTCACCGGCACGCCCGCCTTCTCGTAGAGCGGCTGCTCGAACGGGAACATGACGAGGATCCGGCTCACCGAGCGCGCGATCCTGCGCACGCGCCAGCCGCGCCAGGCCCAGACCGATGGGCTGACGTAGTGGATCGCCGGGATACCGGCGTCCTTGAGCTTGCGCTCGAGGCCGAGGTTGAAATCGGAGGCGTCGACGCCGATGAAGAGGTCGGGCCGCTCGGTGAGCAGCGCCTTGGTCAGGCGCCGGCGGATGGCCATGATCTCGCGGTAGTGCCAGAGCACCTCGGCGTAGCCGCGCACCGAGAGCTTTTCCATCGGGTAATGCGACTCGAAGCCCTGCGCTTCCATGCGCGGCCCGCCGATGCCGGCGAGCATGATCGGCTTGCGCCGCGCCCTGAGCGCGGCGATGAGCGGCGCGGCGAGCTGGTCGCCGGACGCCTCGCCGGCCACCATGGCGATGCGCAGGAGGTCGGCGGGCACTACCGGATGATTCCGCGCTTGCTGCGCTCGAGGAAATCGAGGAGCTGCTGCACCTCGGGGCATGCGCCCACCTGGGCCTTCAGGTCGTTGACGGCCTCTTCCAGTCCGAGTCCCTTGCGGTAGAGCGTCTTGTAGGCGCGCTTCAATCCCGCGATCGTGTCCGGCGAGAAACCGCGCCGCTTGAGGCCTTCCTTGTTGATGCCGTAAGGCTTGGCCATGTTGCCGGCGGCGGTGACGAACGGCGGCAGGTCCTGTGGCAGGTAGGTCCCCATGCCGGTGAAGGCGTGCGCACCGACGTGCACGAACTGGTGCACCAGCGTGGTGGCGCCGAAGATCGCCCAATCGCCGACCCAGACGTGGCCGGCGAGCTGGCACGAGTTGGCGAAGATGGTGTTGCTGCCGATCTGGCAATCGTGCGCGAAGTGCACGTAGGCCATGATCCAGTTGTTGTTGCCTACCCGCGTCACCTTGGCGTCGTTCTGCGTGCCGCGATTGATGGTGACGTACTCGCGGATGGTGTTGCCGTCGCCGATCTCGACCGCGGTCGGCTCGCCGGCGTACTTCTTGTCCTGCGGCGGCGCGCCGATCGAGGCGAAGTGCCAGATGCGGTTGTTGCGCCCAATGCGCAGGTGGCCGTCGAGCACCACGTGCGCGCCGATGATGCTGCCCTCGCCCACCTCCACATGCTCGCCGATCACCGAGTAGGGACCTACCTCGGCGTCCGCCGCGAGGCGCGCACCCCGGTGGACGATGGCAGTCGGATGGATCAAGCGTGGTCCACCGGACGAATCGAGCAAAGGATCGTCGCTTCGGCCACTACCGTAGCGCCGACGCGCGCGACGCAGCCGAACTTGCCGATGCCGCGCAGCGCGCGCTCGAACACCACTTCGAGCTCGAGCTGGTCGCCCGGCACCACCGGCTTCTTGAAGCGCGCCTTGTCGATGCCGACGTAGTAGTACACCGAGCGCTCGCTTTCCTGCGAGGTGCCTTCCGCGCTGAATACCAGTACCCCGGCCGCCTGCGCCATCGCCTCGAGGATCAGCACCCCGGGCATGATCGGCCGCCCCGGGAAGTGCCCCTGGAAGTGCGGCTCGTTCGCCGACACGTTCTTGATGGCGACGATGCGCTTGCCGGGCTCGCATTCCTTGACCTTGTCGATCATCAGCACCGGGTAGCGCTGCGGCAGGTACTTCAGGACCTGGTAGATGTCCATC
>DATFDV010000270.1:0-6933 GCA_035251855.1 Burkholderiales bacterium | reverse complement strand
CGCGGTCGCCGCGATCAAGTCGATGCTCGCCGCCAGCAACTCGGCGTACGACAATCTCACCAAGGTCGCGCGTCAGGCGACCGAGATCGCGGAAGCGAACGTCAACGCCGCGACCGAGACGGCGAGGGGCATGGCCAAAGGCAAAAAAGCAGCCTAAGCGCCAAACCGGACAAGAAGAAGACTCCAAGGAAAGCCCGCCGTCAGGCGGGCTTTTTCATTTGTAGGGAAAACCGGCGCCGGCGACCAGCCGCCGCAGCTCGTTCATGGCTGGATCAACCTGCCCGGGGTCGCCGCGCACGCCGAGCTCGACATGGATGCGGCTGCCGTCGCTGCCCATCGACGGCAGGCTGAAGACCTTGATGCCCTTGAACCCGGCCTCCACCGCCTGCATGGTCGGGATCAGCTGGCTCTCGCCCGCTTCGAACACCAGGATCGAGGCTTCGCCCCAGCGCCCGGTGTTGAAGAGCTTGCGGTACCGGTTGTCCAGCACCCACTCGACCATCGGCCACGCCATCTGCGGAAAGCCGGGCACGAAGTGATGCGCGTGGATCGAGAAGCCCGGGATGCGGTTCACCGGGTTGGGAATGATGACCGACCCTTCCGGAAACTCGCCCATCTGCAGGCGCTGCGGCGTGACCTCCCCGCCGAAGCGTCCGCGGATCTCGCGCTCGGCGTCGGGGTGGATTTTCAAGCCGACGTTCAATGCCGCCGCCGCGCACTGCCGCGTATGGTCATCCGGCGTGGCGCCGATGCCGCCGAAGCTGAACACCACCTCGCTTGAATCGAAGGTCCGTTTCAGGGCTGCGGTAATGCGCGCGGGCTCATCGCCCAGATAGTGCGCCCATGAAAGACGAAGCCCCCGCTTGGCGAGGGCTTCGATGAGGAACGGCAGATGCTTGTCCTGGCGCTTTCCGACGAGGAGCTCATCCCCGATGATGAAAGCGCCGAACAATCACGCTGCCTTTTTAGACCAGCGCTGGAGCTCCTCCAGGCCGCCGACGTGCTTGCCGTTGACGAATACCTGCGGCACCGTACCGCGGCCGGTGATGGCGCCGACGACGCGCGAGCGGTCGCTGTGGTCAAGGCTCACTTCGGAGTAAGCATAGCCGAGCTCCTTCAGCAGCGCCTTCGCCTTCGCGCAGTAGCCGCAGCCCTCGCGCGTCAGGATCGCCACCTGGTCGGGCTTCTTCGCCTTCGGGTTGATGTAGTCGAGCATGGTGTCGGCGTCGGAGACCTCGAACGGGTCGCCGGGCTTCTCCGGCTCGACGAACATCTTCTCGATCACGCCGTCCTTCACCAGCATCGAATAGCGCCAGGAGCGCTTGCCGAAGCCGAGGTCGGACTTGTCGACCAGCATGCCCATCTTCGCGGTGAACTCGCCGTTGCCGTCGGGAACCATGAGGAGGTTGCCGCACTCCTGCGTGCGCGCCCACTCGTTCATGACGAACGCGTCGTTCACCGAGATGCAGACGATGCGGTCGACGCCATTGGCGAAGAACGCCGGCGCGAGCTCGTTGTAGCGCGGCACGTGGGTGGACGAGCAGGTGGGCGTGAACGCGCCGGGGAGCGAGAACACCACCACCGTCTTGCCCTTGAAGATGTCGTCGCTGGTCAGCGTCTTCCAGTCGCTGTCGGTGCGCGAGCGGAAGCTCGCCTGCGGGATTTTCTGGCCTTCGCGATTCTCAAGCACTGGCGGACTCCTGTCGGTTCAATTGGGAATGGACCGAGTCTAGGGAGGTGTGTTCCCGGCGGCCAATTCTTTGTTCGGATCAACGCGATAGTCCGGCCTAATCGACTCCAGCGCGCCCAGCAGGTAGCGGATGAAGGCGAGGCCGAACACCACCGGGCCGATGAAGTTGACGAAGGGCACGTAGGCCAGCAGGGCGAGCAGGAACCCCAGGAGGTAGAGCGAGCCGCGGCGCTCCTCGAACACGCGCCGCATCTCTGCGGCGTCGGCGTGCTCCGCCAGCGCGTCGTAGCGCAGCAGACGCTGGTTGACCCACGACAGGATGGCGAGCGGGATCAGCGGCCAGAGCGGCGGCAGGAGCCAGAGCGGAATGCTGACGACGAACATCGCGACCATGCCGGCGAGCGCGACGATGCCGTTCCAGATGCTGCCCGCGGTGCCGCCGCCGCGCCGCCGCTCTAGCTGCGGGAAGGAGCGCGAGGCCACGTGCTCGACCATCTTCTGCATGCCGAACACGCCGAGGATGAACAGCGCCGTCAGGTAGACCAGCGGCACGAAGAGCAGGAACAGCACCACGTTCGCCGCAATCAGCGCGGCGTCGCCGAAGTCGAGGTGGACGTAGCCCAGGGTCGGCTCGATCCATGGCCTGAGCAGCCCGGCGAGCCAGACGGCCAGCCGCGCCCAGAGGAAAAGCGCCGCCGTGCCCCAGATGGCGAGCGCCACCAGCATCGGCCAGAGCATCAGCCACAACATGCGGGGGTGGAACAGGTTGGCGAGGCCGTAGAAGAGCGCGCCGGCGACGTTCATCGGCGTACAGTCTGCCAGAGTTTGCTCAGGCGCTTCACCGAAACCGGCACCGGCGTCTTGAGCTCCTGGGCGAAGAGCGAGACGCGCAGCTCCTCCAGCAGCCAGCCGAATTGCTCGAACGGCTCCGACCGCGCACCGTGCCGGGCACGCGTCGCCGCCTCGCGCCGGTACGGCACCTCGATCGACGCCAGCTCGGCCGCAAGGCGCGCGTCGCGCGCCGGGTCGGCACGCAGCTTGTCGAGGCGAAGCGACGCCGCCTTGAGGTACCGCGGCAGGTGTTGCAGGCGCTCCCACGGCGTGCGCGCGAGCCAGCCGGGCGCCAGCAGGCGCGCCATTTGCTGTTTCACGTCTTCGGTCTGGTTCGGGAAGGTCTTCAGCGCCGCCAGCTTCTTCTCGAGCGCCGCGCGCTCGGCGAGGATCGCCGCCGCGGTGCGTGCCAGCTCCTGCGCGATGAGATTGAAGCGGCTGCGGCCCTCGTCCAAACGGCGGGCGAATTGCGCCTGCAAGGTGGGAACGCCTTCCTGCAGGAAGGTGCGCGCCAGCGCGGCGGCCACCACGTCGCCTTTCAGCGGACCGAGCACCACATCCTTGGCGAGCGAGCGCTCGAGGTCGCGGATGCGGTCGCGGAAGGCGATCGCCAGCAGCCGCAGGACCCCGGCGCGGTGCAGCTCGCGCGACTTCTCCGGCGAGTCGAACACCTGCAGGGTCACGGCGTCGCCCGCATCCACCAGCGCGGGGTACCCGACCAGCGTATGGCCGCCGCGATCGATCTCCATCAGCTCGGGCAGGTCTCCCATCGTCCAGCCGGTGTAGCGCTCGCCTTCGTCCACCGGGGCTTCTTCCTGCAGGATCTCCTCGGTTTTCCGCCCCAGGGAACGTTTGAGCTCGGCGAGGTCCCTTCCCATCTCGAGCTGGCGTCCGTCCTGGTCCAGCACGCGGTAATTCATGTGCAGGTGCGGCGGCGCGGAGTCGGGGCGGAACGCGTCCACTGGCACATCGAGATTGAAGTGCTCGCGCACGTAGCGGCGCAGGGCCTCGGCCAGCGGCAGATCGGCAGGCGGCACCGCAGCGACGAAGGCGGCGCTGAACTCCTCGAGCGCGCCCAGCTTGTGGCGCAGGCGCTGCGGCATCGACTTGGCCAGCGCTTTGACCTTTTCCTTCAGCAGCCCGGGCACCAGCCATTCGGTGCGCGCCGCCGGCACCTGGTTGAGAAGCGCGAGCGGCACGTCGAGCGTGACGCCGTCGCGCGCCGAGCCGGGCTCGAAGTGGTACTCGAGCTGGTAGCGGTTCGGCCCCAGCGCGAGCGTCGGCGGAAAATTCTCGGTGGTGATGCCCGCCGCCTCGTGGCGCATCAGATCCTCGCGCGCGAGGTAGAGCAGGCGCGGCTTGGCGGCCTCGGCCTGCCGCCGCCAGCGCTCGAAATCGGCGGCGCTGTGCACCCCGCGCGGAATGCGCTCCTCATAGAAGGCGTGGATCAGCTCGTCGTCCACCAGGATGTCCGGCCGCCGCGACTTGTGCTCCAGGCGCTCGATGTCGGCCAGCAGGCGCCGGTTGTGCGCGAAGAACGGTGCGCGCGTGTCGAAATCACCCTTCACCAGCGCCGCGCGGATGAAGACGTCGCGCGCGAGGTCCGGATCGAACGGGCCGAACGGCACGCGCCGGTTGGTGTAGACCGGCAGCCCGTAGAGCGAGCCGCGCTCGAGCGCCACCACCTGCCCCTGGCTCTTCTCCCAGTGCGGATCGCTGCGGCTGCGCTTGATGAGGTGCGTGCCGAGCTCCTCCAGCCAGCGCGGCTGGATCGCGGCGACGCTGCGCGCGAAGAGCCGCGTAGTTTCGACCAGCTCCGCCGCGACGATCCATTTGCCGGGCTTCTTGGTCCCAGAGCCGGGGTGCACCCAGAACTTGATGCCGCGTGCGCCGGTGTATGAGCCGTCTTCGTCGCGCATGCCAACGTTGCCGAGCAGGCCGGCGAGCAGGGCGCGATGAATGGCGCGATAGCCCTCCGCCTTCTCGGGCTTGACCGAGGATTCGTTCCAGTCGAGCGCCTGCTTGAGCTGCTCGTGCACGTCGCGCCATTCGCGCATGCGCGGGTACGAAAGGAAGTTCTCGCGGCACAGGCGCCGCAGACCGGATTCGTCCTGCAGCTTCCAAAGCTTGAGCAGCGACAGGAAGTCCGATTGCTCGTCGGCGAAGCGCGCGTGGCGCTCGTCGGCCGCGGCCGCGCGCTCGAGCGGCCGCTGGCGCGGGTCCTGCACCGAAAGCGCGGCCGCGATGATGCGCACCTGCGCCAGGCAGCCTTCGTCGCGCGCCGCGACCAGCATGCGGGCAACGCGCGGATCGAGCGGCAGCCGCGCCAGCTCGTTCCCCACCGAGGTGAGATTTCTTTCTTCATCCACCGCTCCAAGCTCGGTCAACAGGTCGTAGCCGTCGGCGATCGCCCGCGGGCTGGGCGGGTCGACGAACGGAAAAGCCTCCACTTCGCCCAGGCCGAGGCTCTTCGCGCGCAGGATCACCGAGGCAAGCGAGGAGCGCAGCAGCTCCGGGTCGGTGAAGGCAGGACGCTTGGCGAATTCCTCTTCCGAATAGAGCCGGATGCAGACGCCGTCGGCGACGCGCCCGCAGCGCCCGGCGCGCTGCTGCGCCGCGGCCTGCGAGATCGGCTCGACGCGCAGCATCTCCACCTTGTTGCGGTAGCTGTAGCGCTTGAGGCGCGCATCGCCGGTATCGACCACGTAGCGGATGCGCGGCACCGTGAGCGAAGTCTCGGCCACGTTGGTGGCGAGGACGATACGGCGCTCCTTGCCGGGCTTGAAAACGCGGTCCTGCTCGGCGGTGGAAAGGCGCCCGTACAGGGGGAGGATTTCGGTCTTGGCGAAACCCCGGCGCCGCAACGTGTCCAGCGCATCGCGGATCTCGCGCTCGCCCGGCAGGAACACCAGCACGTCGCCGGGCCCTTCGCGGCACAGCTCGTCGACCGCCTCGGCGAGCGCCTGTTCCTCCTCGTCGCGCGTGGTGTCCTCCGCGTCACCGCCCACCGGCCGGTAGCGCACTTCGACCGGGTACAGCCGGCCCGACACCTCGATCACCGGCGCGTTGTCGAAATGCTTGGAGAAACGCTCGGCATCGATGGTCGCCGAGGTGATGACGACCTTGAGCTCGGTCCTTCTCTCGCTCAGCCGTTTCAGATAACCGAGGAGGAAATCGATGTTCAGGCTGCGCTCGTGCGCCTCGTCGATGATGATGCTGCCGTACTGGCGCAGCTCGCGGTCGCCTTGCGTCTCGGCGAGCAGGATGCCGTCGGTCATCAGCTTGATGGCGGTGCGCTGGCCCACCTGCTCGTGGAAGCGCACCTTGTAGCCGACGCGCTCGCCCAGCTCGCTGCCCAGCTCCTCGGCGATCCGCGCGGCGACCGAGCGCGCGGCGATGCGGCGCGGCTGGGTATGGCCGATGCGGCCTGCCTTGCCACCCCTATCGAGATCCCTTTCCAGCAGGATCTTGGGCAGCTGGGTGGTCTTGCCCGAGCCGGTCTCGCCGCAGACGATGACGATCGGGTGCGCGTCGATCGCCGCGCGGATCTCGTCGCGCCGCGCGTTGATCGGCAGCGCGGGGTCGAAGTGCACCGCTAGCCGGGCACCAGCGCCACGCCGTGGTCCGCCAGGGCGATCGAAACCTCGGTGCCGGCGGCCATCGGGCGCGACACGTTGCGGTCGACCACGAACAGCGAGCCCACCGGCGCCTCCACCGTGTATTCCATATGCGTGCCGAGATACGCCGCTTTGCGGATGGTGCCGCGCAGCCCGGATGAATTTTCCTGCTTGAGTACGATGGACTCCGGGCGAATGGCCACCCGCACCGCGCCCGGCGCGACGCCGCGATGCTCGAGCTCGAGGTCCAGGCCGCCAAGGCGCAGCGGCGCGTGCGCGCCGCGGTGCGCCCCGAGCTCGGCGTCGACCAGGTTGGCATCGCCGATGAAGTCGGCGACGAAGCGGTCGCGCGGCGCCTCGTACAGCTCGCGCGGCGCGCCGACCTGCGCGATGCGCGCGTTCGACATCACGATGATCTGATCCGAAACGGCGAGCGCCTCCTGCTGGTCGTGCGTGACGTAGGCCACGGTGAGGCCCAAGCTCTGCTGCAGCTCGCGGATCTCCTCGCGCACCCGGCGGCGCAGCTTGGCGTCCAGGTTGGAAAGCGGCTCGTCGAACAGCAGCACCTGCGGCTCGAGCACCAGCGCGCGCGCCACCGCGACGCGCTGCTGCTGGCCGCCGGAGAGCTCCGAAGGCATGCGGCTGCCGTAAGCGTCGAGTCCGACCATGCGCAGCTTCTCGTGCGCCTTGTCCTTCGCCGCCTTGTCGCCGCTCACGCTCGGCCCGTAAGCGACGTTGTCGAGCACGTTCATGTGCGGGAACAGCGCGTAGGACTGGAACACCATGCTGACGTCG
>DATFDV010000269.1:0-3453 GCA_035251855.1 Burkholderiales bacterium | reverse complement strand
GTACGGCCCGGTCGAGCGCGCGTGCATCTTGTCGTCGACCAGGTGGTGCAGCTTGAGCATGTGCATGTAGCCCACCGTGACGTTGCGGTCGAACGCCTCGCCGGTGCGGCCGTCGAACAGCTGCACCTGCCCGGACTGCGGCAGGCCGGCCATCTCCAGCATGGTGTTGATCTCGGCTTCCGCCGCGCCGTCGAACACCGGGGTGGCGAACGGCACGCCCTCCTTCAGGTTCTGCGCGAGCGCGAGGACCTCTTCGTCGGTCAGCTTGGAGACATCCTCGTCCTTGCCGCTGTAGACGCGCTCGAGGATCTTCTTGACGTCCGCGATCACCATCTTCTGCTGGTTCTTGATCAGCTCGCCGATGCGGTGGCCGAGTCCCTTGGCGGCCCACCCGAGGTGGGTCTCCAGGATCTGGCCGACGTTCATCCGCGACGGAACGCCCAGCGGATTGAGCACGATGTCCACCGGCGTGCCGTCGGCCATGTGCGGCATGTCCTCGACCGGGGTGATCTTGGAGATCACGCCCTTGTTGCCGTGGCGGCCGGCCATCTTGTCGCCCGGCTGCAGGCGGCGCTTCACCGCCACGTACACCTTGACCATCTTCAGCACGCCCGGCGGCAGCTCGTCGCCCTGGGTGAGCTTCTTCCTCTTGGCCTCGAACATGGCGTCGAACTCGCGGCGCTTCTGCGCCAGCGAATCCTTCAGCGCTTCGACCTGCGCCGCGGCTTCCTCGTTGGACAGGCGGATGTCGAACCAGTCGTACTTCTCCACGCCCTCGAGATAGTCCTTGGTCACCTTGGTGCCCTTGGCGAGGCGCTTCGGGCCGCCGTTGGCGGTCTTGTTGGTGAGCAGGCGCTCCAGGCGCTCGAAGGTGTCGGACTCGACGATGCGCATCTGGTCGGCGAGGTCCGTCTTGTAATGCTTGAGCTCGTCCTCGATGATCGCCTGGCTGCGCTTGTCGCGCTCGATGCCCTCGCGGGTGAACACCTGCACGTCGATGACCGTTCCGCTGATGCCAGACGGCACGCGCAAACTGGTGTCCTTAACGTCCGAAGCCTTCTCGCCGAAAATCGCGCGCAGCAGCTTCTCTTCCGGCGTGAGCTGGGTCTCGCCTTTCGGCGTGACCTTGCCGACCAGCACGTCGCCCGCTTCCACCTCGGCGCCGATGTAGACGATCCCGGATTCATCCAGCCTGGCCAGTTGGGCCTCGGACAAGTTGGAAATGTCCCGCGTGATCTCCTCCGGTCCGAGCTTGGTATCGCGAGCCACCACGGTCAGCTCTTCGATGTGGATCGAGGTGAACCGATCGTCGCCAACCACGCGCTCCGAAATCAGGATCGAGTCCTCGAAGTTGAAGCCGTTCCACGGCATGAACGCCACCAGCATGTTCTGGCCGAGCGCGAGCTCGCCCAGGTCGGTGGAGGCGCCGTCGGCCACCACGTCGCCCTTCGACAGGCGCTCGCCCTGCTTCACGATCGGGCGCTGGTTGATGTTGGTGTTCTGGTTGGAGCGCGTGTACTTGGTGAGCTTGTAGATGTCGACGCCGACGTCGCCGGCAACGGTCTCGTCGTCGTTGACCCGCACCACCACCCGGTTGGCATCGACGTAATCCACCAGGCCGCCGCGCAGCGCGATCACGCAGGTGCCCGAATCGATCGCCGCCGTACGCTCGACGCCGGTGCCGACCAGCGGCTTCTCCGGGCGCAGGCACGGCACCGCCTGGCGCTGCATGTTGGAGCCCATCAGCGCGCGGTTGGCGTCGTCGTGCTCGAGGAACGGAATCAGCGACGCGGCCACCGATACGATCTGCGACGGCGCCACGTCCATGTACTGCACTTCCTCGGGCGACTTGAGCTCGAACTCGTTCTTGAAGCGGCACGACACCAGGGTGTCGACCAGCTTCAGGTTCTTGTCGAGCGAGGCGTTCGCCTGGGCAATGACGTAGTTGCCCTCCTCGATGGCCGACAGGTAGTTGATCTCGCTGGTGGCCTTGCCGTCCTTCACCTTGCGGTACGGCGTCTCCAGGAAGCCGTACTTGTTGGTGCGCGCGTAAAGCGCGAGCGAGTTGATCAGGCCGATGTTCGGGCCTTCCGGCGTCTCGATCGGGCACACCCGGCCGTAGTGGGTCGGATGCACGTCGCGCACCTCGAACCCTGCTCTTTCACGGGTGAGGCCGCCCGGCCCTAATGCACTCACTCTTCTTTTATGGGTAATTTCCGAGAGCGGGTTGGTCTGGTCCATGAACTGCGACAGCTGGCTCGAGCCGAAGAATTCCTTGATCGCGGCCGAGATCGGCTTGGCGTTGATCAGGTCGTGCGGCATCAGGTTTTCCGATTCCGCCTGGCTCAAGCGCTCCTTGACCGCTCTCTCGACCCTGACCAGGCCGGCGCGGAACTGGTTCTCCGCCAGCTCGCCCACCGAGCGCACGCGGCGGTTGCCGAGGTGGTCGATGTCGTCGATCTCGCCGCGGCCGTTGCGCAGCTCGACCAGGATGCGGATCACCTCGACGATGTCCTTCGGGCTCAGCGTCAGGCGCGGCTCGATGCGCACCTCGAGCTTGTTCTTGTCGATGCCCTTGGACTTGAGGTCCTGGAACATCTTGTCGACCACCGCCTGCGCGTCGGCCTCGGTGGCGATGCCCTCGAGGCTCACCTTGCCCAGCGACAGCTCCGGCGCGTGCTTGAAATAGGCGCGCAGCTCGGCCTCGGCCTCTTTGGGGAGCGCGATGCCCTTGAAGCGCAGCTGCCAGCTCACCTCGGCCGGCGCGTTGATGCGGCGGTTGAACTTCATGCGGCCCACCGCGGAGAGGTCGTAGCGCTCCTCGGCGAAGAACAGGCCGTTGAAGAGGGCCTCGACCGCGTCTTCCGTCGGCGGCTCGCCGGGGCGCATCATGCGGTAGATCGCCACGCGCGCCGCCTGCATGTCGGCGGTCTCGTCGGCGCGCAGCGTCTGCGAGACATAGGGGCCCTGGTCGAGGTCGTTGGTGAACAGGGTCTGCACCTTGCCGACCTTGGACTCGCGCAGCTTGGCCATCACCGTCTCGGTGATCTCGTCGTTGGCGTTGGCGATGATCTCGCCCGAATCCGCGGCGATCACGTTGTGCGACAGGCCGCGGCCGAGGATGAAGTCGTCCGGCGCCTCGATGCGCTTGATGCCGGCGGTCTCCATGTCGCGGATGTGCTTCACCGTGATGCGCTTGTCCTTGGCGACGATGGTCTTGCCCGACTTGTCCTTGATGTCGAAGCGCGCGACTTCGCCGCGCAGGCGCTCGGGCACCACTTCGAACAGGACATGGTCCTTCTCGATGTGGAAGGTGTCGAAGGCGAAGAATTCCTTGAGGATGCGCTCGGGCGTGTAGCCCAGCGCCTTCAGCAGGATGGTGACCGGCATCTTGCGGCGGCGGTCGACGCGGAAGAACACGATGTCCTTCGGGTCGAACTCGAAGTCGAGCCA
>DATFDV010000268.1:0-5494 GCA_035251855.1 Burkholderiales bacterium | reverse complement strand
CTCACGTACCACGATCCGAAGCAGTTCCTCGAGGCGGTCAAGCGCAACGACGTCCTCGCCGCGGAGCTCTTCATCGCCGGCAAGGGCGTCGATCTTTCGGCGACCGACTTCTGGGGCCGCGACGCGGTCGACTTCGCGCGGCGAAACAACAACGAGCCGCTCGCTCAGCTGATCCTCAGGAGTCGCCCCGCAGCGCGTTGAGGGCCGCGATCGCGGCGATCGCCGCCGTCTCGGTGCGCAGTACCCGCGGTCCCAGGGAGGCCGGCACGAACCCGGCCTCGACCAGTTGGGCTTCCTCCTGGGCGGTGAAGCCGGCTTCCGGCCCGGCCGCCAGCACGATCTCGCCTTGCCTGAACCCGAGCTTGGACAGGGGAACCTGTGATGAAGGCGACAGCAAAACCTTCGCCGCACTCGCGCCCGGCCGGTAGTCGCCAAGGGGAACCAAAGCCAGTACCTCAGGCACCTGGTTGCGGCCGCACTGCTCGCACGCCGATACGACGATCTTCTGCCAGTGCGAGCGCCGGTTCTCGGCGCGATCGCCCTTCGGCCGCGCCACCGAGCGCGCGGCGAGCACCGGCTGCACCGCCGCCACGCCGAGCTCGACCGCCTTGCGCACCGTGCTGTCCATGCGCTCGCCCGCGGATACGCCCTGCACCAGCGTGACCCGCAGCGGCGACTCGCGCTCGACGGCCCGGTGCTGCAGCAGCTCGATGCCGATGCGCAGGCGCTGCATCGAGGCGATGCGCGCGGCGAACTCCCCGCCGCGGCCGTTGAACAGCGTCACCTCGTCCCCCTCGCGCAGTCGCAGCACGTGCACCGCGTGGTGCGCCGCGTCCTCGGACAGCGTGCAGGCACCGCCAGCGCGCAGCGGCGCGTCCAGGTAGAAGCGGGGGACCAATTCCTACATCGTCGCGCCGATGGTCCACGGCGCGAATTCGTCGTCTCCGTAGCCAAAGGCTTCAGACTTGGATTTCTCGCCCGACGCCGTCTTGAGCACCAGCTCGAAGAATCTGGCACCCGACTGCGCCACCGACTCGCTGCCGTCGATCACGGTGCCGCAGTTGAAGTCCATGTCTTCTTCCTGGTGCACGAAGAGCGGGGTGTTGGTGGCGAGCTTGAGCGAGGGCGCGGGCTTGCAGCCATAGGCCGAGCCGCGGCCGGTGGTGAAGCAGATCATGTTGGCGCCGCCGGCCACCTGGCCGGTCGCCGAGACCGGGTCGTAGCCCGGCGTATCCATATAGACGAAGCCCTTCGCGGTGACCGGAGCCGCGTACTCGTAGACATCCACGAGATTCGTGGTGCCGCCCTTGGCCACCGCACCGAGAGATTTCTCCAGGATGGTGGTGAGGCCGCCGGCCTTGTTGCCCGGCGAAGGGTTGTTGTTCATCTCCATGTTGTTGCGCGCGGTGTACTCCTCCCACCAGCGGATGCGGGCCACCAGCTTTTCGCCAACCTCCTTCGACACCGCCCTTCGAGTCAGCAGGTGCTCGGCGCCATAGATTTCCGGAGTCTCGGAGAGGATGGCGCTGCCGCCGTGCCTCACCAGCAAATCCACCGCCGCACCAAGCGCCGGATTGGCGCTGATGCCCGAATAGCCGTCCGAACCGCCGCACTGCAGCCCGAGGGTCAGGTGCGATGCCGAGACGGTCTCGCGCTTGACCTTGTTCGCCTCCGGCAGGATCGCCTCGATGCGCGCGATGCCTTCGCGCACCGCCTTCATCGTGCCGCCCTTCTCCTGGATGGTGAAGGCGTGCATGCGGTCGTGGCGCTTGAGCGCCTGGGTGGAAAGCAGATTGTTGATCTGGTTCGCCTCGCAACCCAGGCCGATCACCTGCGTGGCGAAGAAGTTCGGGTGGCGCGCGTAGCCCGCCATCGTGCGGCGCAGGACGTCCATGCCCTCGCCCTCGGAAGCCATGCCGCAGCCGGTCTTGTGAGTCAGCGCGACGACTCCGTCGACGTTGGGGTACTTGTCCAGCCGATTCTTGAAGTGATCCGCCACCATGCGCGCCACCGTCGCCGAGCAATTCACGCTGGTGAGGATGCCGATGTAGTTGCGGGTGGCGACGCGGCCGTCGGCGCGCACGATGCCTTGGAAGGTCGCTGCGGGCGAAATGAAATCAGTTTCCTTTTTCAGCGAGGAAAAGGCGTAATCGCGCTGGAAGTCGCCCATCGCCAGGTTGTGCACGTGCACGTGCTCGCCGGCTTTGATGTCGCGCGTGGCGAAGCCGATGATCTGGTTGTAGCGCCGCACCGGCTTGCCCTGCGCGACATCGCGCACCGCGAGCTTGTGGCCGGCGGGGATGGTGACGACCGCACGCACGTTTTCTTTTGAAACCAGCGTGCCGGTGGAAATGTCCAGGCGAGCGATGACGACGTCGTCGTCGGGGTGCAGGCGGATGGTCAGCTCTACGGCTTGGAGCATGGCTACCTCTTCAGCGGATGGCCCGGCATGAGCTCATAAGGATGCACCCAGCCGGGCAGCTTGCGGATGCGCTCCAGCCACGCGCCGATGCGCGGGTAGTCGGTCCAAGATACGCCGAACTCGTCGGGCCAGTACAGGTAGCCGCACATCGAGAAGTCGGCGATGCTGGGCTGGTTTCCCACGGCGAATGCGCTGTTGGACAGATGCTTGTCCAGGATTCCGAGCGATCCCTTGATGCGCCCGCGCAGGAACTCGTGTACTTGAGGTTCACCTACTTTGGCTAGCGTCACCATGTACCGCAGGGTGGCGACGTAGCTGGTCAGCTTGTGGTTGTCCCAGAGCAGCCAGCGCAGGACCTCGAGCTTGTTCTCACCCTGAAACTTGCCGAAATGATCGGATAGATAGCTGAGGATCACGCCCGACTGGGCCAGGCGCTTGCCACTGTGCTCGAGCACCGGTACTTCGCCCATCTCGTTGATCTGCTCCCGGTACTCCGGCGTGCGCGTCTCGCCGCCAAAGAAGTCGACGAAGCGCGGCTGCCACTTCGCGCCGCATAGCTGCAGCGTCAGTGCCGCCTTATAGGCGTTCCCGGACTGAGCAAAGCAATAAAGCGTGAAGTCAGTGGTTGTCACGGGGGACGAAGGCGCCGCTCTTGCCGACCAGGAAGTCGAGGTCGGCGCCATCGCTCGCCTGCAGCACGTGATCGTTGTAGAGCTTCCAGTAGCCGCGATCCAGCGGCGGCTTCGGTGGCTGCCAGGCTTTCTTGCGCTTGGCGATCTCGTCTTCCGACACCAGCAGGTTCAAGCTCCGCTTCGCGACGTCGAGCTCGATCTGGTCGCCGTTGCGCACCAGCGCGAGCGGGCCGCCGGCAGCCGCTTCCGGGCAGATATGCAGGATTACCGTGCCGTACGCCGTGCCGCTCATCCGCGCATCGGAGATGCGCACCATGTCGGTGACGCCCTTCTTGAGGAGCTTGGGCGGCAGCGGCATGTTGCCGACCTCCGCCATGCCGGGGTAGCCCTTCGGGCCGCAGTTCTTCAGCACCATCACGCAGCTCTCGTCGATGTCGAGCTTCGGGTCGTCGATGCGCGTGTGGAAGTCCTCGATGTTCTCGAACACCACCGCGCGCCCCTTGTGGCGCAGCAGCTTCGGCGTCGCCGCCGAAGGCTTGACGATGGCGCCGTCCGGGCACAGGTTGCCGCGCAGCACGGCAATGCCGGTGTCTTTCTTGAACGGTTTTTTCATCGGCGTGATGACGTCGCGGTTCCAGCAGGGCGCGTCCTTGTTGTTTTCCCAGATGGTTCTGCCGTTCACGGTCAGAGAATTCCGATTCAATAAATCATTCTCACCAAGCTCGCGCAGCACCGCCGGCAGTCCGCCGGCGTAATAGAAATCCTCCATCAGGTACTTGCCCGACGGCATGAGGTTCACCAGGCAATGCACGCCGCGGCCGGCGCGGTCCCAGTCCTCGAGCGACAGGTCGATGCCGATGCGCCGCGCGATGGCGATGAGGTGGATCACGGCGTTGGTCGAGCCGCCGATGGCGGCGCAGGCGCGGATCGCGTTCTCGAACGCGTCCTTGGTGAGGATCTTCGAAAGGGTCAGCTTCTCCTTGACCATCTCGACGATGCGCCGCCCGGCGGCGCGCGCCACCAGGTTGCGGCGCGCGTCGACCGCCGGGATGGCGGCGTTGCCCGGCATGCCGACGCCGAGCGATTCGACCATCGACGCCATGGTGGAGGCGGTGCCCATGGTCATGCAGTGGCCGTGCGAGCGGTGCATGCACGACTCGGCCTCGTGGAATTCCTCCAGGCTGATGTTGCCGGCGCGCAGATCCTCCGACATCGACCAGACGTTGGTGCCCGAGCCGATGTCGGTGCCGCGGTATTTGCCGGAGAGCATCGGGCCGCCCGACACGCCGATGGTCGGCAGGTCGACGCTCGCCGCGCCCATGAGGAGCGCCGGCGTGGTCTTGTCGCAGCCGAAGAGCAGCACCACGCCGTCGAGCGGATTGCCGCGCAGCGATTCCTCGACGTCCATGCTGGCGAGGTTGCGGTAGAGCATCGCGGTCGGCCGCAGCAGCGTCTCGCCCAGCGACATCACCGGGAACTCGAGCGGGAAGCCGCCCGCCTCGAGCACCCCGGCCTTCACCTGCTCGGCGAGCACGCGAAAGTGCGAGTTGCACGGCACCAGCTCGCTGTAGGTATTGCAGATGCCGATCACCGGCCGGCCGTCGAACTGGTCCTGCGGCACGCCGCGGTTCTTCATCCAGCTGCGGTAGATGAAGCCGTAGATGTCCTGCCGGCCGAACCACTGGATCGATCTTTGTCCGCCGTTCTTCTTTTTCACTAGTAAGTGGCCCTTCCGCCAGAGATGTCGAAAACCCCGCCGGTGGAGAACGAACAGTCCTCCGACGCCAGCCAGCACACCAGCGCCGCCACCTCGTCGACGTTGACGAAGCGGTTCATCGGGATCTTGGACAGCATGTAGTCGATATGCTGCTGCGTCATCTGGTCGAAGATGGCGGTCTTCGCCGCCGCAGGCGTGACGCAGTTGACCAGCACGCCGCTCTGCGCGAGCTCCTTGCCGAGGCTCTTGGTCAACGAAATGACGCCGGCCTTGGAGGCGGAATACGCCACCGCGTTCGGGTTGCCTTCCTTGCCGGCGACCGACGCGATGTTGACGATGCGGCCGTAGCCGCCCTTCACCATCAGCGGCGCGACGGCGCGGCAGCAGAGGAACTGGCTGGTGAGGTTGATGCGCAGCACGCGCTCCCATTCCTCGATGGGATAGTCGACCGTCGGCTTGTTCATGCCGGCGACGCCGGCGTTGTTCACCAGCACGTCGACCTTGCCGAGCGACTTGACCGCTTTGTCGATGGAGGACGGATCGGAAACATCGACCTTGGGTGTGCCATCGAGATCCCAGATGGTGACCTTGGCGCCCGAGGCCTGCAGGCGCTTCACGATCGCCGCGCCGATGCCTTGCGAGCCGCCGGTGACGATGGCGTTTCGTCCCGCGAAATCGAGTTTATTCATGCGAACGCGAAGTATAATCGCCGCCTTCCATGGC
>DATFDV010000267.1:0-14133 GCA_035251855.1 Burkholderiales bacterium | reverse complement strand
CGTCCAGCCGGCGAAGCGCAGCTGGTGCGCGGCGCTGCGCTCCGGCCCGGCCAGGCCGCGGGCGCGCCGCAGGATGCTGCGGATGCGCGCCAGCAGCTCGCGCGGGCTGAACGGCTTCGCCAGGTAGTCGTCTGCGCCCATCTCGAGGCCGACGATGCGGTCGACCTCCTCGGCCCGCGCGGTGAGCATGATCACCGGCAGGCTGGATTCGACGCGCAGGTCGCGGCACAGCGTAAGGCCGCTCTCGCCCGGCAGCATCAGATCGAGGACCACCAGGTCCGGACGGCTGCGCTCGAGCGCGCGGCGCATCTCGGGGCCATCGGTGGCCAGCGAGACGCGGAAGCCGTTGCGCTCGAGATACTCGCCCAGCAGCTTGCGGATCTCGGCGTCGTCGTCGACGACTAGGACGTGGTCGGCTCGCTCCATCGCCGGGGTATATCGCACCGCGGCGCGCGCCGCGTCAAGCATGTAACACCGTGTAACAGCGCAATCTGCCGGTTACATCGCCGCGCTTGAATGGCGCCAACCAGGAGGCGACATGCCGGAAGCTCAATCCATCAAGTTCAAGGACATGACCGTGACGCAGAAGGCGGTCTTCGTGTTCAAGGTCGTGGTTTGCATCCTCTCGGGCGGATTCATCTACCCGCACATCTTCGCCGACTAGCCCGCTAGCCCGGCCCCGGAGACACGCGCCCGCCGTCCTTGATCGGCGTGGCGAAGGTGTACTCGATGTCCCAGGGGAAATGGATCCACTTCGTCTGCTTGAACTCCTTGACGAAGGTATCGACGATCGGCCGGCCCGCCGGCTTGGCGTACAGGCAGGCGAAGTGCGCCTTCGGCAGGAGCTGGCGCACCGCCTGGGCGGTCTTGCCGGTGTCGACCAGGTCGTCGATCAGCAGGTAGCCGTCGCCCTGCCCGCTTACGCCCTTCAGCACCTCGACCTTGCCCTGCTGCTGCTGCGGCCCGCCCGCGGCATTCGCGCCCTCGGGCGCGTCGTAGCTCGTCACGCAGATGGTGTCGATCAGGCGGATGTCCAGCTCGCGCGCCACCAGCGCCGCGGGCACCAGGCCGCCGCGCGTCACGGCGATGATGCCTTTCCACGGGCCTTTCTTGTGCAGGACTTCGGAGAGGTAGCGGGCGTCGCGATGCAGCTCGACCCAGGAGATGATGATCTCGTCTTCGTACGCGCCGCGTGCCATACGAGATTCTAGCCAAACAAAATCAGGGACAGACCACGTTTTCCTAGCGGCTGGCTTGGCCGCGGAAAGCCCAGCCGGTAAAGCGCGCCTCGATCGCCGCCGTGGCGGCATAGAGCAGGATGCCGAGCACCGCGAGCACCAGCAACCCGGCGAACACGATCGGCACCTGGAAGGCGGCCTGCGCATCGAGCATCAGCTTGCCGATGCCCTTGTTGGCGCCCACGGTCTCCGACACCACCGCGCCGACGAAGGCCAGGGTGATCGCCACCTTCAGCGAGCCGAAGAAATACGGCAGCGAGCGCGGGATACCGACCTTGCGCATGATGTCGAGCTTGGAGGCGCCAAGCGCGCGCAGCACGTCCTCGAGCTCCGGCTCGGTGGTGGCGAGGCCGGTGGCGACGTTCACCACGATCGGGAAGAACGAGATCAGGAACGCGGTGAGCACCGCCGGGATCTCGCCGATGCCGAACCACAGGATCAGCACCGGCACTACCGCCACCTTCGGGACCGAGTTGAAGCCGATCAGCACCGGGTAGACGCCGGCGTAAAGCGCGCGGTGCCAGCCGACCGCGATTCCCAGCGCGAGGCCGAACAGGGTGGCGATAAGGAAGCCGGCGAGCGTGGTCCACAGCGTGACGAAGGAGTTGTCCCAGATCGGCTGCCGGTACTGCCAGAGCGCGCCGAACACGTCGGAGGGCGCCGGCAGGATGGTGAGCGGCACCTGCAGTGCCCGGCAGACGATCTCCCAGGCGACAAACAATCCGATCGTGAAAAGGATCGGCGAAACCACCCGAATGATGAATTCGCGTCTATCCACGAATCAGGCTTCTCAGCTCGTGCACCACGTCCTGGAACGGCTGGGTGTACGTCACCTCCAGGTCGCGCGGCCGCGGCAGGTTGACCGGGCAGCGCCGCAGGATGCGACCCGGCCGGCTCGACATGACGTACACGGTGTCGGCAAGGAACACCGCCTCGCGCAGGTCGTGCGTCACGAGCATCACCGTGACCTTGCGCGCAGCCTGCAGGTCGCGCAGCGCCAGCCACAGCTCCTCGCGCGTGAAGGCGTCGAGCGCGCCGAACGGCTCGTCGAGCAGCAGGATCTCCGGCTCGTGGATCAGCGCGCGGCAGATCGAGGTGCGCTGCTGCATGCCGCCCGACAGCTCCCAGGGGTGCTTTTCGGTAAACCCCCGCAGCCCTACGGACTCGAGCAGCACCCGCGCCTTGCCCGAATACTTCTGCTTCGAGAAATCGCTGCGGTAAGGCTCGACGATCTCCAACGGCAGCAACACGTTCTCGAGCGCGGTGCGCCAGGGCAGGAGGTTCGAGTTCTGAAACGCCATGCCGACCGACCGGAGCGGTCCCGTGACTGGCTTGCCTTCCACGATGAGGCTGCCGCCGAGTGGCGCGTGCAACCCTGAAATGAGCTTCATCAGCGAGCTCTTGCCGCAGCCCGAGGGGCCGACCACGGCGATGAACTCGCCGCGCGCGATGTCCAGCGTAACTTCGTCGATGGCGCGGACCGCGGCGGCGCCGCGGCCATAGGCCATGGAGACTTGGCGAAGCTCGACCAAACTTCTACTTCACCAGCCGTTGCTCCCGCGGGGGAAGGAACTGGCCAGTGAAGATATCCGCGGCTTTGGGCTTGTTGCTGTACTGGAAGGTGAGGCCGATCTGGTCGATCGAGCGCTCGACGCGCTTCATGTCGACCGCGCCCAGGCCGTTCTTCTGCACGTCGGGGGTGACGAAGTTCTTCGCGAGCGAGAGCTTGAGGCGCTCGAGCTCGACCTCGCGCTTGGCGATGGCGTTGCGCTTCATCAGCGAGTCGATGGCGGCGTCGGGATTGCGGATCGTGTCCTGGATGCCGCGGATCGTCGCTTTCACGAACCCCGACACCGCCTTCGGCGAGAAGCGCATCAAGTCCGGGTTGGCGATGATCACGTTGCCATACAGGTCGACGCCGTGGTCCTTCATCAGCAGCACCACGATGTCGTCGCCGTTCACCCCGTTGGCCTTCAGGTTCATGTACGACGAGAACCAGAAGCCGGCGATGGCGTCGACCTTGCCCTGCGCGAGCATCGGCTCGCGCACCGGGAAGCCGATGTTCTCGATCTTCACCTTCGAGGCATCGATCTTGTTGGCCTGCACGAAGATCGGCCACTGCGCATACGCGCCATCGGCGGCCGGCGCGCCGAGCACCTTGCCCTCGAGGTCCTTGGGCTTGGCGATGCCGTTCTTCTTCAGCGACACAATGGAAAACGCGGGGGTGTCATAAACCATCATGACTGCTTTAACCGGCAGGTTGCGCGGGTTGTCGCGGTACTTCACCAGCGAGTTGATGTCGGCGAAGCCGATCTCGTAGGCGCCGGAGGCGACGCGGTTGATGCCCTCGACCGAGCCCGAGCCCGGATCGATGCTGACGTTCAGGCCCTCGGCCTTGTAGTAGCCCTTGTCGATGGCGACGAAGAACGGCGCCGCCGGCCCCTCGAAGCGCCAGTCGAGCGCGAAGCGGATCGCGGTCTCTTTTTGTGCAAGCGCGGATCCAGCAACGAGCATGGCTGCGAGCAAAGCGACCCGGCGCATCATCATCTCCCCCTGTTGGATATGCGGATAATAGCTCGACGATGAGAGTCACGGCGCATCCGGTTTTTCGCCGCTTCTGGTACCCGGTGATTCCGCTCGAGCACCTGCGGGCCGGGCCGCAGCGCTTCGAACTGCTCGGTCAGGGGCTCGCGCTGTTTCTCGATGCGGCCGGCCGGCCGGCGGCGCTGGAGGATCGCTGCTGCCACCGCTCGGCGCGGCTTTCGCTCGGCAGGGTGTGCGGCGATTTCCTCGCCTGCGCTTACCACGGCTGGCAGTACGACCGCAGCGGCCAGTGCGTACTGATGCCGCAGCTACCCGAGCAGAAGCCCGGCCCGCAGCGCCGCGTAACGTCGTTCCGCTGCGAGTCGCGCTACGGCTACGCCTGGGTGGCGCTCGAGGAGCCGCTATACGGCATCCCGCAGATCCCCGAGGCCGATGATCCCGCGTTCCGCCTGGTGCACGAGTTCTACGAGCCCTGGAACACCGCCGCGTTGCGCGTCATGGAGAACGAGCTCGACATGGCGCACCCGAGCTTCGTGCACCTGGGCACCTTCGGCACGCCCGAGCACCTGGTGGCGAAGGACGCGGTCATCGAGGAATTCGACGGCGGCTTCCACTACCGCGGGCGCCTCGGGGTAGCGATCGCCCACCATGCGCAGCACGACGCCAACGAGCGGCGCCTCGACTGCACCTGGTTCGCGCCGTTCGCCGTGCGCCTGGGCATCCATTACCCCGACGGACCGTCGCATGTGGTGGTGAACATCCAGGTGCCGCTCGCCGACAACCGCTCGCAGATGGTGCAGTTCTGCCTGATCGAGGACCGCGGCCAGGGTGTCGACGTCGCCAAGATCGTCGCCTTCGACCGCGCCGTCACGCTGGAAGACAAGCGCATCCTGGAGAGCACCGATCCGGAGGTGCCCCTCGACATGCGCAGCGAGCAGCACATGCCGTCAGATCAGCCCGGCATCGCGATGCGGCGGATCCTGAAAAGGCTGGTTGACCTGGAAGGCATGCGCGGCGCGTAGCGCGGTCGCTTCGTCGAGCGGCGGCGCGATGAGCTGCATGCCGATCGGCATGCCGCCTTTGGTGAATCCCGCGTTGGCGCATACCACCGGCAATCCGAGGTAGCTGATCGGCCGCGTCAACCGCACGAAGCGTCCGAGCATCTCGGCAGCCGCTTCACCGCTGGAGATGTCGGTCTGGGCGATGGTCGGCGTCTGGAACGACACCACCGGCCCGTGCACCAGATCGACCTTCGAGAACACCGATTCGCAGAACGCGGCGATCGCCGGCGCTCGTGCCTGCATCGCCATCAGGTAGTCGCGCGCCAGCACCGGCCGGCCCTTCTCCAGCCGCTCGCGCACCTGCGCCGAGTAATCCTGCGGCCGGGTCCTGAACCATTCGTCGTGGAACGGATTCGCCTCGGCGGCGTGCAGCACGGCAGCGAGTGCGCTCAGCCGCGAGAAATCCGGCAGCTCGATGTCGACCACCGTCGCTCCCAGGCGGCGAAACGCTTCGAGCGATGCCTCCATTGCCGCGGCGATCTCGGGATCGCAATCGTCATGGAACGCTCTTCCTATACGCAGGCCGGCGATCGGCTTTTCCAGATCGACCACAAATCCCGGGGCGATGACTTCGAGCATCAGCGCGGCATCCTCGACCGTGCGGGTGAGCGGCCCGACGGTGTCGAGCGACGGGCACAGCGGCAGGATGTTTTCCACCGAGACGCGCCCGTGCGTCGGCCGGATGCCGGCGAGTCCGCAGAACGCCGACGGCAGGCGCACCGAGCCGCCGGTGTCGGAGCCCAGCGCGGCGAAGTTGGCGCGCGCCGCCACCGAGGCGCCCGCGCCCGACGACGAGCCGCCGGTGACGCGCTGCGGATCCCACGGATTGCGGCAGTGGCCGTAGTGCCAGTTGTGGCCGGTCGGTCCCATGGCGAACTCCGCCATGTTGAGCACGCCGAACTGGATCGCGCCGGCGGCATCGAGGTGCTCGAGCACCTTCGCCGTCGCCGCGGCCGGCGTGTCGCGCAGGATCTTCGAGCCGCAGGTGGAAACCACGCCGCGCCGGTAGTACATGTCCTTGTGCGCCATCGGCACGCCGTGCAGCGGCCCGCGCACGTAGCCGCGCGCGATCTCGCGGTCGGCGAGGTGCGCCGCGGCGAGCGCCGCATCGTCGTCGATGCGCAGGAAGCAGTTGAGGCGCGGCTGTACGGCATGCGCGCGCTCGAGCACCGCTTCCATCGCTGCGACGCTGCTCGTGCGCCGCTCGCGGATCGCCTTGGCGAGCCCGACGCAGGAAAGCGCGGTCAGACGGTTTCGGTCAGCGCGGTCCATGCCCAGAGCGCCTCGCGCGCCGAGCGGCGCGCCTCGAACATCGCGTAGGGATCGGCGTTGGCAACGTACTTGCCGACGAGGTAATCGACCCAGGCTTCGACCTTGTCGGCACGGCCGGCCTCGTAGCGCAGGTGCTGCAGCGCCGCGGCCTTCACGCCGTAGTGCTTCTGCAGGCTGTCGGCGAGCCGTCCCCACAGACGCGGCAGATGGCGCTCGAGCATGGCGGCGATCACCGCCGCATGCACCGGACTCGAGCGCAGGCCGTGCTCGCGAAGCACATCGACCAGGTCCGAGGCCTCCGCGGAAGGCTCCGCCGCGAGCTCGCGCGGCGTGGCGCCGAGCGCCACCAGAACCTTCTTCCAGCCCGCGTCGGCATCCGCGGCGGGATTCTTCAGCGACTCGTGGATCTGCAGGAAGAGCTGCTTGCCGTCCTGCGGGTCGATCTGCGAGATCTTCGCCGCGAACGCGTAGCGGCCCGGGCCGGCGACCACCGGATAAAACGCCAGCAGCAGCTGCTTGACCTTCGATTTCGGCAGCTTTCCGGCCAGAAGGTCCTTCCACACGGCATGCTCGAGCAACTGGTTTTCCGGCTTGGCCGAGTCGATTTCCAGCAGTTCGAGCGGCGAAGCGCTGGCCTGCACCTCGACTTTCATTTCATGTCTTTCAGCGACGCGTAGCCGCCTTTCTTCACCACCCAGATCTGGATCTCACCTTCGGGCAGCTTGGTGAAGTTGAGCACGTCGCCCGGCCCGGCCTTGAGGTCGGCGGCGACCTGTGGCGGCAGCTCGACGGCGAGCTTCTTTCCCTCCTTGCGGACCAGCACCGGAGCGGACCAGGGCATCCCCTGCGGGGGTTTGGTTTTCATCGGATGGCCTCCCAGAAATCGATCACGGCGGCGGCGACGGCCGCGGGTTGCTCTTCATGCACGTAGTGGTCGGCATCGGGGATCTCCCGCGCCGGCAGGTCGGGCCGCAGGGCCCGGGTCCTGGCCCAGGCGTCGGGTGACACCAGCTTGCTGTGCGCCCCGCGCAGCAGCAGGACCGGCACGCTGATCTGCTTCAATGTTGCGGAAAGGTCTTCCCGCAAGCCGGCGCAGGTCTCCCGCATCGCCGCAGGTGAGGCGAGCGGGCGCCATTTTCCGTCCACGCATTCATAGCTGTGGCGCGCGCGCCGGTCGATGGCGTCCTCCGGCAGGCGTGGATAGCGGCTTCGCAAATAGGCCTTCACGTCTTCCAGCGAGAAAAACGTGCGCTCACCGCCGGCCACCCTTTTCTCGAGGGCATCGAACACCTCGCCCTCGATGAATGGCGTGAAATCGATCGCCACCACCGCCGCCACCTTCGCCGGATAGCGCGAGCCGGCAAGCAGCGCGTTCCGGGCGCCGAGCGAATGGCCGATCAGCAGGGTTTTCTCCTGCACGAGCTCCATGATGTCGCGCGCGTAGTCATTGCCGGCATAGCCTGAAGCCGGCTTCGCCGCGCGGCCGTGACCGCGCTGGTCGACGCTGACGATGCGGAAGCGCCCGGCCAGACGCTCGGCCAGCGGCTCGAACACCTGCGCGTTCGCCGTGATGCCATGCAGGCATAGGGCCGCCGGCCTAGAAGTCGTACTTGGCCCGGAGATAGCGGAGGATGCCGTCATGCATTTCGCGCCAGGCCCACAGCGTCACGGCCGCGGCGCGCCGCCCGCGCACCACGTCGCCGCGATCGCGCACGTAGCCCTCGAGCAGGCTGAACGAATGCTCGGTGTGCTCGAGGTCGGCACGCACGTGCTCGTAGAAATATTCGACCGTCTCGTCAGATAGCCCGTAGTGCTTGGTCAGCGCCAGCGCGGTCGCGCCGTGCGCCTCGGGCAGCTGCTTCTCGTCGCCCCACCAGGTGGCGAGCCCCTCGGCAGCGCTTTTGCGGCAATAGTGCGTCATGGTGCGCGGGAAGCCGATCACCTCGGCAAGCGGCTTGGCCGCCACCTCGTCGAGCTCGGCGTCGGTCGCGCCGAGCAGCTTGGCGAACTGCACCCACAGGCCGGGATGGTCGCCCTCGCCCGCCAGGCGGAAGATCTCGTCATAGGCGTTCTCGAGCAGGTGCTGGACATCCTCGCCCTCGAGGAACGCGGCGTGCGACAGCATCATCGCGGGGTACGCGTGCGCCTGGAACGCCCAGCGCAGCACCGCGTAGTCCTTGAGCGCCTCGCGCGGCAGCTTGCCGCTGGTGAGGTACAGCAGCAGCTCCGAGCCGAGATAGCGGTGCTCGGGCCGGTCGGCATCGGCGATCAGGTGGCGCGGCAATTCGCGCGCCGGCTTTTCGGCAACCTTCAGCTTGGTGACGCTGCCCATGGGTGGTTCTCCTCGCGGACTTATTTTATGCGCACCCAGCGATCCAGCAGCGCGCGTTCCGCATCGGTCATGCCGGTCAGGTTGCCCGGCGGCATGGCGCGCGTGAGCACGCTCTGCTGATGGATCGTCAGGCGCTGCGCCTCGATGCGCTCCGGCGTATCGAGCTTCACTCCCTTCGGCGCCTCGGCCAGGCCCGGGAACGCGGGCTTGTCGGCATGGCAGCTCACGCAGCGCCGATCGACGACCTGCTTCGCTTCGGCCAGCGGCACCGCGGTGCCGCTCGAGCTTCGGGGCGTGAGCATTGCCGCCACCGCCGCGACGATGGCCAGGCCCGCCAGCAGCGTCCATGCCGGCGCTTTTCCCTTGTGACGCGCCACGAACCACAGGCGGATCAGCGCACCCGCGAGCCCCATGGCGACCAGCACCAGCCAGCTCCAGCGCGTGCCGAAGGTCATGGCGTGATGGCCGGAAATCATGGTGAAGATCACCGGCAGCGTGAAATATGTGTTGTGGACGCTGCGTTGCTTTCCCCGAATGGAGAACTTCTCGTCCGGAAGCCGGCCCTGCTGCTTCGCGCGCACCAGCTCACGCTGCCCCGGGATGATGACGTGCGCCACGTTGCCCGCCATGATCGTGCCGAGGATCGCGCCGAAGTGGATGAACGCGCCGCGGCCGCTGAAGACCTGCGTCAGAGCCCATGCGGCCAGCGCGAGGAAGGCCACCAGGGCCAGGGCCAGCCCCGTCTCGTTCAAAGGCGAACGGCACAAGCCCTCGTAGAGTGCGAGACCGATTACCAGGCTGCCGAGCCCGATGCCGATCGCCGTGCCGGGCGAGAGCGGCATGACCTGCGGATCGACCAGGTACAGGCCGGCGTTGAGGTAGTAGACCAGCACGAGCAGCACGAAGCCGGTAATCCAAGTCCAGTACGCCTCCCACTTGAACCAGTGCAGGGTGCTCGGCAGCGCGTCGGGCGCCAGGCGGTATTTCTGCGCGCGGTAGAAGCCGCCGCCATGGATCGCGAACAGCTCGCCGGCGACGAGCGGGTCCGAATCGGTTCCGCGTTGTGGCTCGAGGTGGTTGTCGAGCCAGATGAAGTAGAACGACGCCCCGATCCATGCGATGCCGACCACGATGTGCGCCCAGCGCGCGAGCAGCGTCAGCCAGTCGAGGAGATAGGCCTCCACCTAAATCAGGGACAGACCACGTTTTTTGCGCTCAAGCGCCGCCGCGAAAACACGAGTAACCCCACGGCGTACATTTGAAAGGCAGGTGATAGTGCTGCTCGGCATCGGAGATGCCGAAGCGGTAGGCGACGATGTCGAGGAACGGCAGCTGCGCAAGCCGCACGCTCTGGGTGCGGTACCAGTCGGCGACATGGAACACCGCCTCGTACACGCCCGGCGTCACGCGTGCCGTCAGCGCCGGATCCTCCAGCTGGCCGTTCCTGCCCGTCTCCCCGGCGGCAATCTGGCGCCGGTTCGGCGTGAGAGCGTAGAGCTCTACCTTCATGCCCGCTGCGACAATGCCATGGGCGACATCGACGACATGAATCGAGATCCCCGGCATGAAAACGTGGTCTGTCCCTGATTTCGGGTTTTAGTTGAGCTTGGCGCCCGAATCCTTCACCGGCTGGGTCCACTCCTTGACCTGGTTGGCGACGAAGGCGGTGAACTGCTCCGGGGTCATGTCGCTGCCCTGCACGCCGAGCTCGGCGAGGCGCTGCGCCACCGTCGGGTTGGCGAGCGACTTCTTCATCGCGCCGTGCAGCCGCTCGACCAGCGGACGCGGCAGCCCGGCGGGGCCGGAGACGCCGAGGAAGTTCTCCGCCACCAGCTTCTTCTGCCCGAGCTCGAGGACCGTGGGCACGCCCGGCGCCATCGGCGCGCGCGCCGGCGAGGTGACCGCGAGCGCGCGCAGTTTGCCGTCCTTGATGAACGGCACGTTCTGCGGCAGCGTGTCGATCGCGAGCTTGATGGTGCCGCTCAGCAGATCGTTGTGCATCGGCGAGGAGCCCTTGTAGCCGACGTGCTCCATCTGCAGGCCCTGGTCCTTCTTCAGCGTCTCGCCGACCAGATGGCCGATCGAGCCGATGCCGCCCGAGCCGTAGTTGACTGGATTGGGCTGCGCCTTGATCCAGGCCACCAGCTCGCGCAGCGAGGTCGCCGGCACCGAGGGATGCACGACGAACACGTTCGCCACCGAGCCGATGTAGGCGACGTGGGTGAAGCTCGCCACCGGGTCGTAGCGTGGCTGGTCCTGCATCGCCGGGGAAATGCTGATTGGCGCGCTGTTGGAGAGCAGCAGCGTGTAGCCGTCGGGCGCGGCGCGCGCCGCCTCCTGCGCGCCGATGGTGCCGCCGGCACCGGGCTTGTTGTCGATGATCACCGGCTGGCCGAGCTCGGCCTGCAGCGGCGCACCGATCAGCCGCGCGACGATGTCGGACGAACCGCCGGGCGAGAAGGTAACGATCACACGCACCGGCTTGTTCGGCCAGGTCTGGGCCGTGGCATTGCCGACGGCGAGCACGCAGGCCAGCAGGATCAATCTCATCTCAGCTTCCTCGATAGGTTGTATAGCTCCACGGCGAGCAAAGCAGCGGCACGTGGTAATGCGCGCTGCCGTCGCTGATGTTGAAGCGAACCGGCACCACGTCGAGAAATTCGCGGGTCTTGAAATACTCGCCGACGTGGAACTTCAGGCGGTACTGGCCGGGGCGCAAGGCGCCGTCGGCGAGCGGCTCGTCGGTGCGCCCGTCCTTGTTGGTGGTGACGCTCTTCAGCCGCTTCCACGCCGCGCCCTCGTAGACCGACAGCTCGATCTTCATGCCGGCGCCGGGGCGTCCGTGCGCCGTATCCAGCACGTGGGTGGTGACTTTTCCCATCAGCCATTCTCCGTGAGCAGCTTGTCGAGCCGGCCCCGGGTGATATGCCCGATCTGCTCCAGGGCGCCGGCGAGCTCAGTCTCGGCATTATTCCCCAGCCGGCGCTCCATTTCGCGCATCACGCTTTCCCGGTTCGCATGCAGGCGCAGCGCGACGATGCAGGGAAAGCCGAACTTCGCGCGGTAGCGCCGGTTGAGGCCGTTCATCCGCTCGAGCTCGTCCTTCGTCAGCCGGTCGAAGCCCAGCCGTGCCTGCTCGCTGGTCGAATCCACGGTCAGCGCCTCGCCGCCGGCCAGCTCGGGGTGGGCGCGTACCAGCTCGAATTGGCGCACCCGGGGCGCAGCGCGCACCTCGTCCATCATCGCCTGATGCAGCGCGTCGACCGAGGCGAACGGACGCTGGCGCCATGCGCCTTCCGCGACCCAGGGCGAGTGCTCGAAGACGGCGCCGCAATGCGCCAGCCAGGCGGGGAGATCGAGCCGGTTAAGGTGTTCCAAGTCGATGCCCTATATTATCGGGCGCATGCTGTCGGCAGACAGGATCCTCGAACGCTGCGAGTCGCTCGCGCAGCATTCCGAGCTTCCCGGCGCACTGACGCGCGTATTCCTCTCCCCGCAGGCGCGCGCCGCGAGCGACAAGGTCCTCGCCTGGATGCGCGAGGCCGGCATGCAGGCGAAGCTCGATGCGATCGGCAACGCGGTCGGGCGATATGAGGGCGAGGGCCCGGGGCTACCGTGCCTGATGCTCGGCTCGCACCTCGACACCGTGCGCGACGCCGGCAAGTACGACGGCATGCTCGGCGTCATCAGCGCCATCGAATGCGTGAGCGTTCTGCACTCGCAAAGCAAGAGGCTGCCGTTCGCGATCGAAGTCGTCGGCTTCGGCGACGAGGAAGGCGTGCGCTTCGGCACCACCCTCCTCGGCAGCCGCGCGGTAGCAGGCATCTTCGACATGGAAGCCCTGAAGGCGAAGGACCCGCAGGGCAAGACCATGGCAGAAGCGCTGCGCGAGTTCGACCTCGAGCCCGACGCCATTCCGAAGATTGCGCGCAAGAAGGGCGAGGTGCTCGCCTATGCGGAGCTGCACATCGAGCAGGGGCCGGTGCTCGAGGCCGAAGGCCTGGCGGTGGGGGTGGTGACGGCGATCAACGGCTTCTCGCGCCTGCGCGTCACACTGCGCGGCACGGCGGGCCACGCCGGCACCGTGCCGATGCACCTGCGGCACGACGCTCTCGCCGGCGCCGCCGAATGCGCGCTCGCGGTCGAGCGCGTCGCCCTCGGCCACCCCGAGCTCGTCGGCACCGTGGGGCGCTTCGAAGCAAAGCCGGGGGCGATCAACGTAATTCCCGGCGAGGTGATGTTCACCGTGGACGTGCGCGCGCCGCAGGATTCGCTGCGGGAAGAGGCGGTGGCGGCCATCAGAGCCAAGATCGAAGAGGTGTCCAGGGGCAGAAAGCTAGGCTGCGAAATCGAAGACCTGCAGCACTTTGGCGTGACCGCCTGCGCGCCACGCCTGATCGCGCAGATGGAGCGCGCGGTGGCGAGCCAGGGCTTTCCGGTGCGGCGGCTGCCTTCGGGCGCCGGCCACGACGGCATGGCACTGGGCGCGATCGCGGACATCTGCATGCTCTTCGTGCGCTGCAAGGGCGGCATCAGCCACAACCCGCTCGAGTCGATTACGAAGGAGGACGCGCGCGCGGGAGCGAATGTGCTTTTCGCCTTCATCAATTCCTTTTCTTCATGAGCGCGGACTATCCGCGCGACCTAGTCGGCTACGGCCCCAAGCCGCCCAAGGCGAAGTGGCCGGGCAGCGCGCGCATCGCGCTGCAGTTCGTCCTCAATTACGAGGAAGGCGCCGAGAATTCCATCCTGCATGGCGACAAGGCTTCGGAGGCGTTCCTCTCCGAGATCGTCGGCGCGCAGCCGGTCGAGGGCGCGCGCCATCTGTCGATGGAATCGCTCTATGAATACGGCTCGCGCGTCGGCGTGTGGCGGCTGCTCGAGCTCTTCGAGCGTCACGAGCTGGCGCTCACCGTGTTCGGCGTGGCGATGGCGATGGAGCGCAACCCGGGCGCGGTCCAGGCGTTTCTCAAGGCGGGGCACGAGGTGGCGAGCCACGGCTGGCGCTGGATCAACTACCAGCACGTGCCGCTGGAGCTCGAGCGCGAGCACATGCAGCGCGCGATCGAGGTGCATCGCCGGCTGACCGGCGAGCGCCCGCTCGGCTGGTACACCGGGCGCACCAGCCCGAACACGCGCCGCCTGGTGGTGGAGGACGGCGGCTTCGTCTACGACGCCGATGACTACAACGACGACATCCCGTGGTACGACACGCGATACGGCAAGCCCCAGCTGGTGGTGCCGTATACGCTCGATGCCAACGACATGCGCTTCGCCACGCCGCAGGGCTTCAACTCGGGCGACGATTTCTTCACCTACTTGAAGGACAGCTTCGACGTGCTGTACGCGGAGGAGCACTGCATGATGTCGATCGGCCTGCACTGCCGCCTCGCGGGCCGGCCCGGCCGTCTGGCGTCGCTCGAGCGATTCATCAGGTACGTGAAGAACAAGAAGGTCTGGATCACGCGCCGCATCGACATCGCCCGGCACTGGCTCAAGCACCATCCCCATGGTTGAACCCATCAATCCGCCGCCGCGGCTGCTCATGGGGCCGGGGCCGATCAATGCCGACCCGCGCGTGCTGCGCGCGATGAGCGCGCCGCTGCTGGGCCAGTTCGACCCGGTGTTCCGCGAATACATGAGGCAGGTGGCCGAGCTGTATCGCGGCGTGTTCCAGACCGCGAAT
>DATFDV010000266.1:0-11430 GCA_035251855.1 Burkholderiales bacterium | reverse complement strand
CGCCCTGCGTCATCCAGAGCTCGACGCCGTAGCGCTGGCATAACCAATCCGCATTGCCGGCGTGGTCGGGGTGGTAGTGCGTGACTAGGACTCTTTTTACCTCACGAGTGAGCACCTGTTCCCACAGGGTTCGCGTCTGCTCATTGCCGATGCCGGTGTCCACTACCGTCCAGCCGTCACCCTCTTCAATGAGCCACAGGTTGATGTGGTCGAGCTGGAACGGCAGCGGCATCGACAGCCAATGCACACCGGGCGCCACCTCGATGGTGGTGCCGGGCGCAGGGACTTCCGGGAACGGATAGGCGAGGGACATCAGCTAGAATCGTTTCGAAATTACCATGGAAACGGAACGCGCCGAATTTTCGATCAGCGAGCTGGCGCGCGAGTTCGACATCACGCCGCGCGCGATCCGCTTCTACGAGGACCAGGGCCTGCTCGCGCCGCGCCGCGACGGCCAGCGCCGCATCTACACGCCGCGCGACCGCACGCGCCTGAAGCTCACGCTGCGCGGCAAGCGCCTCGGCCTGACGCTCTCCGAGATCCGCGAGCTGATCGACATGTACGAGCCGGGGCGCGACCAGCGCCCGCAGCTCGAGCGCTTCCTCGCGGTCCTGGAGACGCACAAGGCGAGCCTGCTGCAGCAGCAGGCCGATATCGAGGCGCAGCTCTCCGAAATCCGCGCTTTCGAAAAAAAGATCCGGAAGCGGCTCGGTTGACGTTGACGTAAACGTCAAGTAGCCTTCCCAAGCTGAGGAAAACTGAAGACGGCACTGATGGTCGTCCCCGCGAAGGCGGGGACCCCGTTATCAAGGAGACGAATCCGAGTGGAAGGACCTGTCTGAATAGGTTTGCAAATTTTCCAACCTGGGTCCCCGCCTTCGCGGGGACGACTGCTTCGGACCTTCCCTAAATCTTCAGACCTTCCCTGATGAATGCCCCGGCCGATCCGCACTTCGCGTCCCGCATCCGCGCCAGCTTCAATCGCCAGAAGGCGATGGCGCTGATCGGCGCATCGCTCACCGTGGTCGAGCCCGGCCATGTCGAAATCGCCCTGCCCTACCGCGACGACCTGACGCAGCAGAAGGGCTTCGTCCACGGCGGCATCATCGGCATGATCGCCGACACCGCCTGCGGCTATGCCGCCTTCTCCCTGATGCCCGCCGATTGCTCCCTGGTGACGGTCGAGTACAAGATCAACATCCTCGCACCGGCGCGCGGCGCGCTCGTCGCCCGCGGCGAGGTGCTGCGCCCCGGGCGCACGCTTACCGTGACGCGCGGCGAGGTGTACTCTGAGGATGGCAAGCACGTGGCCAGCATGCAGCAGACGCTGATGATGCTCGCCGGAACCCCAGACACCCCTGAATGAATTTTCTCCGCTTCGATCACGGCGAAACCGTGGACATGCTGCGCGAGTCGGTACGCGACTTCGCTTCGAAGGAAATCGCGCCGCGCGCGGCGCAGATCGACCGCAGCAACGAATTTCCGCCGGATCTGTGGCGCAAGCTCGGCGCGCTCGGCGTACTCGGCATGACGGTGGAGGAGGAATACGGCGGCACCGCGATGGGCTACCTCGCGCACATCGTCGCCATGGAGGAAATCTCGCGCGCCTCGGGCTCGATCGGGCTTTCCTACGGCGCGCACTCCAACCTGTGCGTGAACCAGATCCGGCGCAACGGCAGCGAGGCGCAGAAGAAGAAGTATCTGCCGAAGCTGATCTCGGGCGAGTACGTCGGCGCCCTAGCGATGTCCGAGCCGGGCGCGGGTTCCGATGTCGTCGGCATGCGCTTGAAAGCCGAGCGGCGTGGCGACCGCTACGTGCTCAACGGCAACAAGATGTGGATCACGAATGGCCCGGACGCCGACGTGCTGGTCATCTATGGGAAAACCAGCGACCAAGGCATTACCGCATTCCTGGTCGAGAAAGGCATGAAGGGCTTTTCGACCGCGCAGAAGCTCGACAAGCTCGGCATGCGGGGCTCGAACACGTGCGAGCTGGTGTTCCGCGATTGCGAGGTTCCTGCCGGCAACATCCTGGGCGCCGAAGGTGCCGGGGTCAAAGTCCTGATGTCCGGCCTCGACTACGAGCGCGCGGTGCTCGCGGGTGGCCCGCTCGGCATCATGGCGGCCTGCCTCGACGTCGTGGTGCCCTATGTGCACGAGCGCAAGCAGTTCGGCCAGCCGATCGGCGAGTTCCAGCTCATGCAGGGGAAGCTCGCCGACATGTACACCACGTTCTCCGCGTGCCGCGCCTACGTCTACGCGGTCGGCCAGGCGCTCGACCGCAACGAGACCACGCGCAAGGACGCCGCCGGCGCCATCCTCTACGCCGCCGAGAAGGCGACCTGGATGGCGGGCGAAGCGATCCAGGCGCTCGGCGGCATGGGCTACATCAACGAGACGCCGACCGGCCGCCTGTGGCGCGACGCCAAGCTCTATGAAATCGGCGCCGGCACGTCGGAAATTCGCCGCTGGCTGATCGGCCGCGAGCTGTTCGGGGAAACCGCGTGAGCCCAAGCGAGCTGCTCGAGAACAACCGCAAGTGGGC
This sequence comes from Burkholderiales bacterium, assembly GCA_035251855.1. Taxonomy (GTDB): domain Bacteria; phylum Pseudomonadota; class Gammaproteobacteria; order Burkholderiales; family SG8-39; genus SCGC-AG-212-J23. The sequence goes on along the minus strand of DATFDV010000266.1, from coordinate 8,885 downwards.
GCGCGCCGCGGTCGCCGCGGACCCGGAGTACTTCTCGCGCCTCGCCCACCAGCAGTCGCCGCAGTACCTGTGGATCGGCTGCTCCGATTCGCGCGTGCCCGCCAACCAGATCATCGGCCTCGCGCCCGGCGAGGTCTTCGTCCACCGCAACATCGCCAACGTGGTGGTGCATACCGACCTCAACTGCCTGTCGGTGATCCAGTTCGCCGTCGACATCCTGAAGGTGCGGCACATCATCCTGTGCGGGCACTACGGCTGCAGCGGCGTGCACGCGGCCATGACCAAGCACCGCATCGGCCTCTCCGACAACTGGCTGCGCCATGTGCAGGACGTCGCGACCAAGCACGGCGGCGAGCTCGACAAGGTGGCCGGCGAAGAGCGGCGCCACCGGCGCCTTTGCGAGCTGAACGCGCGCGAGCAGGTGGAGAACATCGCCAAGTGCACCGCGGTGCAGGAGGCCTGGGAGCGCGGCCAGCCCCTCGAGGTGCACGGCTGGATCTACGACCTCAAGGACGGCCTGATCCACGACCTGAACGTTTCCCGCTCCAGCCCATGATCGAAACCTATCGCGGCGCGATCTACCCGTGGCACTGCGACCACATGGGCCACATGAACGTCATGTGGTACGTGGGCAAGTTCGACGAGGCCACGTGGAACTTGTTCGCCGAGATGGGCGTCACGACCGCCTTCCTCAAGGAACATCGGCGCGGCATGGCGGCGGTCCAGCAGAACATCACCTACAAGCGCGAGCTGCACGCCGGCGAGACGGTGGTCGTGCGCTCCACCTTCCTCGAAGTGCGCGAGAAGCTCGCCCGCTTCGTGCACGAGATGCGCAACGCGGTGACCGACGAAGTGTCGGCGATCTGCGTACTGACCGGCGTGCACATCGACGCGCAAACCCGCAAGTCCTGCCCATTCCCCGCGCAGATCGTAGAACGCGGCCGCAGCCTGGTGCGCCCTTACGAGGTCCCACCAAACTAAGTGCTCCCTGAAGGAGTTTTCATGGAAAAGGATCCTGTCGTCATCGTTGGCCTCGCCCGCACCCCGATGGGCGCGTTCCAAGGCGAGCTGAAGAGCTTCGCGGCTTCAGAGCTCGGCGCCGCCGCGATCCGCGCCGCGGTCGAGCGCGCGAAGATCCGGCCCGAGGACGTGCAGGAAGTCATCATGGGCTGCGTCCTTCCCGCCGGCCAGGGTCAGGCACCCGCACGCCAGGCTTCGCTCGGTGCCGGGTTGCCGCTCGGCACCGGATGTACGACGATCAACAAGATGTGCGGCTCGGGGATGAAGGCCGCCATGTTCGCCAACGACCTTCTGCTTTCAAACTCTTCTCAGATCATCGTGGCCGGCGGCATGGAATCCATGACCAACGCTCCGTACCTCCTGCCCAAAGCCCGCGGCGGCCTGCGCATGGGCCATGGCCAGGTGATCGACCACATGTTCTACGACGGCCTGGAGGACGCGTACGAGAAGGGGCGCTTGATGGGCACCTTCGCTGAAGAATGTGCTTCGAAATACCAGTTTTCCCGTCAAGCCCAGGACGAGTTCGCCATTGCTTCGCTTAACCGCGCCCAAAAGGCGAACAAGGACGGCTCCTTCGCCTGGGAGCTGACGCCGCTCGCCATCAAGGTCGGCAAGGATGAGAAGTTCATCGAGATGGATGAGCAGCCTTTCAAGGCGAACCTGGCGAAGATCCCGACATTGAAGCCGGCGTTCAGAAAGGACGGCACCGTCAGCGCGGCGAACTCCAGTTCCATATCGGACGGCGCCGCTGCGCTCGTCATGATGCGCCGCTCGACCGCGGACAAACGCGGCCTCGCACCCCTCGCCACGGTCATCGGCCACTCGACGCATGCGCAGGAGCCCGGCTGGTTCACGACGGCGCCGGTCGCCGCGATCACTAAACTGCTGGAAAAGACGAAATGGCAGGCCAATGACGTCGACCTGTATGAGATCAACGAGGCGTTCGCCGTGGTGACGATGGCGGCGATGAAGGAGCACGGCCTGCCGCACGACAAGGTCAACGTGCACGGCGGCGCCTGCGCGCTCGGCCACCCCATCGGCGCCTCGGGGGCCCGCATCCTCGTCACGCTGATCGGCGCGCTGCGCAAGCAGGGCGGCAAGCGCGGGATGGCGAGCCTGTGCATCGGCGGCGGCGAGGCCACCGCCATGGCGATCGAGCTCGCTTGAAAGCAGCATTGCAGAAGCTGCTGGACCGTTCGCGCTTCCTGCGTCCTTATGCTTTTAAAGTGGTTTCGGTAAGCAAGGCCCGTTGCACGCTCGAGCTGCCGCACAAGGCAGCGCTGGAGCGCCCCGGCGGCATCATCAATGGGCCGGCGCTGATGGCGGCGGCCGATTGCGCGATGTGGCTGGCGATCAAGGCGCGCATCGGCGTCGAAAACGATGCGCTGACCTCGGAGCTGAACACCGCGTTCCTCGCGCCCGCCAAAGGCGAGCACGTGTACTGCACCGCGCGCATCCTGAAGATGGGCCGGCGCAGCATCTACGGCGTGGCCGAATGCCACGGCAAGAACGGCAACCTTTTCAGCCACCACACCCTGACCTATGTCCGCGCAAGCTGACGAAATCCGCCAGGCAGTGCGCCGTTACGCTGCCGAGAAGCTCGCGCCGCACGCCGCGCGCTGGGACCGCGAGAAGGAATTTCCGCGAGAAGCGCTGCAGGGGCTCGCCGAGATGGGTCTGTACGGCGTGGCGATTGCCGAGGAATGGGGCGGCGCCGGGATGGACTACACCGCGCTCGCTGTCGCCTGCGAGGAAGTCGCCGCCGGCGACTGCGCCACCGCGACCATCGTGGCGGTCAACAACCTCGTCGCGGGCATTCTCGCCGGCTACGGCAGCGACGCGCAAAAAGCCAGGTTCCTGAAGCCTCTGGCGCAGGGAAAGATGCTCGGGGCCTTCGCGCTCACCGAGCCGCAAGTCGGCTCGGATGCTTCCGCGATCACGACACGGGCCGAGCGCAAGGGCAGCGAGTACGTGCTGAACGGCGTGAAGCAATTCATCACCTCCGGCAAGAACGCGGATGTCGCGGTGGTCTTTGCGGTCACCAACAAGAGCGCGGGCAAGAAAGGCATCAGCGCGTTCCTGGTCCCGACTTCCACGCCTGGCTACGTCGTCGCGCGCATCGAGGACAAGACGGGGCAGCGGGCGTCGGATACGGCGCAGATCGTGTTTGAGAATTGCAAGACCGAGCATCTGCTGGGCGAGGAAGGCGCCGGCTACCGCATCGCGCTCGCCAACCTGGAGTCCGGGCGGATCAATGTCGCCGCGCAGGCGACCGGGGTGGCGCGCGCCGCGCTCGAAGCGGCGGTCGCCTACACCCGCGAGCGCAAGAGCATGGGCAAGACCCTGATCGAGCACCAGGCGGTCAACTTCCGCCTCGCCGACATGGCGACGCAGGTGGAAGCTGCGCGCCAGCTCTACCTGCACGCCGCCCGGCTGCGCGATGCCGGGCAACCGTGCCTGAAGGAAGCCTCGATGGCGAAGCTGTTCGCCTCCGAGATGGCGGAAACCGTGTGCTCGGACGCGATCCAGGTGCACGGCGGCTATGGCTACGTCGCCGACTTTCCGGTCGAGCGCTTCTGGCGCGACGTGCGCGTCACCAAGATCTACGAAGGCGCGAACGATATCCAGCGCCTGGTCATCGGCAGAGCCCTGGAGGAAGGATGAAATCCCCGCTCGACTTCTACTTCGATTTCTCTTCGCCGTACGGCTATCTGGCGGCGCAGAAGATCGAAGCGCTGGCCGCCCGGCATGGCCGCGGGGTGACTTGGCGTCCGATGCTCCTCGGCGCGGCATTCAAGGCCACCGGCGCCGCCCCGCTGCCCACCATTCCGCTCAAGGGCGAGTACGCGAAGCGCGACTTCCTGCGCTCGGCGCGCTTTCATGATGTGCCCTTCCGCATTCCGGACCCGTTTCCGATTTCCACCCTGCATGCCTGCCGCGCTTTCTATGCCGCACCGGCGGAAAAGCAGGTTCCTCTGGCCAAAGCCCTGTTCAAGGCCTACTTCGTCGACAACATCAACATCGGCGAGGCCGGCAACGTATTGAAAATCGCCGCCGCTCTCGGTCTCAAGCCCGACCTCAACGAGCAGGCGCTCAAGGACAAGACGCGCGCCGCAGTGGACGCGGCGGTGGCCAAAGGCGTGTTCGGCTCTCCGTACATGGTGGTCGACGGCGAGCCGTTCTGGGGCACCGATCGCTTCGACCAGCTCGAGCGCTGGATGAAGGCACCCTTCTAGTGGCGGTCATCAAGAGCCAGCTCAAGCCGCGCTCGGCCGAGTTTCGACAGAACGCCGAGCGCATGGAGGGCCTGGTCAAGGACCTCAAGGATAAGGTTTCCACCGTTACCCAGGGAGGAGAAAAAGCCGCCCGGCACAAGCACACCGCTCGCGGCAAGATGCTGCCGCGCGAGCGCGTGCGCTCATTGCTCGACCCGGGTTCGCCGTTCCTCGAGGTCGGCCAGCTCGCCGCCTGGGGGATGTACAGCGGCGACGTGCACTCCGCCTCGATCATCTGCGGCATCGGCCGCGTCGCGGGCCGCGAATGCGTGGTCGTCGCGAACGACGCGACGATCAAGGGCGGCACCTACTATCCGATGACGGTGAAGAAGCACCTGCGCGCGCAGGAGATCGCGGCGCAGAACCGCCTGCCGTGCATCTACCTCGTCGACTCCGGCGGCGGCTTCCTGCCGGAGCAGGACAACGTGTTCCCCGACCGCGAGCACTTCGGCCGCATTTTCTACAACATCGCGAACATGTCGGCGGCGCGCATCCCGCAGATCGCCTGCGTGATGGGCTCGAGCACCGCCGGCGGCGCGTATGTGCCGGCCATGTGTGACGAGTCGATCATCGTCAAGAACCAAGGCACGATTTTTCTCGGCGGCCCGCCGCTGGTGAAAGCCGCCATCGGCGAAGTGGTGACGGCCGAGGAGCTGGGCGGAGCGGAGGTGCACACCCGCGTTTCGGGCGTGGCTGACCATTACGCGCTCAACGATGCCCACGCCCTATCCCTGGTTCGCCGCATCGTCGGCGGTTTGAATTCCAAAAAGAGCATCTCACTGGAGGTGCGCAAACCTGAACAACCGCGGTATCCGGGCGAAGAGCTGTATGGCGTGATCCCCGCCGACGCGCGCAAGCCCTACGACGTGCGCGAGCTGATCGCGCGCCTGGTCGACGGCTCGCAGCTCGACGAATTCAAGCAGAACTACGGCACCACGCTGGTGACCGGCTTCGCGCACCTGCACGGCTATCCGGTGGCGATCCTGGCCAATAACGGCATCCTGTTCTCCGAATCGTCCCTCAAGGCGACGCACTTCATCGAGCTCGCCTGCCAGCGCGGCATCCCGCTCGTTTTCCTGCAGAACATCACCGGCTACATGGTCGGCAAGAAATACGAAGCCGGCGGCATCGCCAAGGACGGCGCGAAGATGGTCACTGCGGTGGCCACCGCCAAGGTACCGAAGTTCACCATGATCGTCGGCGGCTCGTTCGGCGCCGGCAATTACGGCATGTGCGGACGCGCCTACGGGCCGCGCTTCCTGTGGATGTGGCCGAACGCCCGCATCTCCATCATGGGCGGCGAGCAGGCCGCCTCGGTCCTGGCGACCGTGAAAGGCGATTTTTCCTCCAAGGAAGCCGAGGAGAAATTCAAGAACCCGATCCGGGAGCAGTACGAGCTGCAGGGCCATCCGTACTATGCGAGCGCGCGCCTGTGGGACGACGGCGTGGTCGATCCCGCCGATTCCCGCCGCCTGCTCGGCCTCGCCATCTCGGCGTCGCTCAATGCCCCGATCGAAGACACCCGCTTCGGTGTCTTCCGCATGTAGATGCTCGAAGTCACCAAGCACGGCGGGGTGGCGCGGGTAACGCTCAATCGACCCGAGCTGCGCAATGCTTTTGATGATGAATTAATAAAAAAATTGAGTAAGACTTTCGAGGGGCTCGCGAAAGACAATTCTGTCCGCGTCATGGTCCTCGCCGGGAAGGGCCCGGCGTTCTGCGCCGGCGCCGACCTCAACTGGATGAAGCGCATGGCGGGCTACGGCTACGACGAGAATCTTGCCGACGCCAGGGCGCTGGCGGAAATGCTGGCGACGCTCGACCGGCTGCCGAAGCCGACCATCGCGCGCGTGCACGGCCCGGTGTTCGCCGGCGGCACCGGCCTGGTCGCCGCCTGCGACATCGCTGTCGGCACGCCCGAGGCGAAGTTCTGCCTGTCCGAAGCCAAGCTCGGTCTGTCGCCCGCGACCATCAGCCCCTACGTGATGCGCGCCATGGGCGAGCGCGAGGCGCGGCGGTATTTCCTCACGGCGGAAGTTTTCGACGCGGCGGAAGCCCTCCGCATCGGCATGCTTTCTGTTCTTGTTGAAGAAAGTGAACTCGACCCGACGGTCGAGGGGCTGGTAAACCACCTGCTCGCCGGTGGCCCGCAAGCGCACGCCAAGATCAAGGCCCTGATCCGCGCCGTCGCCGGACGCAAGCCCGACGACGCGCTGGTGGCGGAGACCGCGAAGCACATCGCCGAGATCCGCGGCTCGCCGGAAGGCAAGGAAGGCATCGCGTCGTTCCTCGAGAAGCGCAAGGCCGCCTGGTGTTCGCCAAAATCCTGATCGCCAACCGCGGCGAGATCGCGTGCCGCGTCGCGCGCACCGCCCGCCGGCTCGGTATCCGCACGGTTGCGCTGTATACCGACACCGACCGCGGCGCGCTTCATGTCGGCGTCGCCGACGAGGCGCGCCGCATCGACAGCTACCTCGACATCGCCGCGGTGCTCGCGGCGGCGCGCGATTCGCGTGCCGAAGCCATTCATCCGGGCTATGGCTTCCTTTCGGAGAATGCCGAGTTCGCCGCCGCGTGCCGCGCGGCAGGCATCGTGTTCATCGGCCCGTCGGCCGAGGCCATCGCGGCAATGGGCGACAAGGCGGCGGCCAAGCGCCTGATGGAGAAGGCCGGCGTGCCGCTGGTGCCGGGCTATCACGGCGAGAAGCAGGACGCGGCGCTGCTCGGGAAGGAAGCGGCGCGGATCGGGTTCCCGGTGCTGATCAAGCCGTCGGCGGGCGGCGGCGGCAAAGGCATGAAAGTGGTTTCTGAAAAATCTTCCTTTGCCGCCCAGCTGGAGGCCTCGAAGCGGGAGGCCAAATCGTCGTTCGGCGATGACCGCGTGCTGATCGAGCGCTACCTCGAGCGCCCGCGGCACATCGAGGTGCAAGTGTTCGGCGATACGCACGGCAACGTGGTGCACCTCTTCGAGCGCGACTGCTCGGTGCAGCGGCGCCACCAGAAGGTGCTGGAGGAGGCGCCGGCTCCCGGTCTTTCCGCCGCCAAGCGAATGGAAATGGGCGCCGCGGCGGTCGCCGCAGCGAAAGCGATCGCTTACAGCGGGGCGGGGACGATCGAGTTCATCGCCGAGCAGGACGGGCGCTTCTACTTCATGGAGATGAACACGCGGCTGCAGGTCGAGCACCCGGTGACCGAGATGATCACCGGCCTCGACCTCGTGGAGTGGCAGCTGCGCGTAGCCGCCGGCGAGCCGCTTCCTTCGACGCAGGAAAAGCTGGTGTTCAGGGGCCACGCCATCGAGGCCCGGATCTATGCCGAGGACCCGTCGCGCGACTTCCTGCCCTCGACCGGCCGCATCGCCCACCTGAGGTTCCCGGAGCAAAGCGCCCGCGTGCGGATCGACACCGGGGTCGGCGCCGGCGCCGAGATCACGCCGTGGTACGACCCGATGATCGCCAAGCTAATCGTGCACGGCTCGGATCGCGGCCGGGCGCTCGCCCGGCTGCAGCGGGCGCTGGCGGAAGTGGAGGTTGCCGGACCTAAGACCAATGTCGCCTTCCTGCGGCGCGTCGCTGCGAGCCGCGCCTTCACCAGTGCCGAGCTCGACACCGCGCTGATCGAGCGCAACCGGGCCGAGCTTTTTCTCAGTAAAGAAATTTCTCATGAAATCCTGGCTGCGGCGGCACTTGCCGAGATCCTCGAAGAGTCGCAGGCCGCCAGCGCGCGCGCCGCGGTATCGACCGATCCCTATTCGCCCTGGGACCGCGTCGACGGCTGGCGCCTGAACGAGGATTCGCATCACGATTTCGTTTTCGTGGAGGGCGAGGCGAGCCATGCCACCCGGGTGCAGTTTCTCGACGACCGGCTGCGCCTCTCCGTCAACGGCAACAGCTATGACCTCGCCGGCGAGCGCCTGCCCGATGGCCGCCTGCAGGTCGGCCTAGATGGCCGCCTCTTCAAGGCGCGCGCGGTGCGCGATCGAGATGACTGGCATGTTTTCTGCGAGGGCGATTACCGGCGGCTATCGCTGACGCCGGAGCTGGCCGGCGTCGACGAGGACACCCGCACCGGCTCGCTCGCCGCGCCGATGCCCGGGAAGATCATCAAGGTCATGACTTCCGCAGGCGCCAAGGTGAGCAAGGGCGAGCCGCTCCTTATCCTGGAAGCGATGAAGATGGAGCACACGATCACTGCGCCGGCCGACGGCCTGGTGAAGGAAATCCACTATGCCGCCGGCGAGCAGGTGCTCGAAGGTGCCGAGCTCATAACACTGCAATAACAGGGACAGACCACGTTTTTTCCCATGGCCCAGACAACATCTTCTCCAGCAAAGAAAACGTGGTCTGTCCCTGATTTTGTGCGGTTGGTGGAAGTCGGCCCGCGCGACGGGCTGCAGAACGAGCGCGGCGAAGTGCCGACCGCCATCAAGGTCGAGCTGATCGAGCGCCTCGCCGACGCGGGACTGCCGGCGGTGGAAGCCACCGCCTTCGTCTCGCCGAAGTGGATCCCGCAGATGGCCGACCATACCGAGGTGCTCGAGCGAATCAGGAAAAAGCCAGGCGTTTCCTATCCGGTGCTCACGCCCAACCT
>DATFDV010000265.1:0-14467 GCA_035251855.1 Burkholderiales bacterium | reverse complement strand
AGCGCCAACGCGCCGCGGGGCAGAAGGAATATGTGAATCCGCGCAATGCGGCGGCAGGCGCCATCCGGCAGCTGGACTCGCGCATCACGGCGAGCCGGCGGCTGCGCTTCTTCGCCTACGCGCTGGTCTCGGAATCGGCCTCGGGCACCCATGCCGACGCGCTCGGGCGGCTCGGTCAACTCGGGTTTCCAGTGTGCAAGGAGCGCGATACCGTCTCCGGTGTCGAGGGCCTGCTGGAGTACTACGCGCGCATCGGCGCGGCGCGCGCGAAGTTGCCCTATGCCATCGACGGCGTGGTCTACAAGGTGAACCGGCTCGACTGGCAGGAGCGCCTGGGCTTCGTCTCGCGCGCGCCCCGCTTTGCGCTGGCGCACAAGTACCCGGCGGAGGAGCAGACCACCGAAGTGCTCGGCATCGAGGTGCAGGTCGGACGCACCGGCACGCTGACGCCGGTGGCAAGGCTGAAGCCGGTCTTCGTCGGCGGCGTCACCGTGACCAGCGCCACCCTGCACAACGAAAGCGAGCTGCGGCGCAAGGATGTGCGCATCGGCGACACGGTGGTGGTGCGGCGCGCCGGCGATGTTATTCCTGAAGTCGTTTCCGTGCGGCCCGAGCTGCGCCCCCCCGCCGCCGAAATATTTCAATTCCCAGCCAAATGCCCGGTCTGCGGCTCGGCGGTGGTGAAAAATGAGGAGGAGGCGGCGCATCGCTGCAGCGGCGGGCTCTATTGCCCCGCGCAGCGCAAGCAGGCGTTGCTGCATTTCGCCAGCCGGCGCGCGATGAACATCGAGGGCCTGGGCGAGCGGCTGGTGGACCAGCTGGTGGACAAGGAGCTCATCCGCACCCCCGCGGACCTGTACCGGCTTTCAACGGAAACCTTTGCTGATCTGGACCGTATGGGGCAAAAATCGGCCGCCAATCTGCTGGCCGAGCTGCAGCGCTCGCGCAGCACGACCCTGGAGCGGCTGATCTACGCCCTGGGCATCCGCAACGTCGGCGAGAGCACCGCGCGCGATCTGGCGCGCCATTTCGGCGACCTCGAGCCGCTCGCCCAGGCCGGCGAGGAGGCCCTGCTCCAGGTGCCCGACGTCGGCCCGGTGGTGGCGCGCTCGATCCGCCAGTTCTTCGACGAGCCGCATAACCGCGAAGTGATGAAGGCGCTGGTCGCCGCCGGGGTGGGCTGGCCGAAAAGCGAGCCCGCGCCGCGCCCCCCTGCGCCGGGCAAGAGCTTCGTGCTGACCGGCACGCTTTCGGGCATGACGCGCGATGCGGCGCGAGCCGCGATCGAAGCCAAGGGGCACAAAGTGGTAGGTTCCGTGTCCAAGAAGACCGATTTCGTCGTCGCCGGCGAGGATGCGGGCTCGAAGCTGGAGCGCGCGCGCACGCTCGGCGTGCAGATACTCGACGAAAAACAATTTACGGAATTGCTGCAGAATCTCTGAGCCATGCCAGCCAAGCTGAGAAAAGCCGTGTTTCCGGTCGCCGGATTCGGCAGCCGCTTCCTGCCGGTGACCAAGGCGAGCCCGAAGGAGATGCTGCCGATCGTCGACAAGCCCCTCATCCAGTACGCGGTGGAGGAGGCGGCCGCCGCCGGCATCACCGAGATGATCTTCGTCACCGGCCGCAACAAGCGCGCCATCGAGGACCATTTCGACAAGGCCTACGAGCTGGAGACCGAGCTCGAGCGCAAGAACAAGGATGTGCTGCTCGACTCGGTACGCTCGGTGCTGCCGGAGGGCGTGCGCTGCATCTACATCCGCCAGGCCGAGCCGCTGGGCCTCGGGCACGCGGTGCTGTGCGCGCAGTCGATCGTCGGCAACGAGCCCTTCGCGGTGCTGCTCGCCGATGACCTGATCGACGCCAACCCGCCGGCAATGTGCCGCATGGCGGAGATCTTCGCGCAGCGGGGCGCCTCGCTCCTCGGGGTGGAGGAGGTGCCGCGCGACCAGACGCAGAGCTACGGCATCGTGACCATCGACAAGATGGACGGCGACACCGCGCAACTGCACAGCATCGTCGAGAAGCCGCGGCCGGCCGAGGCGCCCTCCAACCTGGCGGTGATCGGCCGCTACGTGCTGACGCCGCGCATTTTCGACATGCTGGGCGAGGTGGTGCCGGGGGCGGGCGGCGAGATCCAGCTCACCGACGGCATCTCGGCGCTGTTAGCCCACGAGCGCGCGTTCGCGGTGCGCCTGCCCGGCCGGCGCTACGACTGCGGCTCGAAGCTCGGCTACCTGCAGGCGACGCTGGAATACGGCCTGCGCCACCCCGAGACGGGCGAGGAATTCAGCCGCTACCTCAAGTCGCGGGAAAATGCCTGACAGCGAGAAGGCCTGGGCGTTCCTGCGCGACTCGGATCTCATCACCAGCGCCACAGAGGTGCAGGCGGCGGTCGAGCGCCTGGCCGCCGAGATCGAGCGCGTGCTCGGCAAGCGCTACCCGCTGGTGCTCGCGGTGATGGGCGGCGCGGTGGTATTCGCCGGCCAGATCCTGCCCAAGCTGCGCTTCCCGCTGGATTTCGATTACGTGCACGCCTCGCGCTACGGGGCCGGCACGCGCGGCGCCGGCATCGAATGGCGCGTGCGTCCGCCCGAGCTGGTGAAAGGCCGCGCGGTACTGGTGCTGGACGACATCCTTGACCACGGGGAAACGATGGCCGCGATCCGCAAGGGATTGCTCGAGCTCGGCGCCGAGAGCGTGCATTGCGCGGTGCTGGTGGAGAAAACGCTGCATACGAAAAAGCCAATCAGCGCCGATTTCGTCGGGCTGCGCATCCCGGACCGCTTCGTCTTCGGCTGCGGCATGGACGCGAAGGGTTTTTGGCGGAATCTCCCGGAAATCCGCGCCATGAAGGAATAGCATGCTAGCCATCATCGGCGGTAGCGGGCTCACCCAGCTCTCGAGCCTCGAAGTCCAGCGACACAAGGTCATGCGCACGCCCTACGGCGAGCCTTCGGGCGCGCTGACCTTCGGGCGCATCGGCGCCTGCGAGGTGGTGTTCCTCGCGCGTCACGGCTACGGCCACACCATCCCGCCGCACGAGGTGAACTACCGCGCGAACCTGTGGGCGCTGCGCGAGGCCGGCGCCGACACGGTGGTCTCGGTGGCTTCGGTCGGCGGCATCCGCAACGACATCTGGCCCGGCACGCTGGTCCTGCCTCACCAGGTCATCGACTACACCTGGGGCCGCGCCTCCACTTTCTTCGAGGGACCGGGCCAGCCCGTCAACCACATCGATTTCACCGAGCCATATTCGCGCACGGTGCGCGAGGCGCTGCTCGGGGCGGCGAACGCGGTCGGCGAGCGCATCATGGACGGCGGGGTCTATGCCGCCACCCAGGGCCCGCGCCTTGAGACCGCGGCCGAGATCAACCGCTTCGAGCGCGACGGCGCCGACATCGTCGGCATGACCGGCATGCCCGAGGCGCCGCTCGCGCGCGAGATCGGCCTGGCCTACGCGGCCATCGCCGTAGTGGCGAACTACGCCGCCGGCCGCGGCGACAGCGAGCGCGCGGTGCCGCTCGACAAGATCCAGGCGGTGCTCGACGAAGCCCTCGGCCGCGTGCGCCGCATCATCGCCAAGTTCTGCGAGCAGCAGAGATGATCCGCGAGGTCCTGCGCATGGGCGATCCTCGCCTCTGGCAAGTGTCTCGTCCCATAGAAGCATTTGGTACTGCCGAGCTCGCGGATCTGCTCACCGACATGCGGGACACCATGGCGCACCTGAACGGGGCGGGACTGGCGGCACCGCAAATCGGCGTGCAATTGCGGGTGGTGATCTTCGGCGTGAAATCCAACCCGCGCTATCCCGGCATCGACGATGTGCCCGACACCGTGCTCATCAACCCCGTGCTGGCGCCGCTCTCGGACGAGCTGGAGGAGGGCTGGGAAGGATGCCTCTCGGTTCCCGGGATGCGGGGCTGGGTACCGCGTTGGCAAAAACTGCGATACAGCGGGTTCGATGAGTTGGGCAAACCTTTCGAGCGCGAAGTGGAGGGCTTCCACGCCCGCGTGGTGCAGCACGAGGTCGACCACCTCGACGGCGTGCTCTACCCGATGCGCATCCGTGACTTCACTCGCTTCGGCTTCAACGAAGCGCTGTTTCCGGGACAGGCGCTGCCTCAGGAAGACTGAGCTCATCGAGCAGCTCCTGCTCGAGCTGCAGCACCGCCTTCGGGTTGGCGAGCGTTTCCCCCGACACCAGGAACACGTCCTCCGCGCGGTCGCCGAGGGTGTTGATGCGCGCGGTCTGCAGGTTGACGTGATAGCGCGCCAGCGTGCGCGCCACGCCGTAGAGCAGCCCGGGGCGGTCGGAGGCGACGATCGACAGCGAGTGGTAGGCGCCGCGCTCGTCGGGACGGATTTCGACCGCCGGCGAGATCGGGAAATGCCGCACGCGGCGCGACAGGCGCCCGCCGCGCGGCGCGCCGAGCGGGGCGTCGGAGGCGAGCTCGGCGGGCAGCTCGGCTTCGATCATGGCGATGCGGTCCTGGTAGTGCGCGTCGCGACCCTGTCCCATCAGGACGAAGGTGTCGAGCGCGTAGCCGTTGCGCGTGGTGTGCACCTTCGCCTCGGCGATGTTGAAGCCGGCGCGCTCGAAATAGCCGCAGATGCGCGCGAACAGCGCCTCGCGGTCGCGCGTGTAGATCATGACCTGCAGCCCCTCGCCGAATGGCGCCAGGCGCGCCTTGACCACCGGCTTTTCGGTGTCGACGCGGTAATGCAGGTTGCGCGTCTGCCAGGCGATCTCCTGCGCGTCGTGGCGCAGGAAGTAGGCGGTGTCGAGGTTCGCCCAGAGCTTGTCCTTGACGCCGTCGGAAAGTGCGTAGAGGCGCAGGAGGCGGGCGGCCTCCGACTGCTTCTCGGCCAGCACGGCGTCGCGAGCCAGCGGCGCGCCGGTGAGGGAGCGCAGTGTCGCCCGGAACAGATCCTCGAGCAGCTTGCCTTTCCAGGCGTTCCACACTTTGGGGCTGGTGCCGCGAACGTCGGCCACCGTGAAGAGGTACAGCGCGACCAGGCGGCGCTCGCTGCCGACCAGCTCGGCAAAGGCGCGGATCACCTCCGGGTCGTAGACATCCTTCTTCTGCGCGACGTGCGACATGGCGAGGTGGCGCTCGACGAGAAACTCGACGAGCTCGCCATCCTCCTTCGACAAGCCGTGGTTCTTTGAGAACCTGCGCACGTCCGCCGCGCCGAGGGTGGAGTGGTCGCCGCCGCGTCCCTTGGCGATGTCGTGGTAGAGGGCGGCGACGTACAGCAGCCAGCGCCGCTCGAAGCCGTTCATCAGCTCGCTCGCCAGCGGGAATTCGTGGGCGAACTCCGGCATCGTGAAGCGCCGCAGGTTGCGCACCACCATCAGGATGTGCTGGTCGACGGTGTAGACGTGGAACAGGTCATGCTGCATCTGGCCGACGATCCTGCCGAATTCGGGCAGGTAGCGGCCGAGGATGCCGTACTGGTTCATGCGGCGGAACTCGTGCACGATGCCGCGCGGCTGCTGCAGGATGTGCAGGAAGAGCAGCTTTGCGCTCTGATCTTTCCTGAATGTTTCATTCACCAGCAATCGTGCGCGCCACAACGCGCGCAGCGTGCGCGCGGTCATGCCGCGCAGCTCCTGGTGCTGCATCATCAGCAGGAAGCACTCGAGGACCGCGGTCGGCTCGCGCGCGAAGGTCTTTTCGTTCTTGATGTGCAGGAGCTCGCTGCGCACTTCGAAGCGCTCGTTGAGGCTGCGTGGTGGCGTGTCGGGCCTGGGCGCGAGGCGCGCCTCGAGGTTCTGCAGCAGGATCGTATTGAGCTGCGTGACGACCTTGGCGGTCTGGTAGTAGCCCTGCATCATTGCTTCGCTGGCGCGGCGCGACGGCGTGTCCTTGTGCCCGAGCTGGCCGGCGAGCGCGCTCTGCAGGTCGAACACCAGGCGGTCCTCGCGGCGCTTCGCCAGGTAATGCAGCCGGATGCGCAGGTCCTGCAGGTGGCTTTCGAGCTTCGCCAGCTGGCGCGCTTCGCCCCGCTCGATCAAGCCCTGCGCGACAAGGTCGCTCCAGCGTCTGCCGATTCCGCTGGCGCGCGCAATCCACTGGATCACCTGCAGATCGCGCAGGCCGCCGGGGGCTTCCTTGAGGTTGGGCTCGAGCGCGTAAGGCGAGTCCTGGTGCTTGGCGTGGCGCTGCTCCTGCTCCAGCTTCTTCGCCTTGAAAAAGCCGGCGGGATCGAGGCTGCGTTGCAGCTCGCCGGTCAGGGCGCGGAACAGGCGCCGGCTGCCGGCGAGGTAGCGGGCCTCGAGGAGCGTGGTGCGGATGGTGATGTCGCCGGCCGCCGCCTCGATGCAGCCTTCCACGGTGCGCACGCTGTGGCCGATTTCCAGTCCGACATCCCAGAAGCGGCCGATGAGCCGCTCCAGAGCGCCGCGCTCCGCTTCGCTCGGCTCGCGGGCCAGCAGCACCAGCAGGTCGATGTCAGAGCACGGGTACATCTCGCCGCGGCCGTAGCCGCCGGTGGCGACCAGCGCCGCGTCCCCCAGCGCATCAATCTCGCTCCACACCGCGCTCACCGCGCGATCGACGAGCTGGCTGTGTTTGGCGAGAAGCTCGCGCGGGTTCGGCCGGCCGAGGTAGGACTCGCGCAGCGCCTGCCGCGCGGCAGCGACTTCGCCGCGCAAGTCACCGGTCATGGCGGTGGCTGGGTGCCCGCGGACTTGGTCAGCACCTCGAAGCCGGCATCGGTGACGGCCACGGTGTGCTCCCACTGCGCCGAGAGGCTGTGGTCCTTGGTGACGATGGTCCAGCCGTCGGCCAGCTCGCGGATCCCGGCCTTGCCGGCGTTGATCATCGGCTCGATGGTGAAGGTCATGCCCGGCTCGAGCGCCAGGCCGGCGCCGGCGCGGCCGTAATGCAGCACCTGGGGCTCCTCGTGGAACTTGCGGCCGATGCCATGGCCGCAGAACTCGCGCACCACGGAAAAACCGCTCTGCTCGGCGTGCGCCTGGATCGCCGCGCCGACGTCGCCCAGCCGCGCGCCGGGACGCACCTGGCGGATGCCGAGCCACATGCATTCGAAAGTCACGTCGACCAGGCGCCTCGCCTGGATGCTCGGCTCGCCGACATAGAACATCCGGCTGCAGTCGCCGTGGAAGCCGTCCTTGATGACGGTGATGTCGACGTTCAGGATGTCACCGGGCTTGAGGACCCGCTCGCCGGGCACCCCGTGGCACACCTGGTGGTTGACCGAGGTGCAGATCGACTTGGGGAACGGCCGGTAGCCCGGCGGGGCGTAGTTGAGCGGCGCCGGCACCGTGCCTTGCACCTTGACCATGTGCTCGTGGCACAGGTCGTTCAGCTTGCCGGTGGTCACCCCGGGGCGCACGTGGGGCGTGATGAAGTCGAGGACTTCGGAAGCTAGGCGCCCGGCGATGCGCATGCGATCCATCTCTTCCGGGCTCTTCAGCACTACGGCCATTCGTCTGATTATGCTAGAATTTTGGGCTGACTTTGCGAATTGCAAGTGAATTTGCCAAGTCAAATTTCCCGCGCTTCTGACCAGGGTCCCTGAAAAGGGCAGGAAGCTGCGGCAGACCCAACCCTAAGGAGAGTAACGAGTGTCGGTCACGATGCGTCAAATGCTGGAAGCCGGGGTCCATTTCGGACACCAGACCCGGTACTGGAATCCGAAGATGGCGCCGTACATCTTCGGCCACCGCAACAAGATTCACATCATCAATCTCGAAAAAACGCTGTCGCTGTACCAGGACGCGCTGAAGTTCGCGCGCCAGCTGGCCTCGAACCGCAAGGCGATCCTGTTCGTCGGCACCAAGCGCCAGGCGCGCGAGATCGTGCGCGAGGAGGCGATGCGCTGCCAGATGCCGTTCGTCGATCACCGCTGGCTGGGCGGCATGCTCACCAACTTCAAGACGGTGAAGCAATCGATCAAGCGGCTGAAGGAAATGGAAACCATGCAGCAGGACGGCACCTTCGAGCGCATCTCCAAGAAGGAAGCGCTCGGCTTGACGCGCGAGATGGCCAAGCTGCAGCGCTCGCTCGGCGGCATCAAGGAGCTCGGCGCGCTGCCCGACGCGCTGTTCATCATCGACGTCGGCTACCAGAAGGGCGCCGTGGCCGAGGCGAACAAGCTCGGTGTGCCGGTGATCGGCGTAGTCGACACCAACCACAATCCCGAGGGCATCCAGTACGTGATCCCCGGCAACGACGATTCCAGCCGCGCCATCCGCCTCTACGCCCGCGGCATGGCCGACGCGGTGCTCGAAGGCCGCACCCAGTCGCTGGAGGAAGTGGTCGCCGCCTCGCGCGACGAGTTCGTCGAGGTGGAAGAAGAAGAGGGCACCCAGTAAGTTGACCTCTTATTCATGAAAAAAGGGGCTTCCGGCCCCTTTTTTTCAATCTGAACTTGCAAGGAGCAGTGGAAATGGCAGAGATCAGTGCAAGCATGGTGAAGGAGCTGCGCGCGCTCACCGGCTTGGGAATGATGGAGTGCAAGAAGGCGCTGGCCGAAGCCGGCGGCGACCTGAAGAAGGCCGAAGAGCTGCTGCGCATCAAGAGCGGCGCCAAGGCGAGCAAGGCCGCCAGCCGCGTCGCCGCCGAAGGCGTAATCGGCGCGTCCCTTTCGCCCGACGGCAAGACCGGGGCGCTGGTGGAGCTCAACAGCGAGACCGATTTCGTCGCCAAGAACGACGACTTCCTCGCCTTCGCCAAGTCGCTCGCCGAGATCGCGGTGTCGAGGGAGCCGGGCGCAGCCGAAGAGCAAAAGCGCCAGGCGCTCGTGCAGAAACTCGGCGAGAACATCACCATTCGCCGTTCCAAGCGGCTGCAGGCCAAAGGCAGGATTGCGCTCTACGTGCATGCCGGCGCCAAGATCGGCGTGCTGGTCGACTATGAAGGCCCGGACGACGCGGGCAAGGATGTCGCCATGCACATTGCTTTCGCCAGGCCCGCGTACCTGAGCAAGGCCGAGGTTCCCCAGGACATCGTATCGGACGAGCGCAGGATCCTGGAGGCTCGGGCGAAGGAGTCCGGCAAGCCGGCCGAGATCGCGGCCAAGATGGCAGAAGGTGGCCTGAACAAGTGGCTTGGCGAGAGGACGCTGCTCGGCCAGCCGTTCATCAAGGACGACAAGCAGACCATCGAGAAAATGCTGGCGTCGAAAAAGGCCAAGGTGAATGCATACGCCTTTTTCGTGGTCGGCGAAGGCATCGAGAAGAAGTCCACCGATTTCGCAGCCGAGGTCATGGCGCAGGCCGGAAAGGCGCATTGACACCCAAATACAAGAGGATTCTCCTCAAGCTGTCGGGGGAAGCCCTGATGGGGGACGATCCTTTTGGCATCAACCGTCCGACCATCGAGGCGATCGTCGCCGAGATCGCGCAGGTCTCGCGCATGGGCGTGGAGCTCGGCGTGGTGATCGGCGGCGGCAATATCTTCCGCGGCCTGGCACCCGGCGCGGCGGGCATGGACCGCGCGACCGCGGACTACATGGGAATGCTCGCCACGGTGATGAATGCGCTGGCGCTGTCGGACGCCATGCGCCAGGCCGGGATCGCCAGCCGGGTGCAATCGGCGCTCAACATCGAGCAGGTGGTCGAGCCCTACATCCGCGGCAAGGCGATCCGCTACCTGGAGGAGGGCAAAGTGGTGATTTTCGCCGCCGGCACCGGGAATCCCTTCTTCACCACCGACACCGCCGCGGCGCTGCGCGGCAGCGAGATGGGGGCGGAGATCGTGATCAAGGCGACCAAGGTCGACGGCGTCTACACCGCCGACCCGAAGCGCGACCCGCGCGCCGAGCGCTATGTGAAAATCAGCTTCGACGAAGCCATCGCGCGCAACCTGCGCGTGATGGACGCCACTGCGCTCACCTTGTGCCGCGACCAGAAGCTGCCGATCGCCGTGTTCAGCATCTTCAAGCCCGGCGCGCTGCGCCGGGTGATCGCGGGCGAGGACGAGGGCACTTTGGTTCACGTATGATGGCGGGGAGGTCGCCATGGTTATTGCGGATCTGAAGAAAACCACAGAGCAGAAGATGGACAAGAGCGTCCAGGCCTTCAAGGCGGACCTCGGCAAGGTGCGCACCGGGCGCGCGCATACCGGGCTGCTCGACCACGTCATGGTCGACTACTACGGCACGCCCACCGCGCTGAACCAGGTCGCCAAGGTGGTGCTGCTCGACGGCCGCACCATCGGCGTGACGCCGTTCGAGAAGAAGATGACCGGCGCCATCGAGAAGGCGATCCGCGACTCCGACCTCGGCCTCAACCCCTCGACCAGCGGCGAAACGGTGCGGGTGCCGATGCCGCTGCTCACCGAGGAGCGGCGCAAGGAGCTGATCAAGGTGGTGAAGCACGAGGCCGAGAACGCGCGCGTCGCGGTGCGCAACCTGCGGCGCGACGCCATCTCGCAGCTGAAGGACGCGCTGAAGAAGCACGCCATCTCGGAAAACGACGAGCGCCGCGCGCTCGACGAGATGCAGAAGGCCACCGACCGGCACATCGCCGACATCGACCGGCTGCTGCAGGAGAAGGAAAAGGAGCTGCTGGCGGTATGAGCGGCGGCGCTTTGGTCAGCTCCACCGCCGAGATCCCGCAGTCCGGCGAGGTGCCGCGGCACGTCGCCATCATCATGGACGGCAACGGCCGCTGGGCCCAGCGCCGCCGGCTGCCGCGCATCGCCGGCCATCGCCGCGGGTACGAGGCGGTGCGCGCCACCGTACG
Source organism: Burkholderiales bacterium (assembly GCA_035251855.1). GTDB lineage: Bacteria > Pseudomonadota > Gammaproteobacteria > Burkholderiales > SG8-39 > SCGC-AG-212-J23. Next base: position 3,750 of record DATFDV010000265.1, on the reverse strand, counting down.
CGCCTGCGCCGAGCGCGGCATCGCCTACCTCACGCTGTTCGCCTTCAGCTCCGAGAACTGGCGCCGGCCGGCGGAGGAGGTGGCACTCCTCATGAAGCTGTTCAAGACCGCGCTGCAGAACGAAGTCGACAAGCTGCACGCGAACGGCGTGCGCGTAAAGGTGGTCGGCGATACCAGCCGCTTCGACCCGAAGCTGCGCAAGCTGATCGAACGCGCCGAGGAGCTCACCGCAGCCAACCACGCGCTCACGCTCACCATCGCCGCCAATTACGGCGGCCGCTGGGACATGATGCAGGCGATGACCCGCCTGGTCCTCGAAAGACCCGGATTGAAAGAAATCACCGAAGATCTCCTGACGCCATGCCTCGCGATGAGCTACGCGCCGGAGCCGGATCTGTTCATCCGCACCGGCGGCGAGCAGCGCATCAGCAACTTCCTGCTCTGGCAGCTCGCCTACACCGAGCTCTACTTCACCGAGTCGCTGTGGCCGGATTTCGACGCCGCCGCGCTCGACCAGGCCATCGCCTCGTACCGCAGCCGCGAACGGCGCTTCGGCCGCACCAGCGAGCAGCTGGAGGAAGCGAAGCGCCCCGAGGTCGCCTGACCACGCTCGCGGCACGGGTGGTCACCGCGACGGTGCTGATCGTCCTGCTGCTGGCGGGACTGTTCTTTCTGCCGCGCACCGGCGTCGCCCTGCTGATGGCACTGATCGTCGCCATCGGCGGCTTCGAGTGGGCGCGCCTGTGCGGGCTCGGGGTGATGGAGTCGCGCATCTATGCGGCCGCGATCGTCATCGGCCTGCTGGCGCTGGTGAGCGTCGAAGTCTGGCGGCCGGCCTTGGTCGCGGGGTCCGCGTTCTGGATCCTGGCGGTGCCGGCATGGCTCTGGCTCGGGCTCAGCGCGCGGCAGCGCAGCGGGCTCATCCCGCTGGGATTCCTGGTGTTGGTACCGCCGGCGCTTGCCATGGTGGTGCTCGAGCCGCTCGACGCGCTGCTCGCCCTCGCCGTGGCGTGGATCGCGGACACCGCGGCCTATTTCGCCGGCCGCCGCTGGGGCCGGCGCAAGCTCGCGCCGTCGATCAGCCCGGGCAAGACCTGGGAAGGCGCCGCCGGCGGCCTGATCGGCGCGGCGGCCTACGCTATGATTCTCTCGATACTTTTCGCAGGAATGCAGGGGACGCGGATGGCGGCTTTTCTCGGCGCGGCGGCGCTGCTCGTGGCGGTCAGCGTCGTCGGCGACCTGTTCGAGTCCGCGGTCAAGCGCCAGGCGGGCGTGAAGGACAGCGGCTCGATCCTGCCCGGGCACGGCGGCATGCTCGACCGCATCGACAGCGCCACCGCGGTGCTGCCGGTGGCCGCGCTCCTCGTGCCCTGGCTGAAGGGCGCGGCGTGAACCTGGCCATTTTCGGCGCCACCGGATCGGTTGGCACGAGCACGCTCGACGTGGTTGCGCGCCATGCCGGCCGCTACCGTGTCTTTGCCCTGACCGCGAACGAGTCTGCCGACGCGCTGCTCGAGCTCTGCCAGCGGCACCGCCCGCGCTATGCGGTGCTTTCAGGATTTTCCGAAAATGCGGACCTGAAGGGCCGATTCGGCCGGCTCGGCGTGGAGCTGTTGTTTGGTGCAGAAGCGCTCGATGTCATTGCCGCGCATCCGGATACCGAAGCGGTGATGGCGGCGATCGTCGGTGCCGCCGGGCTCGCCTCCACGCTCGCCGCGGTGCGCGCCGGCAAGCGCGTGCTGCTGGCGAACAAGGAAGCGATGGTGATGGCCGGGCCGCTGGTTACGTCGGCGGCGCGCGAGTCCGGTTCGCAGATCCTGCCGGTCGACAGCGAGCACAATGCGGTCTTTCAATGCCTTGCGAATGCGAAGGGTCTCAAGAAAATCGTCTTGACCGCCTCCGGCGGCCCGTTCCGCGCCACGCCGGTCGAAAGCCTCGGGACGGTGACGCCCGAGCAGGCCTGCGCGCATCCGAACTGGGTGATGGGGCGCAAGATCTCGGTCGATTCCGCCACCATGATGAACAAGGGCCTGGAGGTGATCGAGGCGCGCTGGCTGTTCGACGTTGCGCCCGAGCGCATCGAGGTCTTGATCCATCCGCAGAGCATCGTGCACTCGCTGGTCGAGTACGCCGACGGCTCGATGATCGCGCAGCTGTCCAATCCCGACATGCGCGTGCCCATCGCGCACGCGCTCGCCTGGCCGGAGCGCATCGATTCGGGCGCCAGATCGCTCGATCTCGCGCTCATCAAGACGCTTTCTTTTGAAAGACCCGATCTGAACCGCTTCCCTTGCCTCGCGCTGGCCCACGCCGCGCTGCGCGCCGGCGGCACGGCGCCGGCGGTGCTGAATGCCGCCAACGAGGTGGCCGTCGAGGCGTTCCTCGCCGGAAGGCTCGCCTTTACCGGCATCGCCGGCGTGATCGCCGGCGCCCTGGACGCGGTGCCGGCGCGCGCCGCGGACGATCTGCAGGCGGTGATGGCGGCCGACGCGCAGGCGCGGCGCGCGGCCTCGGCACGGATCCTCGCACTGGCCGCATGACCCTGCTGAATACCCTCGTCGCGTTCATCGTGGCGCTCGGCCTGCTCATCGTGGTGCACGAGTACGGCCACTACCTCATCGCGCGCTTGTGCAACGTGAAGGTGCTGCGCTTTTCCGTCGGCTTTGGCCGTCCTCTGTTCACCAGAAGGATTGGAAAAGACCAGACCGAGTGGGTGATCGCCGCCATCCCATTCGGTGGTTACGTGAAGATGCTCGACGAGCGCGAAGGCGCGGTCGAGGCGCATGAGGCGGCACGGGCGTTCAACCGGCAGAGCGTCTGGCGGCGCTTTGCCATCGTCGTCGCCGGGCCGGTGGCCAACTTCCTGTTCGCCATCGCGGTCTACGCCGGGCTTTTCATGTATGGCCTGCCGGAGGCGCGGCCGGTGGTGGGCGCGCCGATCGAGGGCAGCGTTGCCGCTGCCGCCGGGCTGCGCGCCGGCGACACGGTACGCGCGGTGGACGGCGAGGCGATCACCACCTGGCAGGAGCTGCGCTGGCGCGTGCTGCAGTCGGCGCTGCAGCGCCATTCGCTGCGGCTCGAGGTGCTGGACGAGCGCGGCCACGTGCGCGACACGACGCTCGACCTGCGCTCGTTCCCGACCGACGACGTGGAGAGCGACGCGCTGGAGCGGGTGGGTCTGCGTCTCTATCGCCCGCCGCTCGAGCCGGTGATCGGCCAGGTGGTGCGTGGCGGTGCCGCCGAGCGTGCCGGCGTGGTGCCCGGCGATCGCATCATCGCCGCCGACGGCAAGCCGGTGCAGAGCTGGGAGGCACTGGTCGCCATGGTGCAGGCGCGACCCGAGCAGCCGCTGCGCCTGACGCTCGAGCGAAACGGCGTGCGCCAGGACATCGAGGTGGTCCCAGCCGCCGTGAGCGCGGGTACCAGGCGCATCGGTCGCATCGGCGCCGCACCGCAGATTCCGCCGGCGCACGCCGAGCGCATGACGATCCGCGTGCAGCACGGGCTGGGCGAGAGCCTGGCGAAAGGCGTGGCGAAAACCGCCGACATCGCCATCTTCAGCTTGAAGATGCTCGGCAAGATGCTGATGGGCGAAGTGTCGTGGCGCCATCTCTCCGGCCCGGTGACGATCGCCGATTTCGCCGGCCAGTCGGCGCAGATGGGATGGATCTCGTACGTCACCTTCCTCGCGCTGATCAGCATCAGCCTGGGCGTGCTGAATCTGCTGCCGATCCCGCTGCTCGACGGCGG
>DATFDV010000264.1:0-9380 GCA_035251855.1 Burkholderiales bacterium | reverse complement strand
TCTGCTCCGCCGAGCCGTGCGCCTTGCGCAGGTACTCGAGCAGGCGCGACTTGTCCTGCTCGGTGAGCGAGTCCTCGGGCACCTTCTTGTCGACGCCGGCGGCGCGCAGCTGCTCGAGCAGCACCGAAGGCGGAACCTTCAATTCGCTCGCGAACTGGGCTACGCTGGTTTGCGCCACTTACGCGGTCTCCTTGTTTTCGAACCAGTGGGCGCGCGCGGCCATGATCAGCTTCTTGGCGAGCTCGGCCTCCATGCCGGTCATCTCGGAGAGCTCGTCGACCGCGAGGTCGGCGAGATCGTCGCGCGTCTTGACGCCCTTCTCCACCAGCTTGGCGGCGAGCTGGGTATCCATGCCCTCCAGCTTGAGCATTTCCGGATCGACGCCTTCCATCTTCTCTTCGTTGGCGATCGCCGCGACCAGCAGTGCGTTTCGCGCCCGGTTGCGCAGCTCGTTCACCGTGTCCTCGTCGAACGCCTCGATCTCGTTCAGCTCGGTGATCGGCACGTAGGCGATCTCTTCCATGGTCGAGAAGCCCTCCTCGATCAGGATGTTGGCGACTTCCTCGTCGACGTCGAGCTTCTCCATGAAATGCTGCTTGATGCGCCCGCTCTCCTCCTGCTGCTTCTTGGTCGACTCCTCCTCGGTCATCAGGTTGATCTGCCACCCGGTGAGCTCGGAGGCGAGGCGCACGTTCTGCCCGCTGCGGCCGATGGCGACCGCGAGGTTCTCCTCGTCGACCACCACGTCCATGGCATGTTTTTCTTCATCAACCACAATGGAGCTGACTTCCGCGGGCGCCAGGGCGCCGATCACGAACTGCGCCGGGTCGGCCGACCAGAGCACGATGTCGACGCGCTCGCCGGCCAGCTCCTGGGTGACGGCCTGCACGCGCGAGCCGCGCATGCCGACGCAGGTGCCGATCGGGTCGATGCGCTTGTCGGCGGTGAACACCGCGATCTTGGCGCGCACGCCGGGGTCGCGCGCCGCCGACTTGATCTCGAGCAGGCCTTCCTCGATCTCCGGCACCTCGAGCTCGAACAGCTTCATGATGAATTGTGGCGCGGTGCGCGACAGGATCAGCTGCGGACCCCTCGCCTGGCGGTCGATCTTCGCCACCCAGGCGCGCACGCGGTCGCCGACGCGCAGGTTTTCCTTCGGGATCATGTGCTCGCGCGGCAGCAGGGCCTCGAGGCGCCCCGACTCGATGATGGCGTTGCCGCGCTCCATGCGCTTCACCGTGCCGGTCACCAGCTCGTCGCCGCGCGACAGGAAGTCGTTCAGGATCTGCTCGCGCTCCGCGTCGCGGATGCGCTGCAGGATCACCTGCTTGGCGGTCTGCGCGCCGATGCGCCCGAACTCGACGTTCGGGATCGGCTCTTCGATCACGTCGTCGAGCTTGGCGTCGGCCTTGCCGCGATCCTGCGCTTCTTCCACCGACAGCATCTGCGCGGTGTTCCAGTCGGGCGCATCGTCGGGCAGCACGCGCCAGCGGCGGAAGGTCTCGTAGGCGCCGGTATTCTTGTCGACCGCGACCCGCACGTCGATGTCCTCGGTGTACTTCTTCTTGGTGGCCGAGGCGAGCGCCATCTCCAGCGCGCCGAACACGATGTCGCGCGGCACGTTCTTCTCGCGCGCGAGCACGTCCACCAGCATCACCAGCTCCCGATTCCCTGTCTGCACATTCACCGCCACGTTGCAATCCTCACAGTTCCGGCACCAGCTTCGCCCGCTCCACGTCGGCGAGCTCCAGGGCCACTATCTGTCCATCCAGTTCGATCTCCACGCGGCCCCCGTTCTCGCCCCGCAGAACCCCTACAAATCGCCGCCGCCCCGTGGCGTCCGGCGTGCGCATCCGCACTTCCGCCTTCTGGCCCGAAAAACGGGCGAAGTCAGCCCCCTTGCGCAGCGGCCGGTCGAGGCCCGGCGACGACACTTCCAGCCGCTCGTATTCGATCCCTTCGACGGCCAGCACCCGCGTGAGGTGCCGGCTCACCGCCGCGCAGTCCTCAACCGTGATGCCGCCAGGTTTGTCGATGAACAGGCGCAGCATTCGCCCGCCGTTCGACGCTTGCACATCGACCAGCTCGTACCCCAGGCCGCTTACCGCCGGCTCGATCGCTTTTTCGAGGCTCAAACAAAAAATGGGCCGAAGCCCATCTGCGAAATCAAAGAACCTGCGTGCTCAACTTCGGCTCAACTTCGGTGCTCTAAAGCTTTTGAAGTATAACCGGATTCCGCAGCTCAATCCAGCGCCCGGGCGCAAGATCGGCGGGCAGCTCTAGCGGTCCGTAGCGAACGCGCACCAGGCGGCTGACGGGGTGGCCGAGTGCCTCGAACAAGCGCCTAACCTCGCGATTTCTGCCCTCTTTCAGGACCACGCGGTACCAGCGGTTCGTCCCCTCGCTAGCGCGATCGCTCCGCACGCTCTCGAAACGGGCCGGCACCCCGTCCAGGTCGATGCCTTGCAAAAGCTTCTTTTCTTCGTAGGACTGCAGCGTGCCGCGGATGCGGGCGACGTACTCGCGTTCGAGCCCATATCGGGGATGCATCAGGCGGTTGGCAAGCTCGCCAGAATCCGTGAGCAGCAACAATCCTGAGCTGTTGAGGTCGAGCCTGCCGACTGCAACCCACCGGCCGGGCGGCAGCTGCTCGAATACGGTCTTCCTGCCCTGCGGATCGCTGCGGGTGACCAGCTCACCAACCGGCTTGTGATACAGCAGGACTCTGGCTTTGGAAGTACTTGGTTTGGCAACGGCTTTGCCATCCACGAGGATGGAATCAGAGGCGCTCGCCCGGTCGCCGAGCTTCGCGACTTTTCCGTTAAGCGTGACCCGCCCGGCCTCGATCCACGTCTCGATCTCGCGCCGCGAGCCGAGGCCGGCGGCCGCCAGCAGCTTTTGCAGCCGCTCGCCGGAAGGCGCCGCGAGCCGCTTAGCCGTCGGTGCCGGTGGCGGGATGTTGCTGGGGTTCTTCTTCTTCTCTGACGGCGGCTTGGGCAGTGGGAACCACTTCCAGCTGGAGGGTCTTGGCGATTTCCTCTAGCGGCGGCAGCTCTTCCAGCGAGCGCAGCCCGAGGTCGTCGAGAAATTTGGTGGTGGTGGCGTAAAGCGCCGGCCGGCCTGGGGTTTCGCGATGGCCGACGACATCGATCCAGCCGCGGGTCTCGAGCGCCTGAATGATCTGGGTCGAGACCCCGACCCCGCGGGTGTCCTCGATGTCGCCGCGCGTCACCGGCTGCCGGTAGGCGATGATCGCCAGCGTTTCCATCACCGCGCGCGAGTAGCGCGGCGGCTTTTCCGGAAACAGCTTGTCGAGATAGGGTTGCAGCTCGGCACGCGTCTGGAACCGCCAGCCGCTGGCGAGGCTCACCAGCTCCACGGCGCGCCCCTGCCACTCCTCGGCCAGCTCGGCGAGCAGCGGACGCAGGGTGTCGACGCCAAGCTGGCCGTCGAACAAACGTTTGAGATCGGTCAGGCCCAGCGGTTCCTGCGAGGCGAGCAGCGCCGCCTCCAGGATGCGCTTCGCCTCAAGCGGATTCAGCATGCGCCAATTTTACGTAAATCGGACCGAATCCAGCGGACTGTGTGATCTCGATCAGCAGCTCGCGGGCGAGCTCGAGTAGCGCGAGGAAAGTGACCACCAGGACCCCCACGCCGCGCTGCGGGTCGAACAGCTCGGCGAACTCGACCACGCGGCGCTCCTTGAGCGCGCGCAGGATGGAGCTCATGTGGGCGCGCACGGAAAGCTCTTCGCGCGACACGCGGTGGTGCTTGCTGAGCCGCGCCCGGTGCAGAAGGCTGCGCCAGGCCTCGGCAAGATCGGCCGCATTGACGTCGGGCAGGCGCTGCGAGACGGTTTTCTCGATCCAGACCGAGATGGCGATCACGTCGCGTCCCACCTGCGGCAGCTCGTCGAGTTCCTGCGACGCCTTCTTCATGCGCTCGTACTCCAGCAGGCGGCGCACCAGTTCCGCGCGCGGGTCGTCCTCGATCGGCGCGGCGCTCGGCGGCCGCGGCAGGAGCAGGCGCGACTTGATCTCCATCAGCATCGCCGCCATCACCAGGTATTCCGCCGCCAGCTCGAGGTTGGTGGCGTGCAGCGCCTCGACGTACTCGAGGTACTGGCGCGTGAGCGGCGCCATCGGGATGTCCAGGATGTCGAGGTTTTCCTTGCGGATCAGGTACAAAAGCAGGTCGAGGGGGCCTTCGAAGGCTTCCAGCACGATCTCCAGCGCATCGGGCGGGATGTACAGGTCGTGCGGCAGCTCGATGACCGGCTCGCCGTAAACCTTGGCGGTCATGGTCATGGGTAGGCGAGCCCCATCGCCTCGCGCGCGTCGCGCATGGTTTCCATGGCCAGCTTTCTCGCCTTGTCGCAGCCGTCGGCGATGATGTTCTTGGCGAGCGCCGGATCGTCGAGATAGGTCTGCGCGCGCGCCCGGATCGGCGCCAGCTCGCGGTTGATGGCGTCGATGACCGGCTGCTTGCATTCCAGGCAGCCGATGCCGGCGGTGGTGCAGCCCTTCACGACCCATTCCTTGCGCTCGGCATCGGAGTAGATCTTATGCAAATCCCAGACCGGGCATTTCTCGGGATTGCCCGGGTCGGTGCGCTTGACCCGCGCCGGATCGGTCGGCATGGTGCGGATCTTCTTCGTCACCGACTCCGGCTCTTCGCGCAGCGCGATGGTGTTGCCGTAGGACTTGGACATCTTCTGTCCGTCGAGCCCCGGCATGCGCGATGCCTCGGTGAGCAGCGCCTCGGGCTCGACCAGGATCTTGCGGCCGCCGCCTTCGAGCCAGCCGTACAGGCGCTCGCGGTCGCCGCGCGACAGGTTCTGCTGCTCCTCGAGCAATGCCTGCGCGCGGGCGAGCGAGGCGGCGTCGCCCTGCTCGAGGAACTTGGTGCGCAGCTCGTTCAGCAGGCGGGCTTTCTTGGTTCCCATCTTCTTCACTGCGCTTTTCGCCTTGTCCTCGAAGCCCGGCTCGCGGCCGTAGAGGTGGTTGAAACGCCGCGCCACCTCGCGCGTGAATTCCACGTGCGGCACCTGATCCTCGCCGACCGGGACGTAACGCGCGCGATAGATGAGGATGTCGGCGCACTGCAGCAGCGGATAGCCGAGGAAGCCGTAGGTGGAAAGGTCCTTGTCGGCGAGCTTTTCCTGCTGGTCCTTGTAGGTGGGCACGCGCTCGAGCCAGCTGAGCGGCGTCATCATCGAGAGCAGCAGGTGCAGCTCGGCGTGCTCGAGCACCTGGGACTGCGCGAACAGGATCGCCTGGTTCGGATCCACGCCGGCGGCAAGCCAGTCGATCACCATGTCGAGGCCCACCTGCTGCAAGTCCGCCGGCTTTTCGTAGTCGGTGGTGAGCGCATGCCAGTCGGCGACGAAGAACAGGCATGGGTACTCCGCCTGCAGGCGGACCCAGTTCTTCAGCACGCCGTGGTAATGGCCCAGGTGCAGGCTGCCGGTGGGCCGCATGCCGGACAGGACGCGCGTCTCGTACATCTACAGCAACACCATCGCGCGCATCAGCGCCTCGGATTCCAGCAGCAGCGGGCTGAGGATCAGCGAGAGCGCGTTGGAGCCGTAAATCGGCACGAACAGCAAAAGGAGCAGCAGCGGCACGCCGAAGCGCTCGAGCTTGGCGAAGTTGCCGGCGGCGCGGCGCGGCAGCAGGCTGGTGACGATGCGCCCACCGTCCAGCGGCGGGATCGGAAGAAGGTTGAGCAGCATCAGCACCAGATTGACCAGCACGCCCGCGGCACTCACGCCGATCAGGTACTCCCCCGCGCCGGTGCCATGGCGCATCACCACTTCGACCAGCCCGGCGGCGCCGTACTGGCTGGCCACCTCGGTCCACGCGCCGGCGCGGTCGCTCGAAGCGATGCTCAGGCGCAACACCAGCACCCAGAACACCGCCATCAGCAGGTTCATCGCCGGGCCGGCGGCCGCAACCCAGGCCATGTGCTGGCGCGGCTTGCGCAGCGCGGAGTAGTTCACCGGCACCGGTTTCGCCCATCCGAAAAGGAATTTGTAGCCCGAAACAAACAGGATCACCAGCGGCACCACGATGGTGCCGATCACGTCGATGTGGCGGATCGGATTGACGCTGATGCGGCCTTGCGCGTGCGCCGTCATGTCGCCGAAGTGACGCGCGACGTAGCCGTGCGCTGCCTCGTGCAACGTGATGGCGAACAGAACCGGAAGCGCGTAGATGGCGAGCGTCTGGACCAGCTGGTTGACGTTGACGTCCATCTTTTACCGGACGATTTTATCAGACGCGTTCCACCGCGAACGGCGCGAGCGAGCCTTTTCCTTCGCGCAGCACGCGTGGCACATCGGCGCTGAGGTCGATCACCGTGCTGAGCTCGAGGCCGCACGCGCCCGCGTCGATGACCAGGTCGAGCGCGTTCTCGAGCCGCCGGCGGATGTCCTCGGGCTCGGAGAGCGGCGCTGCGTCCCCCGGCAGCAGCAAAGTGCTTGACAGCATCGGCTGGTCGAGCTCGGCGAGCAGCGCGTGCGCCACGGGATGGCCGGGAACGCGCACGCCGATGGTCTTCTTGCGCGTCAGGCGCCGCGGCACTTCGCGGCGCGCACGCAGAATGAAGGTGTAGCTCCCCGGGGTAGCGCTCTTGATCAGCTGGAATTGCGCGTCGTTCACGATCGCGTACTTGGCCATCTCGGCGAGGTCGCGGCACATGAGCGTCAGGTGGTGGCGCTCGTCGATGGCGCGGATGCGGCGCAGGCGCTCGAGCCCGCGCGCGTTGCCGCGGTCGCAGCCAAGCGCGTAGCACGAATCGGTCGGATAGGCGATCACCCCGCCGCGGCGCACGATGTCCGCCGCCTGGCGAACCAGGCGCTTCTGCGGATGCGTCGGGTGGATCGAGAAGAATTGCGCCATCAGCCCGCCACGAAGTCCTCCACCAGGCGCGCCACTGCTTCGGGCTGGTCGTGGTGCAGCATGTGGCCAGCCTCGGGCACGCTCACCTCCTTCACATCCGGGAAGGCTGCACGGCGCTCCGCGATCTGCGCCGCGTCGAGGTGCAGCCGGCTGGCTGTTTCAGACTCCGCGCCCTGCACCCACAACACCGGCGCGCGCACTTTCTGCCAGCAGGCTCGCACTTCCTCGTAGCGGTACAGCACCGGATTGACGATCTTGTGCGCCGGATCCCCGCGCAGCACGATGCCTTTGCCGGCCACTTCCTGACCCCAATGGCGTGCGAGGAATTCCGCTTTGTCCCGCGTCAGTCTTTTATTCCCGGCTTGCAGGCGATCGGCGAGCACCGCGAAGTTCTCATACGGCCGCAGGCCGGGCGGCTCGCGCAGCTCCTCCAGCCAGCGCGCGTACCGCTCGGGCGCCTGCTCCGCGCGCGTCGGCGCCATGCCGAAGCCCTCCAGGTTCACGAAGCGGGCGATGCGCTGCGGACGCACGCCTGCGTACAGCGCGCCGACGTTGCCGCCGAGGCTGTGGCCGACAAGATTAACCGGCGCGGCCGCCTGGATATGTTCGAGCAAGGCATCCAGGTCGGCGATGTAGTCGGGAAACCAATAGCAGTCGGCTTTGCCCCAATCCGTCAGGCCATAGCCTCGCCAGTCCGGCGCGTACACGTCCCAGTCGGCCCGCAGCGCGTCCACCATGAACTGGAAGGAGGCCGAAACATCCATCCATCCGTGCAGCAGCACCATCTTCCGCGCACTCGCAGAGCGCCAGTGCCTCACGTGATAACGCAGGCCGCGGATCTGGAGAAATACCGATTCGCTTTGCCTCATGTGAAGGCAAAAGCGACCTGCGGCTGCCGCTTGGAAACCAGGTCCGCCAGCACGCTTGCCGAGCCGCAGGCCAAGGTCCAGCCGAGCGTGCCATGCCCGGTATTGAGGAAAAGATTGTTCAGCTTGGTCCTGCCGATGACCGGCACATTGTTGGGCGTCGCCGGCCGCAGGCCGGCCCAGGTGTCGACGGCGGTCACGCCGCTGAGCGCCGGAAAGAGCTCGCGGATGCGAGCCGCGATCGCCGCGCAGCGAGCGGCGTTGACCGTGGTGTCGTAGCCGGTGAGCTCGGCAGTCCCCGCGGCGCGCAACCGGTTGCCGAGCCGCGAAATCACGACCTTGAAGGCTTCGTCGCTCAGGCTCGCGGTAGGCGCTGCTGCCGCTTCGAGCGGGCCAAGCGGCAGCGTGATCGAGTAGCCCTTCAGCGGATACACCGGGATGCGGATGCCCAGCGGGGCTAATAGCAGCGGGCTGTAGCTTCCGAGTGAAACAACGTAGGCATCAGCGGCCAGGGTTTCACCGTTGCCCAACCGCACGGCACCCACCTGCCCTCCGGTCGCCTCGATGGACCGGACACTGTTGTTGAAACGAAAGACCACACCACGTGCAGCCGCATGCCGTGCCAACTCGACGGTAAACCGGTGTGCATCGCCCGATTCATCCTTCGGGTTGTAGACGCCGCCCAGCACCCGGTCGCGCGAGCCGCGCAGTGCCGGCTCCAGCGCGAAGCATTCTGCGGCCGTCTTCACTTCGCGGCGGATGCCGAGCTGGCGCACGGCTTCCGCGTGGCGGGTGAGCGCCTCGAGATCGGGCTCGTTGGTGGCGAATTGCAGGATGCCGCGCTCGAGGTGGTCGTAGCGGATGGCGAGTTGCGCGCGCAGCGCGCGCAGGCATTCGAGGCTGTGGCCCGCCAGGCCGGCAAGCGTGCGGCTGTGCCGCTGGAAACGGCCCGGGAAACACTCGAGCAGGAAGCGCAGGGCCCATTCCCATTGCGCGGGGTCGGCCCGCGGGCGGAACAGCAGCGGTGCGTCCTCGCGCCCCAGCCAGCGCAGAATTTTCGGTACCACCGAGGGCTTGGCCCAGGGCTCGGCGTGCCCCGCGGAGATCTGCCCGCCGTTGGCGAACGAGGTCTCCAGGCCGGCGGCCTCGCGCCGCTCGATGACGGTGACCTCGTGGCCGGCCTCGGCGAGGTACCAGGCGCCGGTGACACCGACCACGCCGGCGCCGAGAACGATGATTTTCACTGGTTTATGATAGCCCCATGCCCCTTTTCTCACTCGGCGAGCGGCGCCCCGCGCTGCTCGGCAACCATCATTACGTCGCGCACGATGCAACCCTGGTCGGCGACATCACGCTGCATAACAACGTCAACGTCTGGTTCAAGGTCGTGATCCGCGCGGAGAACGACCGCATCGTGATCGGCGAGGACTGCAACATCCAGGACGCCTCGGTGCTGCACGTCGATCCGGGGTTTCCGATGACGCTCGAGCCGCGGGTCAGCATCGGCCACAAGGTGATGCTGCATGGCTGCACCATCGGCGAAGGCACCCTGATCGGCATCAACAGCGTGATCCTCAACGGCGCGCGCATCGGGCGCGGCAGCCTGATCGGC
>DATFDV010000263.1:0-2326 GCA_035251855.1 Burkholderiales bacterium | reverse complement strand
CGGCGCCGTGCTTTGCCTCCAGCACCTTCAGTGCCTCGTCGTGGTTCTTCTCGTCGAGCAGGACCGCGGCCAGGCGCAGGCGCGCCACGTCCTTGAAATCCTCCGACGGCGAGCGCTCGATGACCCACTCGAGCTGCGTCTTGGCCGACTTGAGATCGTTGCGGTCGAAATGGAAGCGCGCGGCGACCAGGGCGCCCATCGCCGCATAGAGGGTGCGCGGGTAGCTCTCGATCAGCGAGCCAGTGGCGTCGCGCAGCGCCTTCGCGTCGCCCGCCTGCGCCGCGCGGGCCAGCGATTCATAGAGGCCGGCGGCCTCCGCCGCCTGGCCGGCCTGGTACCAGCGCCAGCCCTGCCAGCCGGCGAACGCCAGCGCAGCGGCGAGCACCGTGGCGACAATCAGGTTGCCGTGCTGCTTCCACCAAGCTTTCAGCTCGGCCAGCTGTTCCTGCTCTTCGAGATCGAGGGCCATTTAAGTCGCGTTCTTCAATGTGGTTTGCACCGCCTGCACCAGCTCGCCGATCGGCACGTCGCGCGCGCTCTTTGCGGCCAGGTTCTTCAGCTGCACCGCGTCCTTCGTGAACTCGTTCTCGCCGGCGATGAGCGCGATGCGGAATCCCTTGCGGTCGGCGTAGGTCAGCTGGTTGCCCAGCTTCGCCGTTTCCAGATACACCTCGGTATTGACGCCGGCTTCCCGCAGCCGCCGCGCCATCGAAAGATATCGATCGAGATAGCGCGGGTCCATCGTCGTGACGAGGACTTCGGCCGGCGAGCGGGGCAGCGGCTGCAGCAGCCCGGCGTCCTTGAGGCGCGAGAACAGGCGCGTCAGGCCGATCGAGATGCCCACGCCCGGCAGGCGCGTATCGGTGAAGTAGCTCGCCAGGTCGTCGTAGCGTCCGCCCGAGCAGATGCTGCCGAGCTCCGGCGCGCCGACCAGCGTGGTCTCGTAGATGGTGCCGGTGTAGTAATCCAGGCCGCGCACCACGCCCAGGTCCACGGCAAACGCGGTGTCCGGCACGCCGAACTGGCGGATCGCCGTGACGATGCTGCGCAGCTCTTCCAGGCCCTGGCGGGCGATGTCGTTCTCTACGTCAGCCAGCGCGCGCAGTGTTTCGTCGGTATTGCGTTTGGTGGAAATCATTTCGAAAAGGCGACCGGCCGATGCGCCTGGCATGCCGTCGCGCTCGAGATCCTGGCGGATTTTGGCCGCGTCTTCCTTTTCCACTTTGTCGAGGGTTCGCAGCACGGCCGCGGCCTTTTCCTCGGGTACGTCGAACTCGTGCAGCAGCCCGCGCAGCACTTTCCGGTTGTTGATGCGGATGCGGAACTCGCCGATCGCCATTTCGCTGAACACGCTGTAGATCACGCTCGGGATCTCGGCCTCGGCGAGGTAGGAGAGCTTCTCGCGGCCGATGATGTCGATGTCGCACTGGTAGAACTCCCGGAAGCGGCCCTTGCGCGCCTGCGGGGTCTCGCCGCGCCAGACGCGCTGGATCTGGTAGCGGCGGAACGGGAAGGCGAGCTCGCGCTCGCGCATCGCGACGTAGCGCGCGAGCGGCACCGTCAGGTCGAAGCGCAGCGCGCCCTTGCTGGCCGCCTCGTCGTCGTCCGCCTCGGCCAGCCGCGTGAGCGCGTAGATCTCCTTCTCCACCCCGCCCTTCGAGGTCAGCACCTCGCGGCGCTCGGCCGACGGCGTCTCGATCGGCAGGAAGCCGTAGAGCTCGAAATTGCGCCGGATGATGTCGACCAGGCGGTTGAAGTGCAGCTGGTCCTGGGGCAGGTACTCCTGGTCGAAGCCCCGCAGCAGGGTTGGCTTTACTTTCTGCACCATCAAAGCGCTTTGATCGGGATTTCTTTGATGGAGGGAGAGGAACGGCCCGAGCCGTATCGTTGGTCCACATACGCATCAACAATGGCTTGAAACTCCTCGGCGATGCGCGCGCCCTTGAGCGTCACGGTCTTCTTGCCGTCGACGTACACGGGCGCCACCGGCACCTCGCCGGTGCCCGGCAGGCTGATGCCGATGTGGGCGTGCTTCGACTCGCCGGGTCCGTTGACCACGCATCCCATCACGGCGACGCGCATCTCTTCCACGCCAGGGTGGGTTTGTCTCCAGATCGGCATCTGCTCGCGCAGATAGGTCTGGATCTTGTCTGCCAGTTCCTGGAACACGGTGCTGGTGGTGCGTCCGCAGCCCGGGCAGGCGCTGACCATCGGCGTGAACGCGCGCAGGCCCATGGTCTGCAGGATTTCCTGCGCCACCTGCACTTCGCGCGTGCGCTCGCCGCCCGGCTCGGGCGTGAGCGAGACGCGGATCGTGTCGCCGATG